>DATDCH010000916.1:0-38851 GCA_036524455.1 Kofleriaceae bacterium | reverse complement strand
GTGAGATCGTCTTCGGTCGGGCCGAGCCCTCCCGAACAGACGACCAACTCCGCGCGGTTCACCGCCTGATCGAGCGCGGTGGTGATATCATTTTCGTCGTCGCAGCAGCTCGTCATCCACCGCGTGGTGATGTCGAGGTCCCATAGCCGCTGCGCCAGATATGAGGAGTTGGTATCCACGATCTCGCCGCGGCACAGCTCATCCCCGATCGTCAAGATCTCTGCGCGCATGCGCTGCGCACTCTACCCGGAAGTCGGGCGGTTCGGTTGACGCCACTTGGATCCGCCACCTATGATTTCGATGGACTACGGGGACCATGAAGATCCGCTACGCGGCTAAGACCGACGTCGGCATGAAGCGTACCCACAACGAGGATTACTTCTCGTTGATCGAGGACGAACAGCTGTTCCTCGTCGCGGACGGGATGGGCGGTCACGCCTCCGGCGAGGTCGCGTCGAAGATGGCCGCCGAAACGATCGGCGAGTTCTATCAGCGTACCCGCGAGGACGAAGACGCGACGTGGCCCTACAAAATGGACCGCTCGCTGTCCTACATCGAGAACCGGCTGGTCTGCGGCATCAAGCTCGCGAACCTGCGGATCTTCGAGACCTCGAACCGCGACCTTCGCTACAAGGGCATGGGCACCACGATCGTGTCGTGCCTGGTCTCGGGCGACAAAATCTACGTCGGCCATGTCGGTGACTCCCGGGTCTATCGGGTGCGCGAGGCGGCGATCCAGCAGCTGACCCGCGACCACTCGCTGCTCGAGGACTACAAGGAAGCCAAGCCCGACATGACCGAGGAGGAAGAGCGCAACTTCCCCCACAAGAACGTCATCACGCGCGCGCTCGGCATGCGCGAGACCGTGCAGGTCGACATTCGCTCTCATCAGATCAAGAGCGGCGACGTTTACATTCTGTGCTCCGACGGCCTGTCGGGCATGGTCGCCGACGACGCGATCGCACAGATCGCGAGCCAGGCAAAGAGCCTCGAGCGCGCGGTCGCCGAGCTCGTCGATGCGGCGAACCGTAACGGCGGCACCGACAACGTCACGACGCTGCTGCTGCAGTGTCTGGCGGCATGAAGTACTCCGTCGGAGCCGGCAAGCTGACCGTCAAGGCACGGTCGAGCGTGCACGACACGACGACGGTCTGGGACAAGATCACCGGCACCGTCGACGCCGACGCGAACGCGATCGAGCAGGCGAAAGCGACGTTCTCCGTCGACATGACGAAGTTCGACGCCGGCGACTTCCTCAAGAATCGAAAGCTCCGCAAGGACTTCGCGATGGAGGAGCATCCGACCGCAACGTTCACGCTGACGCGCGTGTCTGACGTAGTACGTGACGGCACGAAGTTCACCGCGAAGGCAGAGGGCACGCTCGCGTGGCGCGGCAAACAGGTCGTGCTCGTCGTGTCGGGCCAAGGTACGCTCGACGACAAGCACATCGAGGCCAAGGGCACGTTCGAGCTCGACATCAGGAAACTCGGACTCACGGCGCCCCGCTTCTTCGTATTCAAGATGGAGGATGAAGTGACCGTCGAAGTTACCGTGCGCGGAGGCGTCCCAGCGTGAAGGCCCGCATGTGGCGCGTGCTGCTCAGCTCCGCCGTGCTCGCCCTGACGGTCGGGTGCGTTGCCCTCACCGGCATCGGTTGCGAACCTCGCAAGGGCGAGCCCAGCGGTGTCGGCCACCTCAAGTTCGGCGTGACGTCACGCGCGAACGTGCAGCAGGCGATCTGCCAGCCGACCGAGCTCAACGACGGCCGCAAGGCCACGTGGTGCTTCGCGCTCACGCCGATCAAGGTCGGCAAGCGGATCGCCGAGGTCGACGCCTACTTCCTCGGCACCGAGCCGCCGGCGCTCGCCGAGGACGCGACGAAAGAGCAGAGGGACGCACGCAAGCAGGCGCTCGCGCAGCTACCGCTGATCGAGGTGCAGCTCAAGATCCGCGGTTGCGTCGAGGACGAGGTCGACCGCTGGATGCGCGAGCGGTTCGGACCGCCGAGCGAGACGAAGTCGACGAAGCAGTACTGGCAGAACTCGTTCTTATGGGCGGTGGCGTTCTTGCCAAGCGAGCCGAGCCGCTGCGTCGTGCACTTCTTGCCGCTCAGCGAGGGCGCCGAGATCGAGCGCCTGAAGCAGAAGTAGCCATGCGCCGGCGCTCCAGGATCCCGCGAGTCTTGCGGGCAATTCGGTTGGGTAGGCCAGCGGTCTTTGCGAGCTCATCGAAGGTTTCGGCGATGTCGATCAAGGCATCCTCGACGGTTCCGATGTTCTTTTCGAGCATGTAGAGCGCGCGCTCGGCTTTGACTAGCTTCGCAGCAAGTAGTTCTGGGCTGGGCTCGCGATTCGCGTCACGAAGCGTGTCGCGGATTTCGGCCAGGAGGCTGATCTGCTCGTCGGTCAACCGACTCTCTTTTCGAGTCTCGCAACGCGCTTGAGCAGACCCACGATTGCAGGTTCGAGTTTGTTGTTGATAATCCGCATCAGCGTTATCGATCGTCCGGCCGCATCACGCAGCAGCGTGTGTACGATCGAGAATTCGCCACGAACCTCTTCCTGGAAGCTTCGAAATTCTCCTCCGAAGGTACGGAGGTCGTTCTTGACCTCGCGTACATCGTCGCGGATCTGACGCAGGATCGTGCTCGTAATATCCGAATCACTCACGGTCTACCTCCAGAAGGGTACCGCGCACGCATCAGCAAGCCCAAGGCCAATCGTAAACGCGCGGATCGCAACGCTCGACGATGCGCTCGTCCGAATTGTCCGGCCGCGCTGCGGACGACGCGTCCGGCTACGGGACGAGCGTCGACGCGGCCCAGTCGGCGTCGAACTGTTGCTTGATCGGCGAAAACGCGCTCGGCTCGAACGCCATCGCGCCGACCTCGCGGTTCTTCGTCAGCGACGTGAAGCTCATGTTCTCGCTGCCGACGAACGCGACACTGTCGGCGATCAGCAGCTTCGCGTGCAGGAAGAACGTCGCCGGCGTCTTCACGACGATGCCCGCACCCCTGAAGCTCTGCACCGCGGGATCGGTCGGCTCGTTGATGATCACGCGCACGGTGACGCCGCGGCCGTGAGCCGCGAGGATCGCGTCGCGGATCGACGTCTCGGACACGTACATCACTTCGACATCGAGCGCGGTCTTCGCGCTGTTGATGTGCTCGAGCAGGCGCGTCTTCGCGTTCGTCGGTGACACGACGAGGCGCGTGCACGTGAGGTTCGCGGGCTGCACCGTCTGGCCGCTCGCCATCGCCCAGTCTTGGTCGAAGATCGCCTCGACGTCGGCGATGTCTTCCGGATCGCGATCGACGACGCCGTAGTTGCGCTCGTTGCGGAACGCATCGAGGTTCCAGTTCATCGACATGATCGTGACCTGCTGCTTGTCGACGATCAGATACTTCGCGTGCGAGAACGTGTAGAGCGACGACGCGTTCTTCCAGTTGACGCCGCCCGATGTGAGCGTCGACTTCACGCTGCTGTTGCCCTCGTGATCGGGATCGAGCAGCACGCGCACCGCGACGCCGCGCTGCTTGGCCTGCACGATCTTGGTGGCGAGCGAGCCGAGCGTGAACAGGTACATGTGGATGTCGAGTGTCGACTGCGCGCCATCGATCATCGCGGCCATCCGCGCTTCGAGGCCGGTCGGTCCGATGAACGTCTCGAGCGGTTGCGTGCGCGGCGTGAGCATCGTGCAGCCCGTGCCATCGGGCCCATCGGGCATCACGACCGCGGCGTCGGCGTCGTCGGCGCCGTGCTCGGGGCGGCAAGCCACGAGCGACAGCGCGACGAGGAAGACGACCGACTTCATGGACGCAGGACTATGCCGGCCGACGCCGCGAATCCCAAGCGAAAAGCGCCGTGCAGCGTGTCACGCGGCTGCAACCGCGCGTGTGCAGCGATCGGCAATCCACGCGCTTACCGCGACCGGCTACGCGCGTTGCCACGGGCGCGCTTACTGGAACTGCCGCACGCATGGCGAGGCACTTACTTCTTGCGCAGCTCGTTCGGGCACAGGCCCGACGCATCGCCGGCGGCCTTCGGGCACAGGCCGTAGAGCTCGTGGCGGTGGCGCAGCACGGTGAAGCCACCGAGGCGCTCGGCGATCTTGTCTTGCAGCATTTCGATCTCGTCGTCTTCGAACTCGAGGATGAGGCCGCACTTCACGCAGATCAGGTGATCGTGATGATCGCCGACGACCTCGTAGCGCGCTTGGCCGTCGCCGAACTGGCGCTCTACCGCGAGCCCGCTGTCGACGAGCAGCTTGAGCGTGCGATACACGGTCGCGTAGCCGACCCGCGGCTGGCGCTTGCGCACCTTCGTGAGCAGCTCGTCGATCGACACGTGATCGCGCGTGCGCAGGAACTGTTCGACGATCGCTTCGCGCTGCGCGGTGACGTTGAGCCGGCGATCCTGGATATACGTCCGCCAGCGCTCCTTGAGCTCGCCGGTATCGTTGGGACGGAAGTCCGAGCGCTGCTCCCCCATGACGATTCAGCTTCCCCGCAACTTCTCGTCGCGTCAAGCGATCTCGACGGGGTGACTTTTCAGTTTCTCCCGGCTATGGTCCGCGCGTGGCGGATGCAGAGCCCGGATTCGACGCGATCCTCGTGCGTTTGCGCGAGGTCGTGCAGAAGCTCGAATCCGGCGAGCTGTCGCTCGAACAATCACTCGCGGTCTACGAAGAAGGCGTGCAGCTCGCGCGCAAAGGTCAGCAGCTGCTCGCATCGGCAGAGAAGCGCGTCGAGATCTTGGTGAGCGCAGCAGGCGGCGTGCAGACCGTTCCCTTCGAAGAGCCAAACGGGACCTGAATGTCGGCGACGCTCGCTCCCGAGAGCGCGCCCGCGCAGCTTGCTGCGTTTCTCGAGGAAGCGCGCGTGACCGTCGATGCGGAGCTCGATCGACGGCTGCGCGTCGGCGCCACCAACGATCCGGGTCGACTCGGCGAAGCGATGCACTACGCGGCGACGGGACCGGGCAAACGGTTGCGCCCTGCCCTCGCCATCGCTGCCTGCGAAGCATGTGGCGGCACGCGCGCACAAGCGTTGCCGGTCGCCGCCGCGATCGAGATGCTGCACGCGTACACACTCGTGCACGACGATCTACCCGCGATGGACGACGACGACGAGCGCCGCGGCCGACCCACCGTGCACGTCGCGTTCGGCGAAGCCATCGCGATCCTCGCCGGTGATGGCTTGCTCACGCTCGCATTCGGCACGCTCGCCGAGCTCGGCCCGCGCGCGGCCGATGCAGTTGCAGTGCTCGCACGACGCGCCGGCGTCCACGACTTGCTCGCGGGCCAGGCGATCGATCTCACGACCTCGCGCGAAGCGTTGCGCGACCTCGCCGCGATCGAGCGCATGCATGCGGCAAAAACCGGCGCGTTGTTCGCCGCTGCCGCCGAGCTCGGCGCGATCGCGGCTGGCGCGAGCAGCGAGACGCGCGCGTCACTCGCACATTACGGTCTCGCGATCGGCATCGCGTTTCAGCACGCCGACGATCGAGATGATGCCGAGCTTACAGAACATGCAGCGGCAGCGTCGGAGCGCATGCGCGTGCTGTGTCGGGAGGCGCGTCAAGCGGTCCAGCCACTTGCATCGACGCTGCTCGACTCACTAGCGAGTTGGATTGCAGCACGAGCGTGACTCACGGTACGACTAATGTCGTGCCCGACGAGTGGGAAGAGGAGACGACGAGCGCGACCGACGTCGAGGAGATTCGGGAGAAGCTCGCATCGGTCGGCGTCGCGCGCACGAAGCCGGTGCTGACCGTGCTCACGGGTGGCATGTCAGGGACGCAGTTCAAAGTCTCGAAGGGCACCGCGGTGATCGGCCGCGCACCGACCGCCGAGCTGCGTGTCGAAGACGATGGCATTTCGCGCACGCACGCGCGGATTCGCGCCGAGACCGGGCGCGCCTGGGTCGAGGACATGGGCAGCCGCAACGGCACGTTCGTCAACGGGACGAAGATCGCGATGACGACCGAGCTGCGCGACGGCGACAAGATCCAAGTCGGGCGCGGCACGATCATCCGGTTCGGCTTCCAGGACGATCTCGACGAGTCGTTCCACGAGAACTTGATGTCGTCGGCGCTGCGCGACGGCCTGACGAAGTTGTTCAACAAGCGCTACTTCCTCGAGCGGCTCGACAGCGAGCTGAAGTTTGCGCAGCGCCACACCACTGCGCTTTCGCTGCTGATGCTCGACCTCGATCACTTCAAGAAGATCAACGACACGATGGGCCACCTCGCCGGCGACACGGTGCTAGCGACAATCGCGAACGTGCTCAGCCGTGCGGTGCGCAACGAAGACGTCGTCGCGCGGTTCGGTGGCGAGGAGTTCGCGATCATCCTGCGCGCGATCGAGATCGAGCCCGCTCTGCTGATGGCCGAGCGCGTGCGCAAGCTCGTGGAAGCCACCGCGATCCAGCTCGAGGGCGGCAAACAGATGAAGTGCAGCGTGTCGATCGGCGTCGCGTGCTATCCGGCGATCCCAGCCAAGACGCTGGAAGAGCTGGTCGATGCCGCCGACAAGGCGCTCTATCGCGCAAAGCACGAGGGCCGAAACCGCGTCGGGCGGTGAAATTTGTCCTCGTCGATCTCCGTTGCTAACTTCGAGCAATGGGACGCCTTGCGTGGATGTGCGTAGCGCTGATCTGGGCGTGCTCTGGCGACGATTCGCATCGTCATACGAAGACGCCGAAACCGCCGCCGGTGGCCAAGCCCGGCGAGCCGACGGCAGTCGCGCCCGGCAGCGGCTTTTCCGAAGCGATGGTCACGTCGTACTGGACGTCCGCCGACGAGCAACAGGGCCTCGCGAAGTTCTCGCTCGAGGACTACAAGGCCGCCGCCGCCGCGTTCACGCGCGCACGTGCGGCGACGAAAGACGAAGCCCGCATCGCGCGCATCGATCTGATGCTCGGACTGTGCGCCGAACGTCAAAACGACGCGACGACCGCGGCGACGCACTTCACTGCGGCGTATCCCAAGCTGCCCGAGCTCGCCGATTACGTCGGCTATCACGCGGCGCGCGCGCTGTGGCTCGCGAAGAAGACGACCGAGGCGATGGAGCTCGCGCAGAAGGTCGCGAAAGACTCGATCGTCGGTGCCGACGCCGAGATCCTCGTCGGCGATCTGCTGCGCGGCAAGAGCGACTGGGCAGCGGTGGTCACGCACTTTCGTGACTATTTGACGCGCCGGCCGAATGGTCCGTTTCGCTCCGAGGCGCGCTTCGATCTCGCCGAGGCGCTCGAGAAGTCGGGCGGCGATCAGAAGGAAGCGATCAAGCTGTATCGCCAGATCACGATCGACGATCCGCTGTCGTCGTGGACCGTGAAGGCGCAGGAACGGCTGACCGCGCTCAAAGTCGCGCTCGCGTATACCGCAGCCGAGCACATCGCACGCGGCATGGAGCTGTTCGATGCGATGCGCAACCCGGAGTCGGAGGCTGCGTTCACGACCGCGCTCGCCGACAAGCAAATTTCGGCGGCCGACAAGTGCACGGCCGCATATCACCGCGCGCAGAGCCGGTTCAAGGCGCGCGATCGCAGCGGCGCGGCGACGCTGTTCGAGGACGCGGTGGTCGCGTGCAAGGCGGCGGCAAACAACGATCTGTGGATCAAGTCGCACTACCAGGCGGGCCGCTCGTACGCGTTCATCAAGCAGCACCAGACCGCGGCCACCCACTACAAGGCAGCGCAGAGCATCGATCCGAAGCACAGCTACTCCGACGACGCGATGCTGCGCGAAGCCGAGGAGTGGGCATCGCTCAACGACGGCGTGAAGGTCGAAGCGGTGTTGTCGGCGCTGCCGAAAACGTGGCCGACGGGCGACAGTGTTGCCGAGTCGATGTGGCGGCTCGGCTGGCGGGCATGGCTCGAGAAGCGCTACGACGACGCGATCAAGTGGTGGCAGGAACAGATCCGGCTCGTCCCACGCGACGACAACTACTACGGCGAAGGCCAACCGCAGTACTGGCTCGGCCGCGCGTACGCCGCGAAGAATCAGCTGCCGCAAGCGATCGCGCAGTGGCAAGCGACCGTGCGCAGCTATCCCGCCGCGTACTACGCGCTGCTCGCGCTCAACCGGCTCAAGGAGAGCGCGCCGAAGGAGTACGCCGCGCTCGTCGCCGAGATCTCGACCGATCCGCCCGGCTACGATCCGAAAGCGCCGGCGTTCGTGTTCAGGCCGCGCCCCGAGTGGAGCGCGCCCGGGTTTCTGCGCGCGATGGAGTTTCTGCGCCTGGGCATCGGCTCGGCCGCGGAGCCCGAGCTGCGCAAGCTCGGCCTGTCGGCGCCCGCTGGCAAGAGCCGCGTCCATGACGTCGATCAGATCGAGAAGCTGTGGGCGATGGCGTTCCTGTACGATCGCGCCGGCCGCCACGCGACGTCGCTGTGGCCGACGCGCTGGCACATCCTCGACTACCGCGAGAAATGGCCGCTCGGCGCGAACCGCGCACGCTGGCTGATCGCGTACCCGAAAGGCTACTGGGAGCTGCTCACGCGCCACGCGAAGCTCAACCAGGTCCCGATCGCGATGCAGATCGGCATCGTCCGCGAGGAGAGTGGCTTCAACCCACTGACCGAGAGCTACGCGAACGCGATCGGGCTCACGCAGATGATTCCGCCGACCGCGAAGGACTTCGCGAAGGGTACCGGCATCGATCCGACGCGAGAGAACCTGCGCGATCCGGAGAAGAACGTGACGATCGGCTCGCGGTTTCTCGGCCACCTGTACAAGACGTTCAAGAGCTTCACGATCCTGATCCCGACCGGCTACAACGCAGGCCCCGGCTACGTCAAGCGCGGGCTCAAGCTGCGCGGCACGTACGCCGCCGACGAGTTCGTCGAGTCGATCGCAGACGATCAGGCGCGCAATTACACCAAGCGGGTGACGGGCTCGTACTTCACGTACAGCTGGCTCTACGAGAAGACGATTCCCGAGATGCCGAACGCGATCCCTAAGGACGTGCTGCCGAAGTGAGCGCGGCGGCGAAGTCGCTCGCGCTCGCGTAGCGTTGCGCCGGATCCTTCGCGAGCGCAACGAGGATCGCGCGCGCCGCCGGTTCGGGCAGCGCCGCAGCGAACGCGCGCGGATCGAGCGGCGGTTGGTGCATATGCGCGAGCACGAGCCCGAGTGCGGTGGATTCGACGAACGGCGGCCGCCCGGTGACCAACTCGTAGACGGTTGCGCCGAGCGCGTAGACATCCGCGCGCGCGTCGACCGCATCGGCGTCGTGGATCTGCTCGGGCGCGATGTACGGCAGGCTGCCGACGAGCGAGCCATCGGGCGCGGCCTCGTCCTCGGCCGGCGGCTTGACCTCCGGCCGCTCGGGCACGAGGTGAGCGACGCCGAAGTCCATCACCAGCGCGCGGCGCGTCGCGAGCGGATCATCCGGCGCGCCCTCGAGCAGGAGGTTCGCCGGCTTGATGTCGCGATGCACGACGCCGCGCGCGTGCGCGAGATCGAGCGCAGCAGCGATGCCGGTGACGAGCCGCGCGACGTCCGTGATCGCGAGCGGACCGCGCTGGCGCACGACGGCGCCGAGGTCGTCGCCTTCGATGTATTGCATCGCGATGAACGCGAGACCCGCTTCGTGGCCGGCGGCGAGAAACGGCACGACGTTCGGGTGACGCAGATCCTCGAGGATCTGACTCTCGCGGCGGAACCGCGCCTGCGCGTCGGCGTCTTGCGCGAGCTGCGGCGACATCACCTTGAGCGCGACCGGCACACCGAAGTCGGCGTGATGCGCGCGATACACCGCGCCCATGCCGCCGCGGCCGAGCAGCACGAGCTCGTCGTACGACGCGAATTCGGTGCCCGTCGTCGGCAGAGTCGTGTGCGCCGCGCGCACCGCCTTGGCGGCGAGCGCCTCGTAGTCGAGACCGATGCCGTAGAACCGGCGATCGATCCAGCGCGCTATCCGGCGGCGCAGCGGGGCAGCGAGCGCGATCACGATCGCGATCGAGATCGCGATGTTGGCAGCCGGCGGCAACGCGCTCGGCAGGGCCGCGCGCAGCCCGAAGAACGCGACTGCGCTTGCGGCGAGCAGCAGCAGCGTGACGATCGCATAGACGATCGTGCGATTGATGACCCGATCAACCTCCCACAACCGGTAGCGCGCGCCCGAGAACAGCAGGCTCATCAGCCCGACGAGGTACGACGACGCGAGCAGCAGCTCGAACAAGATCCGGAAGAACGGGAACGCTGCGCTATCGCGATCGGCGAGCAGCGGGATCACGCCGATCACCGCGACCGCCTGGATCATCGCAAACGCGGCGCCCGCGTAGCACAGCCACTTGATCTGATAGCGCTCGCGCACCGTCGCGTGCGTGCGGTAGCGGTGCCACTGAAAGCCGAGGAACAACGCGCAACCGGGGAAGAAGAACGTGGCGACGGCGACCGAGTACGCGCGGTCATCGAACATGATGGCGGCCTGCACGACGAACGGCGCGAGCACGACCGGGATCGCGAGCGGCGCCCACCGCGGTACGGCGCGTCCGTTCGGGAACACCGCGAGCAGCGCAAACGTCACCAGTGGCAAGCCGACGTAGATCACTGCTGCGAGCACGCGCCACGCGATGATCGTCTCTTGCGACGTCAACACGGCGACGGCGATCGAGAACTGGCCGGCGACCGCCGCGACCGCCGCGATCAGTTGCACGCGCAGATCGCGACGATGGTGATGTGACGACCACAGCGCGATCGCGAGGAACACCGCGCCGACGATGCTCATCCGCACGAGCGTGAGGTACGGGCCGTCGAACACGCCGAGTGCCGCGAACGCACCGCCGCCGGTCTTACCGACGAACGCCGGGTGAAGTGCCGGCGGATCGGCGGCGAGCACGAACCGCACGACGAAGTAGCCGAGCGTCGTCGCCGCGACCGCCGCGGACGCCAGGAAAATCCGGCGCGGCGCGCGGCCGGCGGGTAACGCAACGCTCCGGCTGGTCGACGGCGCCGCGGCCGTGTCCTCGGTGCCGACCGCGAGCGGCGCGGCGGTGTCAGCAGTGCCGGCGGCTTGCGATGCGATCTTCGCGGACCCGGCCGGCGCTTGGGCGGTCTTGTCGAGCTCGATCTCCCGCGCCCCGCTACTCACTCCGCTGCGATGATACCGCAGCCGAGACGCGCGCCGGCCGACGCCATCGTGCCGTCGTCGGGGTTGACGTGGAAAATCACCGCGTGATTGATCACGTCGCTCGCCGCGCCATCGCCGAGCGTCCACTGCTCGCGCGTCGCCGTCAGCGATCCGGTGCCATCGCCGGCGATCGTGATGTTGCCGATATCGCCGTAGTGGTTCGTCACCGCGTCGGGCAGGCCGTGCGTCGTCGCGTCGCCCGCGGCATCGGCGCCGTCCCAGTGGCCGCCGGCATCCATGCCGTTGTTGCCGCACGCTGGGTTCTGGTGAATGTGAAAGCCGTGCGTGCCCTCCGGCGCATTGCCGAGCTCGACGAGCACCGACACGACTCCCTCGGTCAGCGTGAACCGCGCGCTGCCGATCACGAAGTTGCCCGGCGTGCCGGTGACGTTCGCGACCGCGTGCTTGTCGGTATTCGCCTCGCCAGAGTCGCCGACGATACACCCCGATACTACGAGTAGTAGTAGACACCCAGTTCGAGTCATGGCCGCACCCCTTGGTAGATGCCGAAAGCGTACTACTTCGGTGGCATGCGAAGCGAACCATCGAGGCGGATGGTCTCGCCATTCAGATAGCCGTTGTCGACGATGGCAGCGACTAACGCGCCGTACTCGTCGGGCGAACCGAGCCTTTTCGGGAACACGACATCGGCGGCCAGAGCGGCGCGTTTTTCTTCTGGCAGGGCCCCGAGCATCGGCGTGTCGAAGATGCCCGGCGCGATCGTGATCACACGGATGCCGGCGGGCGCCAGATCACGGGCGGCGGGCAGTGTCATGCCCGCTACACCTGCCTTCGAGGCGGCATAGGCGATCTGCCCGATCTGGCCGTCGAATGCGGCGACCGATGCGGTGTTGACGATCACGCCGCGCTCGCCGTGAGCGAGCGGTTCCGTCTTCGCGATCGCGGCGGCACCGAGCCGCAGCACGTTGAACGTGCCGACGAGGTTCACGCCGATCACGGTCTTGAACAGCTCGAGGTCGTGCGGTTTGCCGGTCTTGTCGAGCGTGCGCGACGCCCAGCCAACGCCGGCGCACGACACGACGACGCGCAGCGGACCGAGCGCCGTCGCCTGTGCGATCGCGGCTTCGACTTGCGCGGCATCGGTGACATCGGCCTTCGCAAACGTTTGGCCGAGCTCGGTGGCGAGCTGTTGGCCGCGCGCTTCATCGCGATCGACGATCACCGCGCGCGCACCGCCGGCGACCAGGCTGCGAACCGTGGCGGCACCGAGTCCCGACGCACCACCTGTGACGAGCACGACCGATCCGGAGAGCTTCATGCCTGGATACTAACTAGATGCTCTCGCAGATCGAGCCGGTGAAACCGTAAACGCCGAGGTCCTTCCAGATGAGCGGCGAGTTCGCATCGACGTCGAGCCAGAACAACTGCACGCGCTTCTCGCCTTTGACCCAGCTGACCGCGTTCTTGCCGTCGGTCGTATCGCGCACGATGCGCAGGTCGCCGGTCTTCGTCGCGAACACGTCGCCTGCGGTGTCGGTCGTGACATCGGTGAGCGGCTTCTGCTTCATCGCGCCCTTCTTGCCGATGAACACGCGGTGGCCCTTACCGCCGTATTGATCGCGGATGACGTCGACGTAGTAGTAGACAGCCGCGTCGTCGCGCGCGAGCAGGTAGGGCTTGCGGATCATGGCGGACGTGAGGAACACGCTCTTGTCGAGCACGGCCTTCGCTTTGTCGCCGGTGAGCTCGGTGAGCGGTGTCTTGTCGTCGTGGCCGCACGAGCGCTCGTACGAGCCGTCGCGTCGCTTACCGACCGTGCCCGGCCGCACATTGGAAACCCGCGGCGCCCACACGCCGACGTCCCACGCTCCCGTAGTCCCGTCCGACGAGCGGGAGATCACGATCTGTTCGTAGACATTCTTGTTCTTGCCGCCAACGCCATAGAACAACTTGCCGTCCCTGCCGGGCTGCGCGATGTAAATGCCACCATCGCCGTCGGTCAGCACGATCAGCTGATCGCGGATCGGCTTGATGTCGACGGCTTTGGGCTTGGGGTCGGCGGCAGCGCTCGTCGAGAACGCGAGCAAAACAGGGAGCCACCAACCTCGTGCGCGCATCGGGTGTCTCATTATACGCTTGTCGTCCATGCAGAATTCACCGGCCCGGTCGGCCATCGATGTGGGGTCGGTCATCGCCGACACTTACACGATCGAGGCGTTGATCGGGCGCGGCGGCATGGGCGCGGTGTTCCTGGCGACTCACAAGCGGTTGCCCGGCAAGCAGGTAGCGATCAAGGTCCTACACGCCGAGATGTCGGGCGATGAAGTGCTCGCCCGATTCAAGCGCGAGGCGGAGATCGCATCGCGGCTCGGCCACCCGAACATCGTGCAGGTCCACGACTTCAACGTGATGCCCGACGGCACGCCGTACCTCGTGCTCGAGTATCTGCAGGGCGAGTCGCTCGCCCAGCGGTTGCAGCGCGGCCCGCTGCCGCTCGACCACGCGCTATCGATCGTGCGGCAGGTCGGCTCCGCACTCGCCGCGGCGCATCGCGAAGGCATCGTCCATCGCGATCTCAAGCCGCAGAACATCTTCCTCGTGCCGACCGAGGTCCACGGCAGCGTCGTCGAGATCGCGAAAGTGCTCGACTTCGGCATCTCGAAGATCCGCGGCTCGACGACCGTCAAGACGCAAGACAGCGCGCTGCTCGGCACGCCGCAATACATGGCGCCGGAGCAAGCACTCGGTCAGCACAAGAACGTCGACGAGCGCACCGACGGGTTCGCGTTCGGCACGATCGTCTACGAGATGTTGTCGGGACAGCCCGCGTTCACGGGCGAGACGATTCCCGAGGTCGTGTTCAAAGTCGTCTACGAGCAACCGGTGCCGCTGGCGCAGCACGTCGCGCTGCCCGAGACCGTGACGACCGCCGTGCATCGCGCGATGGCGAAGAATGCGGCGGAGCGGTTCGCGACTATCAGCGACCTCGTCGAGGCGCTGACCGGTCAGCCGCTCGCGCCCGCCCGCAGCGGCGTGTCGATTCCGCCTCCCGGCGGCGGACCGCCGACCGGCTCGCGCACGCCGAGCTCCGGCAGCTCGCGCGCACCGAACACCGGCAACGATGCGTTCGCGCAGACGATGGGTTCGGGCGACCATGGCCCCGCGGTCGCGCAAGGCGTAGCGGATCCCGCAGTCGCGAAGCCGGCGGATCGCGCGCTCGGGAGCGCACCGACGATCGACTCGCAGAACCTCGGTAACGCGGGCACAGTCTCGTCGCATCCGCCGCCGGCGCGGCGCAGGACCGGCTTGATCGTCGCCTGCATCGTCGCTGGAGTCGCCCTCGCGGCAGGTGGTGTCTGGTTCGCGATGCGCGGCGATGACGAGCCGAAGCAGGTTGCCGTGGTCGCCGCGCACGATGCGGCCGTCGCGCCACCGGTCGAAGTCGCCGTCGATGCCGCGGTCGAGCCGGTCGACAAGGTGCCCGAGATCGAGGTCGCCAAGCCACCCGAGGTGAAGAAGGCGCAGGACCCCAAGCCGAAAGATCCGGTGAAGAAGGTGCCGCCGCCGCCGCGCGATGCCGACGACGACGGTCCCGACGACGGCGACGAGGTGCTCGGCAAGAAGCTCGCCGACGCCCAGGCCGCGCTCGCCGCCGGCAAGTGGGACCGCGCCGAGACGCTCGCGAATTCGGTGAGCACGAGCGAGGACGCGACGGCTCGCCAGCGCGCACGCGCGATCATGATCTTCGGCATGGTGCAGTGCAAAGGACGCAACGACACCGGTCGTGCGCTCGCGGCGGCGCGCAAGCTCACCGCTGCGCCGAAGCTGCGCCGCCGACTGCTCGATGCGTGCAAGCTGCGCAGCGCCGATTAGTGCAGCAGCACGAGCACGCGTCGCTCACCCGCGTCGCCGCGAACTTGCAGATCGAGGAACTCGCGCGAGCGCAAATCGCGCGACGCCAGTAGCAGACCGGCCCCGAGCTGGCTGGTCACCGCGACGCCGTCGATGCCGACGATCTGCTCGTCGGCTGCGAGCCGGAGCGCGAGCTCGAGTTGCACCGCCGTGATGCCCGGCGCGACGTCGATGATCGTAGGCGCTGGGTTCGTCGGCCACGCCTCGGCGACCCTACGATCGTGCAGCGCGAGCGTCGGGACCGGCCGCGTCTGCTCGATCGAGGCGGGTAGCGTGATCTCGATGCGAGGAAGTGGCATATGCATCGAGCCGAGAAACAGGGCGCCGCCGACGACGAGCCCGATCGCGAACGCATAGAGCAGCCGATACACGAGCATGGTGCGATGCTTTTGCAACGTCGCTGCCAGCCTCGGCGCAGCAGCTTCGCCGGGTTACGCGCCGGTACGGTGGGTGCGCGTGCCGATTTGGCAGGCCGGCGGGGCCGGCGCTGACGATTTCTCGTCGAGCGCTTTCGGAACGTCGGCTACGACGACTTCTTGATCTGCTGCGCGAGGTAGTTCTGCTCACCGACCTGGCGGATCAGCTCGAGCTGCGTTTCGATCCAGTCGGTGTGCTCCTGCTCGGAGACCAGGATCTTCGTCATCAGATCCTCGGTCGCCAGATCCTTCTTCTCGCGCGCTTCGAGGATGCCTTCGTTCAAAAACGCGATCGCTGCGTACTCGAGCTGGAGGTCACTCTCGAGCTGTTCCTTGACGGTCTCGCCGACGCGGAGCTTGTTGAGGCGCTGCAGGTTCGGCACGCCTTCGAGGAACAGGATGCGGCTGATGACCAGATCCGCGTGCTTCATCTCGTCGATCGACTCCTCGCGGATCTTGTGCGCGAGCCGGTCGTAGCCCCAGTTCTCACACATCTTGGCGTGAATGAAGTACTGGTTGATCGCGGTCAGCTCGTTCGTGAGGAGCTCGTTCAACAGCTCGAGTACTCGTTCATCGCCCTTCATGCCGCGCACGTTACCCCAGATGGATGACGGCCGCGCGGGGCGAACCGGCACGTGAGATCGCGAGCCGCAATCAGCGCGCGACGTGCCGCAATCAGCGCGTGAGGCGAACGGCCACGAGCGGCGAAGCGAGGTCGCGTTGATCGGAGGTGCAATCGCGGGCACAGCCTGCAGCACCCTTGGCGAGCAGGCGCTCGCGCAGCTCCTCGACGCACGCGCCGCAGCCCGTTCCGGCACCGCAGCGACGGCTGATTTCCTCGACCGTGCGCGCACCGTCGTCGATGATCGCGTCGACGTCGCGATCCGACGTCGGGTGGCACATGCAGACGATCATCTGAAATTGATAATGCATTTCAAAACCAGTTTCGTCAAGGCACCTCATTTTCTGGCGCAACTCATTGGAAGTACTAAACTCTAACCATGTACCTCAGGCTCCTCCTCATCGCCGCAGCCTGGATCGGCTGTAAACGCGACGACGGCGCCCAGGTGTCGCCGCCCGATCTGCAGATCGTCAGCGCCGGCAACGAGCCGCGCGTGCCCCTGCACTATCGCGCCGCGAAGGGCACCACCCAGCAGCTCGCGATCGCGATCGACGTCGAGATCGGTGCCGGCGACATGGGCGGCGCGATGCCAACGATCGTGATGACGCTCGCGATCAAAGTCGAAGACGTGCTGCCGACCGGCGCGATGCGGTTGCGCACGACGATCGTGGAGACGGCCGCGGTCGATCGCGACGAGACGCGCGTGCCGACCGCCGCGCTCAGCGGTCCGCTCGAGCTGATGAAGGGGATCGCGTTCACCACCACCATGGCGCCCACCGGTCGGCTCGCGGGCACGCGGATCGAGCTCGGCGACAAGCAGCTGACCGGCGCGGCGAAGTCCCAGCTCGCGGCGCTGACCACGAGCTTCGATCACTTGATGATGACGCTGCCCGACGAACCGGTTGGGGTCGGCGCGGTGTGGCGCAATTCAAAGCCGCTCGAGCAGAACGGGATGAAGCTGACGGCGGTCAACAGCGTGCAGCTCGTCGCGATCACCGGCGACAAGCTCGAGCTCGCGGTCGACACCGAAGTGCACGGCGACGATCAGACGGTGAAGCAAGGTGATCTCTCGGTCGACATCAAGGATGTCATCGGGACCGGCGGCGGCAAGACGACCGTCGATCTAGGCACGCTCGCGGTGACGAGCGAGCTCACGACCGAGATGCGCAGCACGATGCAGGCGGCGGGCGAGAGCGAGATCACGCCGATGAAGATGTCGATCGCGACGCGCGTCACGCCGAAATGATCAGCGCATCGACGTGATCACGGAGCGCAGAGCGCGCCGTACTTTTTGCAGCCGCCGCCCGCGACGTCGTCGCACTTGTGATGGAGACCGTCGGCCGGCGAGAACATGCAAGCGCTCTGCGGTGCGCATGCAGCGCCCCACTGCTGGCACGTGCCCTCGACCGCGCGCGCGCACTGCTTGTACGTGCGATCACCTGCGTCGAACATGCAGCTGTCTTTCGGCGTGCATGGTGAGCCGAAGTGAAAGCACATGCCCGCGCCACCAGACATGCACGTGAAGTACGCGTTGCCGCCGGCGTGATACGCGCAGCTCGGCGTCAGGCAGCCGACATCCGGGACGCTGCCGAGCGATCCGCCTGCCGGCTTCGCAGAACCGCTGCCCCCGCCGGCGACATTGCTTCCGCCACCGGCGTGCTTGACGTCGGTGGACTTGGGGCCGCAAGCGGCGAGAACGACGAGCACGAGCAGCCAGAGCCGAGGCACGGCCGGAATATAGCGTGGAGATCACGAAAATCCCGCCAACCGTTCACAACGCTTCGGGTTGTGGCCATTCCCGACACGAGCGTGGGGATCCACCACAAGATCGGCGGGTATGCCATTTGCTGAGCTAACCCGCCATGCGTGCTTACCTGCTCGGCTTTGCCACGGTGTCCCTGTTCGCCTGCGGTACCGACGTCGCAGGAGACGATGGCCCGGATCCAGATCCGGAGCCGCGTGCGACTTGGTACCAAGACGTCGCACCGATCGTCGCGGAGCATTGCATGGGCTGCCACTCACCCGGTGGCATCGGCCCGTTCGACCTGACGACCTACGACATGGCGTCCGAGAACGCCGGCCGCATGATCGATCAGATCGACAAAGGCGCGATGCCTCCGTTCGACGCGCGCGAGGAAGCAGACTGCACGCCGCGCTTTCACTGGGAGGACGATCCGCGCCTTTCCGCCACCGAAGTCGACACGATCAAGCTGTGGATCGAGGACGGCCTCGCGGAAGGCACGGTCGCGCCGAACCCACCGATTCCTTCGACCGAGCTCTCCGGCGTGACGAAGACGCTCACGCCAACCGTGCCGTTCACGTCGAGCGGCACGCGCGATCAGTTCATCTGCTACGTGCTCGATCCGCAAACCCAGGGCACGTGGCTCACCGGCTTGCAGGTCCGGCCCGGCAATCCGCTCGTCGTCCACCACGTCGTCGTCAGCGAGCTGATGCCCGGCGCCGAGCACGATGCGGTGGTCGCGCAACGCGGCATCGGCATCCCATGGGACTGCAGCCAGGAACAAACGCCCGGCGGCTTCGTCGTCAGCATCTGGACGCCCGGCAATCAGCCGATGCAAACGCCGACCGACCTCGCCGTGCCGCTCGTCGGTGGTGCGAAGCTCGTCATGCAGCTGCACTACCACCCGGCCGGGATGACGCATCAACCCGACGCGACGACGATCGATCTGCGCACGTCGCTGACGTGGCCAAAGAAGATGTACTTCGTCGGCGCGTTCGGTAACGAGTTCCAAGCGCCGTCGCTGTTGCCCGATCCCGATGATCGCCTCAGCGGCACGCCGGAGTTCCGCATTCCCGCGGGCGACGCCGATCACCTCGAGCACATGCGCATCACGGTGCCGCCGCTCGGCGACATCTCGCAGGTCCAGCTGTACTCGGTGAACCCGCACATGCACATGGTCGGCACGCATATCTCGGCGAAGATCGAACGCCCCGCGCCGCGCGGCACCGATCCGGCGAACGAATGCCTCGCGAACGGCAACTGGAACTTCGACTGGCAGCGCACGTATATCTACGACGCGCCGCTCGAGCAGATGCCGACGCTGATGCCGGGCGACGTGATCGATCTCAAGTGCAAGTGGAACAACACGATGGCAAACCCGTTCGTGCAACGCCTGCTCGAGGACGAGGGACTCGTCGCGCCGATCGATCTGATGCTCGGCGAAGGCTCGACCGACGAGATGTGCCTCGAGATCTTCGGCTTCGCGATCGACGCACCGCCGCAGTCGATGCTGCGCACGGCGCCGACGATGGACGAGCTGCCGATGCACCTGCTCGAGACGCTCAGCATCAAGCGCAACAACTAGAGCCAACTAGAGCTGCGTCGCGAGGATGATGCCGACGCCGGCTGCGAGGATCAGCGCGATGATCCAGATCAGCCGGCTCATCGCAGCCTCGCGCGCCGCCATCTTGCCCATGTCGAAGCTGCGCGTCGGCGGCGCTGCCGATGGAAACGACGTCGATAGCGGCGGCGGCATCATCGGCGGGTACGGCTGCCCGCCAAGCGACGTCGGCGGATATGGCGTTGGCCCGAACGGCTGGCCCATGGGTAGCTGCTGCGCCGGCATCCCCTGCGATAGTGGCGGCGGCATGCTCTGCGGCAGCGGCGACGGAATGCCCGGCGGCTGCATCGTTTGTGGTGACGGCGCATACGGCTGCATGCCGAGCGCGGTCTGGTTGCCATACGGCTGCGCGCCGGGCTGATTGCCATACGGTTGCATGGGCGGCGGCGTCGGCACGCCATAGGACTGTGACGGCGCGCCGTATGGCAGTGGTGTCGGGACGTGCGGCTGCATGCCCTGCGGCGACTGCAAGCCTGGCGAACCGTACGGCGACTGCGAGACGTGTGGCTTCATCGCATGCTCGGTCACCGCATATGGCGAGACGCCGGGCGGCGTGATCACTTGGGCTGGCATCGTCGAGGGGACCGGGGTCGGCAACTTCGGTTGCGAGAACGCCGCGGCGCCGAGCTGCGGGATCGGCGTATCGCTCCGACGTGAGTGCGAACCGTCTTGCTGCGGCGTGAACGTGCGCGGCGGCGCCGGCATCCCGGGCAACGGCGCCGGCGGAGCAACGCTGCGCGGGACGGCACGCGGCAAGCCCGGCAACGGCGGCGGCATCGTTTCGGCTTTGCGCGCCGTCGACGGGATCGGCGGCGGCATCGTTTCGGGCTTGCGCGCGCTCGCCGCAGCGTCGCGGCGCACCGGCGGTTCGCGATCGCGCTCGGTCCGCGGTTCGGGCTCGGTCCACGACGGTTGCTCGTCGTTGTGCGCGGGCTCGCGCTGGGTCCGCGACGGCAGCTCGTCGCGGCGTGCGCTCGAGTCGGCCTTGCGCGCCGGCGGTTCGCGGCGCGGGCCCGATTCCGCGCGTCGCGATGTCGTCGGCGTGTCGCGGCGCGCACCCGCTGGGTTGCCGCGCCACGCCTCGGTTTGCTCGGCGTCGCTCCAGCTCGCGAGCGGCGGCGTCGCCGCGTTGAGCGCCGAGCCGTCGTTGCGCGCGGGTCCACCGCGCGGTACGGGCACCGTCATCGCTCGCTCGCTTGCGTCGTGCGGAAGCGTCGTCGCGCGCTCCGCTGCATCACGCGGCCCTGTTGCGGCGCGGTCCATCGCGTTGCCGCGCGGCATTCGAGCGGCCGCTTCCGAAAGCCGCGCGACCGACGTCACCGGCTCGTTCTCGCTCGGCCCAGTCCAGCGCGCGACCGACGTCATCGGTTCGTGGCTGCCACCGCGCGTCGAGCCGACCCGAGCCGTCGTCGGTTGCTCCTCGCCCGACGCTGGCCTCGCGGCGATATCCGATAGCCGCGCGACCTTCGTCACGCGGTCGTGCTCGTCGGCGCGCGAGGTCGGCTGCTCGTCGTGCGATCGCGCTGCCGCGGCCGCGATGTCGGCGAGCCGCGCAACCTTGGTGACGCGCTCGTGCTCCTCGGTCGAACGCGGACGACCTGGGCGCTCCACGCCGTCCGTGGTTGGCTCGCGCTCGTCTTCGTCGGTCCACTCGACGACGGGCGAATGCTTGCGCCGCCCCGCGCGCAGCTCGGCGAGCACCGCTTCGGGCGGCGGTGTGAACGCCGTGTGCTCGTCGGACGGCCGGCGCGCGCGTCGCGACTCCGCGAGCAGCTGTTGCGGCGGTGGCGTGAACTGCGTCTCCTCGTGATCGGGCGAGCGGCGCAGCTCGTCGAGCAAGCGCTCCGGTGGCGGCGTGAACTGCGTTGGCTCGTCTTGCTTCACGACCGGCTTCGTCTCGACGGCCGCCGAGCGATCGGGCGCGATACCGGCGAGCAGCCGCGCGAGATCGAGGCGCAGCTCGGTCACGGTTTGATAGCGCTTCGCGAGATCGCGCTCGAGGCAGCGCATCACGATCCGATCGAGCTCCTCGGGCACCGGCGCGCGCAGGTACAGCGGATCCGGTTTCGTCTTCATCACCGCGTTCAGCGCCTGCGCCGCGGTCATCGCCTCGGGGAACGGCGTGCAGCCCGCGATCATCTCGTACATCACGATGCCGAGCGTGTAGATGTCGGTCTGGCCCGATACCTTGCCGCCGACCATCTGCTCGGGCGACATGTAATCGATCGTGCCGATCATCTGGCCCGCGTTCGTGATGTCGGCGGCCTCGAAGTCGCCACCGCGCAGGATCTTCGCGATGCCGAAGTCGAGCACTTTCACGAAGTCGATGTCGTCGTCGTGCTTCTCGAGGTGGATGTTCGTCGGCTTGAGATCGCGATGCACGATGCCGCGTGCATGCGCCTCCTCGAGCGACTCGCATACCTGACGCGCGATCTTGCACAGGCGCTTCCACTCGAACGGGCCGTTCGCCTTGTAGCGTTCGAACAGGCTCTCGCCGTAGAGCAGCTCCATCACGATGAACAGCGTGCGGTCGCCAGCCTGGCCGAGCTCGTACGCGTTGATCGTGTGCGGATTGCGCAGCGCGGTCAGCGTGTCGCCTTCGCGGCGAAACCGCGCCACCACCCCGAGGTCCTTCGCGAGCGACGGCAGCAGCACCTTGAGCGCGACGCGATGCTGGCTCTTGACGTGCGTTGCGCGATAGATCGCGCCGAATCCGCCGCTCGCGATCTTCTCTTCGACGCGAAACCGCTTGTCGAAGATCGTGCCGACGAGCGGGTCGACGCGCTGGAGCGACGTGTCGACATCGACGTCGATATCCCTCGGCACCGGCCGATTTTACGCTGAAAGCACCCGTAGGACGCGAATCATCGTGATCAGCTCTTTGCCGAGAGCGCTCAAAGCCGGCCGTTGTGCACCGGTATGCCCATAAAGCCCTGTGATATGGACCCGGACGTCGGCGTTGACCAGCCTCGACGCGAGCACGTGCGACTGTTCGAACGGGATCACGTCGTCATCCATACCGTGCACGAGCTCGACGCGGTTCGTGATGCGCGGCAGGTACGGCGTCGGGTCGAGCGCGCGCGCGTCGAATTTCGCGAGCGCAGCCGTCGCGAGCTCGGTCGCGCCCGGCCGCGCGCCGATTCCAATCAAGAACAGCTCGCGTACCGCGGTGGGGACATCCGGTGCCAGCTCATCGGCGATCGCGACGAACCGCTCGCGCGCCTTCATCTCGGGCCGACCCCACGTGCGCTCGACATAGCGCCGCCACGCCGCGATCAACGCGTCGCGCTGCGCGTGCTCGTGCGCTATGAGGTCGAGCAGGTTCATCAGCACGACGGGCTGGTTCAACGGATCGCGCGTCGCTTGCCGGCCGCTCGCGACCTCACCGGTCAGACAGAAGCGCAGCGTCTCGTCGAACTCGGCATAGCCCCCGAAGATGACGAGCTTGTCGATCGCGTCGCCGCGCTCCGCCGCGAGCGCGAACGCGAGCAGCGAGCCGAACGAGATCGAGAACACGACCGGCTTGGTGGCCGCCGGCATCGCGTCGAACACCTTTGCGAAATCCGCAATCGCTCGCGCGTTCGGCGTCAGATCGAGATAGCTCGGGATGAATGGCGCCACCACGTGGTGACCGCCGGCCGCCAGGATCCGACAGAACCGATCCAGCCGCACGTCGTCGGGGCCGGCGTAGTGCAAGCCCGGCGCGATCAGAAACGTCGTCTCGCCTTTGCGTGCGGCGAGCTTGCCGTCGGCAGCGCCTGCGCGCCGCTTGCGAAACACGCGCACGCGGATGCCGCCGACGTCCTCGTCGACTTGATCGACACTCGGCGCTTTCGTCGCGTCGGCCCACGGACCGAGCCAGCGCGCGAGCGTCACGATGCCCATGCGGCGAAACTAACGCGACTACGGACACGCGGGCGGCGCGCCGCCACCATTGAAGTTGTCGAACACGACGAGATCGGCCGGATCACCATTACCGGATCCGGCGGCTAACACGACGATCGCGGTCGTCGCGCTCGGCGTCGGTTCCGAGTGCCGCACCGTCCACGTGACACCGTCGGGCGACGTCTCCCAGTACATCGTCCCGGCGAGCTCACGGATCTGCCACCAGCGGTGGTTCGTCGCGTCGTACGCGATGTTTGCCCGATCGAGGATCGAGTCGTTGATCCGCCGGCGCAGCAGCAGCCGCCCGCGCTCGAACTCGACGGATGGCCCGTCCGTCTTCGCGAGGCTCGTCCACAGCAGGAACACCGCATTGCCGCGCTGCGCGTTGACCACCGGCACTTCGACGAACGCACGATCGCCGGCGAGCTGATACGTCATCGTCGATACGTAGCCAGCCCAGTCGTCGGTCGAGCCCGCCGCCATGCGGATTTCGAGTCGGCCGTTCGCTTCGACGTGGCGCGACGTCGCGTCTTCGTACGAGTTGCCCCACACGACCGCGTTGAACATGTTGTCGTCGAAATTGTCGGTGAGCAGATGTGCGGTGCCCGTGCACGGTTTCGCGTCGGCGGTGAGCGGCGCCGCATCGACGAGCCCGTCGGCGACGGCCCCGTCCGTCGTGACGACGCTTGCATCGTCGTCGACGACATCGTCGCCGGCGCTGCCAAAGCCGAAGCGCCCGCAACCTGCAAGCACCAGCGCGCAAAGCAACACCCGCCACACGGTTCGATTTTACACGGCGATGCGGCGAGCCGGCGGCGTTTTTCCGCTACGGGAAAATGCCGCGCTCTTTGTAGCAGTGCTGCAGGCGCTCGAGACCGATCGCGTAGCTCGCGGTGCGCCAGTCGGTCTTCTGCGCTTGCGCGTACTGCCGCACGTTCGCATAGGTCTGCTTCATGCGGCGCTCGAGGCGACCGAGCACGTCGGCAATCTCCCACTGCTCGGCGCGCTTGTTCTGCAGCCACTCGTAGTAGCTGACGATCACGCCGCCCGAGTTGCACAGAATGTCGGGGATCACATCGATGCCCTTGTCGAGCATGACCTCCTCGGCCTCGGGATACGTCGGGCCGTTCGCGCCTTCGACGACCATCTTGACCTTGAGCGCCTTCGCTTCGGCGACACCGATCTCGAGCTCGAGTGCGGCGGGCACGAACACGTGCGCATCGAGCGCGAAGAATTCCTCGCGCGCGATCTTCGAGGCGCCCTTGTAGCCGGAGACCGAGCCGGTCTTGTGGACGTGCTCGCCGAGCTTGTGCGGGTTGATGCCTTCGGTGTTCGCGATGTAACCGCCGACGTCACCGACGCCGATGATCACGGCGCCCTTTTGCGACAGCAGGCGCGCCGCGTACGAGCCGACGTTGCCGAAGCCCTGGATGATGACGTGGCTGCCGTCGAGGTTGAAGCTGCGATCCTTCGCCCACTCGGTGATGCAGTGCACGACGCCTTGGCCGGTGGCTTCGGCGCGGCCGTGCGAGCCGCCTGCCGACACGCTCTTGCCGGTGACGACACCGCGCACCGTGTTGCGATCGCCGGCGCCGACGATGTTCATGTACGTGTCCATCATCCAGACCATGGTCTGGCTGTTGGTGTTCACGTCGGGAGCCGGGATGTCGAAGTCGGGACCGATGTTGCTGCCGAGTGCCGCGGTGAACCGGCGCGTGATGCGCTCGAGCTCGCCCTTGCTGCACTGGCGCGGGTCGAACTTGACGCCGCCCTTACCGCCGCCGAACGGAATCTCGTGGAGCGCGCTCTTGTACGTCATCCACGACGCGAGCGCCTTCATCTCATCGAGGTTGGCCTCGTGGTGGTAGCGCATGCCGCCCTTGTACGGGCCGAGGATGTTGTTGTGCTGGACGCGGTAGCCCTTGAACATCTCGATCTTCCCGTTGTCGCGACGGACCGGGAAGTTGACGATGAGCTCGTTTTTCGGTTGGCCGAGGATCTGCTGGATGTCCGGATCGATGTTGATCAGCTTCATCGCCTTTTCGATCTGGCGAGTCGCGATCTCGAACAGGTTGCCGCGGTCCTTCAGGCTCACATCGGTTCCGGTCTGCGTCCTCGACATTGCGGGCGCAACCGGCGGGGGTGCGGTACTCATTTGCCCGAAGGGTTACCTCCCCCGCCCCGGAACTGGCAATCAAATCTGCTGACCATTTCGGTTATTTACGCGACGCGCCATAGTAGGAGCCGTGACCGATCACCAGCTCGCCGCGCAAGTGGCCGAGGGCGGCCGACTCCGCGCGCTGCTACTCGAGCTGTGGCAACGCACGCGGATGGACTGGGGCTTTGTCACCGATCGGTTGGCGCAGACGTTCCGCAAGGAAACGTGGGTCGGTGCTCACGACAGAAGGTTCGTCAGCGAGACTCTCTACGGCTTGGTTCGGCACCTGCGCCGGATCGATCTCGCGCTCGAACGCGCGCGTCGCGTGAAGAAGTCGCCGCGCGATCTCGAGCGACTGCTCGCGCTGCTCGTGCTCGACAAGTTGCTCGATCCTGCACGCGCCGCACAGCTCGAACCTGATCTCGATTGGAATCAGATCGCGGGCGTCGACGAGGCGATCGCAGGCGAGCGCAAAGTCGCGAAGCGGATCGCGCTTGCAGCCTCGCTCCCCGACTGGCTCGCCGAGCTGCTCGTCGCCGATTGGGGCGATGAGGCGGAGGCACTCGCGCTCGCGCTCAACCAGCGCGCACCGATGACCGTGCGCGCGAACTTGCTCCTCGGCGATCGCGACGCGCTCGCAGCGGAGCTCGCCGCCGAGAAGCTGCAGACGCACGCCGGCCAATGGGCCGACACCGCGCTCGTGATCGACAGCCGTACAAACTTGTTCGCGTCGGCCGCGTTCAAGCGCGGCGCGATGGAAGCGCAAGACGAAGGCAGTCAGCTGCTCGCTGACCTGGCAGTCCCGACCGACACGAAGTCGCTCGTCCGCGAGGGACCCGCTCGGCCCAATGAGCGCGCCATCCTCGCTCCGCTCGGACGGCGCGGCGATCGATTGACCTCGCTTGTCATCGATTACTGCGCGGGCGCCGGCGGTAAGACGCTCGCGATCGCAGCACGGCTGGCGAACCGCGGCCGCATCGTCGCGTGCGACGTCGACGGCAAGAAGCTCGAGGAGCTGCGCCGCCGCGCCCGCCGCGCGGGTGTGAGCAACGCGCAGGCGATCGCGATCGAGCGCGGGCAGTGGCCGCGCGAGCTCGATGCGCTGCGCGCGAAGGCCGACGTCGTGTTTGTCGATGCGCCGTGCTCGGGCATCGGCGCCTTGCGCAGAAACCCCGAAGCGCGCTGGCGATTGCGCGAAGCCGACATCGCCGAGTTTGCCGCGCGCCAGCGCGAGATCATGAAGGCGGCGGTGGAGCTCGCCGCACCGGGCGCATGCGTGGTCTACGCGACGTGCTCGTTACTGACGGCGGAAAACGACGACGTCGCACGTTCGATCGCGGGCGTCGAGCAGCTCCCGCTCGCTCAGGTCCTCGGCGAGCGAGCGACAGCCCTGTCGCGTGATGGTGCCTTCACGGTGACACCGCACGTGCACGGAACCGATGGGTTCTACGCGCGCGTCCTGAAGCGCGTTTAAGCGGCTTCCTTCGCAAAATATCGGCTATGGCCATCTGGTTCGGAACGGGCCATGCATTCCCCAAGGTATGGACCCCGCGGAACGGGACGCTGCGACGAGACCGGCAACGGAGGGCGTTGCCAACAGCAACGCGCAGGCACTCGTACGCCGTGATACGTTCGAGCGACGGATGGCGATCGAAGTCAGCGTGGTGCGCGATTTGACTGCGCTTCGCGCTCTCGAGTCCGAGTGGCGCATGCTCGCAGGCTCGGCTCCCGGCGCGTTGTTTCGCGGCCCGGATTGGCTACTGCCGTGGTGGCTCGCGTACCACAACACGCTCGCCGCCGAGCTCCACGTGATGCTCGGCCGCGCCACGGAAGCCGACACAACCGGCACGGCCGTCGGCGACTTGGTGTTCCTCGCGCCGCTCTACGCTCGCACCGTCAAGGTCGCGCTGCTCGACACCCGCGAGCTGCGCATGATGGGCGATGCAGGCCCGCGCCCACCGTCGCTCGACTTGCTCGCGCGCAAAGGCTGGGAGGATCGCGCCGGCGCCGCGCTCGCGAAGGCACTGATCGATGACGCCGCGAGCTGGGACCTGATCGATCTCGAGCCGCTCGCCGATCCATCGCGCATGCGCGCGAACCTCGTGCAGCGCATCGCGCCCGCCGGTTTCACGGTCGAGAGCTCGCACAGCGCGGGTGGTGCGAGCCGCATTGCGCTCGCGCTCGCACCCGCCGATGCAAGCGATGCGACCGGCGTGATCACCACGCACGGCGACGATCTACCCGCACTACGCAAAGGCATGAGCGCGCTGCGCCGGCTGTCACGGCTCGAATGGGCGGAGCGCGACGAGCCATCGCCGCTCGCCGACAACGAAGCCGCGGCGCTGCTCGAAGAAGTCACGCTCGAGCTCGGCAAGCAAGGCCGCGTTCGGCTCGCGCACCTCGACGATGCCGCCGGTGAAGCAGTCGCCGCCGCGCTTGTCGTCGACGATGGCGATCGCGCGGTCGTGCTCGCATTGGCCATCGATCCGCAGGTGCCGCCGAAGCGCGCCGCGCGCCTGCTCCACGCCGAAGCGCTCGCCGCTCGTGCGCGCGGCATGGTCGCACTCGACGTCGTGACCGGCGCGGCGGAGTATCCAATGCCGCAGCTGCCGACGAGCAAGCAGCAAGCGCTCGCCGTTCGCATCTGGGGTCACTCGACGACCGCTTCGGTCGGCCGCACGATGACGCACGTCGCGAAGCGCGCACGCCGTGCTCGCGAGACGCCGTCGGTCGCCGCCGCACAGGCACGCGCCGCTTGGACGAAGATCCGCAGCGCCGCCGCGAGCGTCGCGCAATACGATCGCTACGGTCTGTATCGCGGCCAGCTGTGGACGCGCGGCATCGAGCCGCCGCCCGGCCTCGAGATCGCGCAGCTCGACGAACCGAGCTACGACAAGCTCGACGAAGCGCGCCGCGCCGAGCTGATGGAGCAGCTGCAGCTCGACGAAGAGACCGCGCGCAAGTTTTGGCGCCGTGGCGACAAGGCGTTGCTCGCGACGCTCGGCGTACGCCCCGCCGGTATCGCGTGGTACGCGCGCGGCCCGGTCGAAGTGCCGGAGCTCGGCCGCACGCTGCGCATGGGCAAGTACGACGCCTATATCCACAGCGTGTTCGTCGCTCCCGCAGCGCGCGGCCGCGCAGTCGCGCCTGTCATGCTCGAGCACCTTGCGAAGGAGCTGCGCGCGACCGACGCGTATCGCTCGTGGGCGCTGATCGAAGCCCACAACTCGGCCTCGATTCGCGCGTTCCAGAAGGCCTCGTTTACGCCGGTCTGCGATGTGATCCACGCCAAGATGGCAACCGTCGATCGCGTGGTTTGTCGCCCACCTGACCCAGAAGCCGAGGAATTGCTCGGCCTCGACCAATAAGCCGCGGGATCCTCGGGGCGTGCGCTGGTCAGGGCTGCTGGCTTTCGCTTGGACGTGCGCCTCGTGCAGCTCGTCGGCGCCCGTGGTCGATGATGCACCGCCCGTTGAGCCCGACACGCCCGAAGGTCCCGATCCCAACGACGGCGCGCGCTCGGGCACGCGGCTCAAGCTGACATGGTTCGACTTCTCCGATGGCGCGCGCCAGTGGGACGGCTTCTACGACGCTCAGCGCAAGGAGACTTGCTACATCTATCGCGACTGGATCGACGGCAAGTCGTACTGCTCGCCCGACTACGGCGGTTCGATCGTGTTCACGAACGCGACGTGCACGACGAAGGTCGCCGAGCTCTACAAAGACGGCTGCGCAGCCGGCCCGCGCCCCTACGCGATGGAGTGGGAGTACACACCGTGCGACTCGAAGCCCGCGCACCTCTACACGCGCGGCGCGAAGGTGACGCTCGCGCAGTACTACTTCAAGAGCAGTGACGGCGCGTGCAACGGACCGTATACGACGTCGACAAGCTACGACTACTACGCGCTCGGCGCCGAGGTCGCGCGCAGCGAGCTCGTCGAGGTCACGCTCGGCTCGCCCGTCGGTCCGGGCCGGCTCGGCGTTCGCCACTACCAGAGCCCCGGCGGCATGAGCCTACAAGCGGCCGTGCACGACGCCGCGCTCGGCACCGACTGTTTCCCGCAAGTCTTTGCGTCCGGCGCGATGACGGGCTCGTGCTCACCAAGCGCCCGCTACGCCGGCTACGATCAAGATGCCGGCTGCACGCAGCACAAGCTCGGGATCAACAGGCAGTGCACCGTGCCGAAGTACGCCGTCTACTATCCGACGAACGCGTGCCCCGCCGATCCGCCGCAGTACTTCACGCTCGGCGCGCTCGTCGCCGGATCGCCGCTCTACTATCACAACGGCACGAGCTGCGTAGCGACCACGCCGTCGGCGACGAACGATTACTACCGCGTCGGTGCGGAGCTCGCAGTCGCGCCCGTCGAGGTCGTGCACACCGACAGCGGCTCGCGCCTGAAGCTCGTCAAGTACACAAACCCCGAAGGCCTGCTGTATCGCAGCTACAACCTCTACGACACGCAGAAGGGCACCGACTGCTATCCGACGAAGCTGCCCGACGGCACGCTGCGCTGCATCGCATACGGCGGCTACACGCGACAGGTCTACACGAGCTCGGCATGCACGACGGCGATCGATGTCGTCGAGGTCGAGAGCGGTCCGGCGAGCTGCGGCGCGCCGATCGTGCCGAAGTTCGCGCGTAAGTTCATCCCGCCGGCGACCGGCAGCTGCAGCTACGACACGCAGGTGTTCACGATCGGTGCGCAGCACACCGCGCCGGTCTACGAGAACTTCGGGACGTGCCAGCTCTACACGCCGATCAACGCTAAGCTCTACAGCGTTGGCGCGCAGGTCCCGCTCAACGAGTTCGTGTCCGCGACCACATCGATCGACCCATGACCACGTTCATCACGCTGCTCTTCATCGTCGGATCCTTCGTGATGCTCGCGAGGATCTTCTTCGGCATGCTCGACGTCGACCTCATGCCGTTCTCGTGTCCCAAGTGCTACGACGGCGGCGACGACAGCATGATCGGTACGCATCGGCCTTGGTACAAGCGCGAGGGCAACGGCATCGTGTACTGCCGCACGTGCCATAGCGTGTTCCGCGAGCATCCGAACGGATCGCTGGTCGAAGACCGCCCGATCCTCGACGATCAGTAGACGATGTCGAAGCCGTCGTCCGCGCCGGTCGGCGTGATGTCTTCGACCGCGACGCGCTCGACGTGAGCCGCCCGCGGGCCTTGATGACACCACTCGATCAAGGTGGCGACCTTGTCGTCGGGGCCCTCTGCCTCGAGCTCGACACCGCCGTCGCTACGGTTCTTGACCCAGCCCGCGACGCCGAGCCGCCGAGCCTGTGTGCACGTCGCGGCTCGAAACGACACACCCTGCACGATGCCCGAAACGATCGCGCGGATGCGCCGCATACGGCGACTCTCCCACACCGCGCTCGTGCTCGGAACTCGATCGGCGGTCTCCGGTGAAGCATGGCGACGTGTTACGTTGGTTCCGATGGCACGCGTGATCAGGCTCCCCGACAAGGGCCGGCTCCTCGTGTGCACAGATCTGCAGGGTTGCATGCGCGACTTCCAGCGCATGGTCGAGATCTTCGAGCAGGCGCTCAACGACTACCACGGTGACGCGCACCTGCTGTTCACCGGCGACTTGATCCACGGGCCGCACATCGAGCCCGAGGACTGGCCCGACTTCCTCGGCGAGTACTATCGCGATCAATCCGGCGAAGTGATGATCGCGTACGCGGGTCTCGCGGCGCAGTACCCGGGCCGCGTGCATGCGCTGCTCGGCAACCACGAGCACGGTCACATCGGCGGTCCGCACACCGCGAAGTTCGCCGCCGATGAGGTCGCGCTGCTCGAGCACATCCTCGGTCCGGCGGCGACGGCGCGCATGCGCGGCATCATTCATACGTTCGCGCTCGCGGCAGTCAGCCGGTGCGGCGCGATCTTCACGCACGGGGCACCGGCGGCGGTGGTCGAGAGCGTGGCCGACCTCGAGCAGGCCGATCTATCCGGCGCCGGTTACGCGAGCCCGCTCGACATCCTGGACACGCCGGTCGTCGGCAAGATCCTGTGGGCGCGGTCCGCGACCGAAGCCGAAGCGCGCAGGTTCTTGCGGGCGTGCAACGGCACGATGAGCATCTACGGCCACGACGTCATCCCGGAAGGCTTCGAGAAAGTCGGAGATGAGCAGATCGTGGTGTCGACCAGCTTCGGCCTGTTCGACACGAACAAGGTCTATGTCGCGCTCGACCTGGCCCATAGGTATCGCAATGTCCATGACTTGCGCGTCGGCCAGGAGCTGCTGCCCCTCTACCCGGATAGGGCCCCTGCCCGCCTGGGTGGCCGCGCGCGAACAGCTACAGGTAGTTAGAAGCGCTTGCAATTGGGGCCGTTGGTCCCTATATCTACGCGCTGCTATGAAGGACACCGCAGGTCACCCGCACTATCGCCCCGCGCGCATCACCTGCGCGTGCGGAACGATTCACGAGACGTTCTCCACGCGCGGAGACTTCGGCATCGACATCTGCTCGAACTGCCACCCGTTCTTCACGGGCAAGCAGAAGCTGCTCGATACCGCCGGCCGCATCGACCGCTTCAACAAGAAGTACGCGAAGGCGCAAGGCAAGTCGTAACGCTGCGGCGGGGGTTCATCCGCCATGTTCGAGTCGCAGAATTTCAAAGAGAAGATGTCGACGCTCGAGCGTCGGCTCGAAGAAGTCGGAGCGCTGCTCGGCACGGCCGAGGTGATCAACAAGCGCGCCGAGTTCATGAAGCTCTCGCGCGAGCACGCCGAGCTCGATCCGCTCGTCACCGCGTGGAAGGCATATCAGAAGCTGCTCGGTGACTTGGCGCAGGCCCGCGAGCTGGCCGAGAAGGAATCCGACGCGGAGCTGCGCGAGATGGCGCGCGACGAGGTCGTGCAGCTCGAGCAGCGCCGGCAGAGCTCCGAGCAAGACATCAAGATCCTGCTGTTGCCCAAGGATCCGAGCGACGGCAAGAACGCGATCCTCGAGATCCGCGGCGGCACCGGCGGCGACGAAGCCGCGCTGTTCGCGGGCGACCTCTATCGCATGTACTCGCGGTTCGCCGAGCGCCAGGGCTGGAAGGTCGAGGTGATGTCGATGTCGGAGGGCACGGCCGGCGGCATGAAAGAAGTCATCTGCCTCATCGAAGGCAAGGACGTGTTCAGCAAGCTCAAGTTCGAGTCCGGCGTGCACCGCGTGCAGCGCGTGCCCGCGACCGAAGCGCAGGGCCGCATCCACACGTCGGCCGCCACGGTCGCGGTGCTGCCCGAAGCCGAGGAAGTCGACATCAAGATCGACGAGAAGGACCTCAAGGTCGACACGTATCGTTCGAGCGGCGCCGGCGGCCAGCACGTCAACACGACCGACTCGGCCGTGCGCATCACGCACATCCCGACCGGCGTGATCGTCGCGTGCCAGGACGAGCGCTCGCAGATCAAGAACCGCGCGAAGGCGATGAAGATCCTGCGCTCGAGGATCCTCGAAGCGGAACGCGAGAAGCAGATGGCCGTTGAGGCCGCATCGCGCAAGTCGCAAGTCGGCTCGGGCGATCGCTCCGAGAAGATCCGCACGTACAACTTCCCGCAGGATCGCGTCACCGATCACCGCATCGGCCTGACCAAGCACAACCTGCCCGCGATCATCGACGGCAACATCGACGACATCGTCGAGGCGTTGCGCGCGCACGATCAAGCCGAAGCGCTCAAGGCTCAAGCGGGGCTATGAAGCGTCTCGCGCTGGTGCTGGTGGTCGTCGCGTGCGATCGCCGGCCCGCCGTCACCGCGTGCACGGACAAGCTGAGCGGCGTGTGGATCACCGAGTCGGACGCGAAGTGGTCGCTCCTCGATCACGGCGGCACGCTCGAAGCGTTTCCGCTGTTCGACGATGCAGTGCCCGAGGGCACACCACGTGTGATCGATCTCGAACGCGGCGACAAGCTCGCCGGGGAGATCAGGCGCCGCTACATGCGCGGGCCCGACGCATGCGAGGCCCGAGCACCGATCCGTATTACGAAGTGTGAAGCCAACGCGCTCCAGCTCGTGGTCGCAGACCCGCAGGGGCCGCTGCAATTCGCACCGTGCCGTTTCCCGTTGGCTGCATCGTCGCGGGTCGAGCGTTGGCGACGGGAATAACGCGTGCTTCACTACGGGTCATGCGAACCATGCGAATTGCCGCACTCGTCCTGTTGGCGCTTGGCCTCGTAACGTCGGCGGTTGCGGCGCCGGCGACCGTCGGCAAGAAAGCGCCCGACTTCACGCTGAAGAGCCTCGACGGTAAAGACGTCAAGCTGTCCTCGTTCAAAGGCAAGGTCGTGGTGCTCGAGTGGTTCAACCCGGGCTGCCCGTACGTCAAGAAGTCGCACACGGTCGGCTCGCTGATCGACACCGCGAAGAAGCACGCGAAGACCGGTGTCGTGTGGCTCGCGATCAATAGCGGTGGCGCCGGCAAGCAAGGCGCCGAACCGAAAGACAACGAGGCCGCGGTCAAGACGTGGTCGCTCGAGCACCCGGTGCTGCTCGATCCGAGCGGAGCGACTGGCAAGGCATACGGCGCGACGAACACGCCGCACATGTTCGTGATCGATGCCAAGGGCACGCTCGTCTACGCGGGCGCGATCGACAACTCGCGCGACGGCGAGCGCAAGTCGCCCGAAGGCGGCACGCTGATCAATTACGTCGACACCGCGCTCGAAGACATCGCGGCAAAGCGCGCGGTGAAGACGTCCACGACGAAGGCGTATGGCTGCAGCGTCAAATACGGTTCGTAGCCTCGCGCTCGTCGCGTTCGGTGCGCTCGTTGCCGCGTGCGATCGCGGCGCGACGCCGACGCCGCCCGAGACCATCGCGAAAGGTGCACCGCCGCTCGCCGAGAAGGCGTTCTATCGCGTCGACGCCAAGCCGATCACGCCGTGCAAGGCGGGCGCGACGTGCGAAGCCGAGCTCGTGCTGACCGCGCTCGGCGACTATCACGTCAACGACGACTATCCGACGAAGTTCGTCGCCGATGCCGCGAGCGAGGTCGCGATCCAGGGCGAGGGCACGTTCAAGATCCCAGCGGCGAAGCAAGGCACGATGACCGTGCGGTTCACGCCGGCGAAGGTCGGGCCGGCGAAGCTCGTCGGCACGTTCAGGCTCAGCGTGTGCAACGAAGAGGACTGCCAGATCGAGTCGCCGAAGATCACGCTCGACGTGACGAGCTCGTAGTCAGCGCGGCCAGTCCGACACGGGAATCGCGACACCGCGCAGTAGCGTCGGTCGCAACACGTCACCGTCGCGCAACACACGCTTACGCGTATAGCGGCCGCGGACGAGCTTCGAATAGACCTCGATGCATTGCTTCTTCACGTCGACGAGCCAGTACTCGGGGACCTTGGCCCTGGCGTAGATATCCAGCTTTGTAGTGCGATCAGACCGAGCGGGCTCGTTCGCTACCTCAACGAGGAGCACGGCTTCGTGAGGGTGCGCGCCGCGGCGCCTGTTGCGCCTGACTACCGCGATATCTGGTTCCGGAAGCGCATACTTTCCCGCGGCGAATGGCATCTGCGTCCGTACGATGAACGCCCTCGCGACGCTTTGCGCTAACGCATCCGACAACCACTCGATTACCTCCGCATGCGGAGGTTCCTGCGGGCTCATCTTCTTGACCAGCACGCCGTCGAGCAGCTCGATGCGCTCGTCTTCGTCGAACAGCCCGAGCTCGACCATCCGCTCGAACTCCGTACGCAGAAGCGGACGAATCTTATCGGCCGACAACAGCGACTGGTGGATGACCATCGATGACAGCATACCGCCTCCATGCCTGGCGCCGCACTGCTAGCGATGTGCCCGCGCAAGCGTCGGAGATCACGATCGCCGTCGTCCGCTTTGGCCGCGTGCCGCTCGCGCGTGTCCGTACCCCGGTCGAGTCCCGTACACTCGCTTCATGCGCGACCGCACGAAACCTCGCGACGAAATCACGCTGCTCGACGTGCTGATCGATGGGTTCGAGAAGAACGAAGTCCTCCACGGCTATCACATGCGAGTGCTTCCGCTGCCCAACGAGCAGAGAGCTGTTGTGACATTTGGCGCGTTCGTCGACGAGGCGACGCGGTGGTACGGTCCGCCCGCGCGAACACTCGAGGCGAATGGGCGACGACTTGCGGCATGGCGTGAGCTCGAGATTCGCCAGGCAGGTCAAGGCATCTTGGTCCGCATCTGGTCGGCGTGGTTTTGCGACTGGTGGCACGACGACGCCACGTGGAACGGCGACCCGCTGAAGGCCATCTACGAGTGGATCGGCGAGGAGACGGACGCGTCGCCGCTCTGAGCCATCGAAGCCGTACCCGAGCATCGCTGCGGCAGCCGTAGAATGACGACAACTGCCGGATCGAGCCGCGGACGAATGCAGTCAACGTGACAAGCTCGTCAGTCATGCGCCGCCGCGAGATCGCAATCGTCATCACCGCCGCAGCGCTACTCGCCGCGATCGTCGTGTCGCTTGCACTGCCGGTCACGCGCACTGCCACGTTTCATCGCTACGCCGACACAGCCACGTGGCTCGGGATTCCGAACGCGCTCAACGTGCTGTCGAACCTCCCGTTCCTTGTCGCGGGTGCATGGTTCGTGTTGCGTGCGGAGACGATCTACGCGCGGCTCGCGAGCCTCGGCGTCGTCGCGATCGGCATCGGCTCGGCAGCGCATCACTTCGCGCCCGGCGACGTCACGCTCGCGTTCGACTTCCTGCCGATCGTCGTCACGCTCATGATCGTGACGGCCGCGCTGATCGCGGATCGGATCGGCGAGCGCGCAGGTCTCATTGCGCTCGGCGTTGGGGTCGTGCTCGCGATCGCTGTCGTCGTGATCTGGTACGCCGGTGGCGGCACCGGAGGCAGCGTCGCGCTCGACGGCAGGAGCCGCGGCTCGATGACACCGTACGTCGCGGTGCAGGCACTCGGCATCTTGCTCCCGACGCTGCTCGCGCTCGTCGCGCCGGGCACGATTCCCCGCGTGCCGTTGCTCGTCGGCGTGCTGCTGTTTGCGGTCGCGCGCCTGTGCTCCGCGAACGATCACCAGATCCTCGACGCGATCGGCGTCAGCGGCCACAGCCTCAAGCACCTCGCAGCCGCTGCCGCAGCGTCGTGCGCACTCTATGCACTGACGTCGCGCGCTACTTTACGAGCTTCGTGAGCGTCTCTTTCATCTTCTTGACCTCGCCGTCGACGTCGCCCTTCTCGAAGCCGCCACGGATGTAGCGAATCACGCCCTGCGGATCGGCGAGCACCGTGGTCGGCATGTGGTCAGAGCCGTACTTCGCGGCGACCGCCGAGTCGGGATTCAGATAGACGAGCGTCATGTTCTTGAGCTTGAGCCGCTTGTGGAACTTCTTGCCCTCGTCGATCGACTCGTCGAGATCGACGGCGACGAACAGGACCTTGTCCTTCCACTGCGGCGCGATCTTGTCCCACGCCGGTAGCTCCTTCGCGCATGGCTTGCACCACGCGGCGCCGAACGTGAGCATCTTCCAGCCCTTGATCGGCTTGACCCGGAACGGCTTGCCGGCGGCATCGACTGCACCGTCGAGCTCGGCGATCCGGTCGCCCACCTTGAGCTCGTCGGCAACGGCCGGACTCGCGAACCCAAAGGCCAGAACGCCAGCCACGATGAAGGTAAGGGCGCGCATGGCACTTGGACGACGGGAGCGGGTCATCGATTCACCGCCAGCTCTTCATCGATCCACATCGTCAGGTACTTGGGATGCAAGGGTCCTTCGTACTTGCGGTCGTTGAAGTACAGGGTGGGCGTGGCCTCGACCCCGGCGGTGTCGCCTTGTGCGAGATCGTGTGCGACCTGCGCCGCGGCGGCGTTGTACGCGGCCTCGAACTGCGCCGCGTCGATACCGAGCTCCTTCGCGTAGCTCATGACCGCGCTCTTCGAGTGCTGGGGCGAGCGCGCGAACAACATGCGGTGCATCTCTTTGAACTTGCCGAACTGGGCGGCCGCGACCGCGGCTTGCGCGGCGCTGCGCGAGTTCTCGTGCTTCTCGAGCGGGAACATCATGAAGTACTCGACGACCTTGCCCTCGTTCGCGGCGGCGACGGCTTCGAGCACGGGCGCGAACTGCTGGCAGTGCGGGCACTGATAGTCGAAGAACTCGACGAGCCGGATCGGTGCGTCGTCGTTGCCGACGCGCGGCGCCTTCGCAAAGTCGATCTTGACCGTCTTCGCGTCTTTGTACTTCTTGTCGTATTCCTCGCGCGCCATCGCTTCGCTGCCCTCGTCCTCGAGGAGCGCGGCTACGTAGCGCACCGCAAACGGCGCACGCTTGCACGCCGTATCTTGCGTGAACGACGTACGCAGGCTGTGCGCCTTGCCGCACGGCGACGACAGCGAGCCGGCGAGCTTGTAGAACAGCTTTTGTTTCTCCGCCGATAGCTTGCTGACGTCGATGCCTTGCATCGGCGTCTCGTCGATGGGGCCGGTCTGGCCTTCGGAGCCAGCGCGATCGAGCGCGTTGATCGCGCCGGTATCGCCCGACTTCTTTGCGCCCTTGTCGCAAGCGGCGCCCATCAATAACGGCAGACAGATCAGCGCCAGGAATGGCTTTGACACTGCAAGGTTGTAGTGCACGCGGGAGCGCGTTTCAACCTGGGTACGTCCCTTGACGGAGTGCGTCATGAGAGGTATCTAGTCACTGAATGACGGTTCATTCAGCGGCGGAGCGTGGCGGCGACAAGCGAGAGCGGATTCTGACCGCCGCCGAGCGCATCTTCGCACGCCGCGGATTCTTCGCCGCGAAGGTGTCTGACGTCGCGAAAGAAGCGGGCGTCGCCGACGGAACCATCTACCTCTACTTCAAGAGCAAAGACGATCTGCTCATCTCGCTGTTCGAGCGCCGCATGCAGCAGGTCACCGAGACGCTGCGCACCGCGGTCGCAGGCATCAAGTCGCCGCGCGAGCAGCTGAAGACGTTTATCAAGACGTATCTGCAGCTCGTGCACGACGAGCCAACCGCCGCCGAGGTCCTCACGATCGAGCTGCGCCAGAGCAGCAAGTTCATGAAGGAGTACGAGAACCCGCAGTTCGCGGACTTCCTGCGCCTGCTCGGCGGCATCATCGCGGCCGCGCAGGACAAGGGCGAGCTCGACCGCTCGATCCCCGCGCACGTTGCCGCGCGCATGATCTTCGGCGTGCTCGACGAGCTCGCGCTCGCGTGGGTACTCGCGAAGCAACCTTTCGGTCACAACGCTGCTGGTGCGCGCCCGAAGAAGTTCGATATCGTGCGCGCCGCCGACTGGGTCATCACCCTCGTCACGAGGGGCCTCAATCAGGAGTCGACATGAAGATCCTCGTTCCCGTGAAGCGGGTCCCCGACCCGACGCAGAAAGCCAAGATCAAGGACGGTCACATCGATCTGACCGGTGCGTCCTGGATCG
>DATDCH010000915.1:0-19514 GCA_036524455.1 Kofleriaceae bacterium | reverse complement strand
ACGACGCCCGCGGTGTGCGCTGCGACCAATCCCTGACCTGCATCGAGGAACACGCGCACGATCTCGCGCCACGTTCTCGCGGACGCTGCAAGCCAGCCGGCGAGGGTGGTGCCGTCGATGTAATCCATCGCAACGAACATCAGGTCGCCGAAGCTTCCGACGTCGTGCACCGCAACGACGTTCGGATGCTGGACCCTTGCCATCGCTTGCGCTTCGCGCGCGAGCCGGGCGTGACCCTCGGGCGTACGGTTCCGCATCAACTTGATCGCGACCTTGCGATCGAGCTCCGGATCGATCGCGAGATACACGAGGCCCATGCCACCACTGCCGAGCACGTCGAGCACGATGTAGCGACCGATCGCCGTGCCGCGCTTGATACTTGGACCGACCAGCGCGCGCGGTCCTTCGGCGCGGGTCGAGACGGCGGTGTTGCGCTGCGGCGCGACCAACTCCTCGGTCCGCTCCGGCTCTGCACCGATATCGTCGGCATCCCCCACGCCAACCGCCATGATACCGGATTGCGGGCGCTTCCCGGCGAATGGTAGTCGGCCGGCTCACAGCGTCGGGATGACGCGTAAGCGGAACGTGCCGGACCCGCTACCGTCGAGGCCGGGGCCGATCTCGTATTCGAGAGCGATGGCGGTGACCACGTCGCCGCTCGCGACCGGAATCGAGATGCTGGCCGCTTGGCCTCCGCCCGGCTTGTCGATCGCGAAGCAGTTGGCGGCATCGCTTCGCTGGTCCGGAACCTCCGCGCCCGCATACACGAGTAGCAGCGGTTCTGCCGACAGCGCGGCATCGTACGACTCGCCTTCTAGCCGGATCTCGAGCGACGTCGCGGCACCGACGTTGTGGATCGCGAACGACTCGTGGGCCACGGCCAGCTGCACGAAGACTTCCTGTGGGAGCGGGCACGTGAACGGCCCTTCGAACAGGTACGGCGCGGCCGACCAGAACGGCGAATCGCCATCGATGCGCCGCTCGACCACGCGCTCGCCGGTGGCGACCGATACCGATTCGTCGTCGGCGCAACCGATCGCCGCGAGCACGAGGAGTATGAGCGCGATCCGCATGCCGCGACGCTACCTCAAGTCATAGCCGTCGGATCCGGCCGATCGTGCTCGAACCTGGTGATTCAGGTCACGGTCGCGGTGAAGAGGCGGTCTCGATCGATGTCAGTGGACGGGTCGGAACGTCGTCGAGCTTGCCGCGATTATCCGCAATCGCCGAGCTAGATCTCGCCGCCGGAGTGGCGGTGATACGATCAGCCTATGGAACGCTCGGATGGTGCAACCTGGATGACACGATGCTTGCTCGCGCTGGCGCTCGCGGGATGCGGCGAGGTCGCCGTGAAGGTCGACGCCGCGATGCCCGACGACGCGGCAATCGACGCGTCGCCGGACGCGGCGGGGCCGTCGGGGCCTTTCCTCGCGATCGGCAACTTCGCAACGAGCTCGGTCACGTTCTACGCCCCGACGGACAGCGGTAACATCGCTCCGCATCACGTGCTGGCCGGCGCGGCCACCCTGCTCGCCACGCCGAAGCTCGCCGCGGCCGGTGGCGAGCTGTTCGCCACCGGTGGCACGAGAGTCACGGTGTACCCGGCAACCGCGAGCGGGGACGTCGCACCGACCCGAACGATCATGGGCGCCGCGACCGGACTCGCGGGGCTCACCGCCATCGCGGTCTCCGCTAACGAGCTGTTCGTCGTGTCGGGTGGGGCGAGTCCCAGCATTCGCGTGTTCGCAGCCGACGCGAATGGAGATGTAGCGCCAACTCGGATCATCGCCGGCTCGAACACCGCTCTTAGCTCCCCGCTCGGAATCGCCGTGTTCGGAGGCGAGATCTTCATCGCGAACAACGGGTCGAGCACTGTCACGGTGTACCCGGTCGGTGGGACCGGCAACATCGCCCCACTACGCTCGCTGTCGGGCATGCTCCTCGTTCGTCCCTCGGGCATCGACGTGGCGGGCAACGAGTTGCTCGTGGAGGGCACCGACTACGTCCAGGTCTACGCGCGAACGGCGTCCGGCACGGCCGTACTGCCCACGCGCTCGATCACGGGCCCTGCCACCGGCCTCGACTTCTCGTTCGACATCTTCGTCCACAATGGCGAGATCTTCACGCACCACCGCAATAACAACGCGGTGCTCGTCTACCCGCTATCGGGCAACGGAGACATCACCCCATCGCGGACGATCTCCGGTGCAGCGACGATGCTCAACAGTCCGCAGTCCTGCGTCGTCATTCCATAGCGTGTCGGTTGGAGATGCCAGTCGGAGTTGAACCGACGATGGTGCTTTTGCGGAGCACTGCCTTGACCGTTTGGCGATGGCACCGAACGCGGAAGGTGTAGGAATCGAACCCGCCCCGATGGGGCTCTCCGGTTAGCAACCGAGATCCGGCCCATGCCGGCGCACCTTCCTCCGCGGGGGAGCTAGGAGTCGAACCCGACCGCTTGCGCGGCATCTCGCTTTCGAGGCGAGCGTGGCGACCGACCGCCACCTGATCCCCCAGCACGGAGAGGACTCGCCGAACGCACGTATGTCGTCCAGGAGTCGGCTAGCGACTACAACTAGATGAGCAACGACACGTACGCATGCGGTCCTTATAAGGGTCGCGATCGGGATCGTCAACGGCGATTTTCAAACCGCACAAAACAACTGGGCTAATCTCGGATCGTGACCTGGGCCGCGATGACCTGTCTCGCGTGGTCGATCTTGGTCGCGTGCGCAGCGCCGGGCTCGCCGCAGCCAGCGCCGGATCGTGTGACGGATCGGCGCGCCACCGAGGCAGGAGCGGTCGCGTCGTCAGGATCGGCGGCGGCCGACGCGACCACGGGCCGTGCTCGGCGCGACGCCGAGGTCGCCGCACTCGTACGCGAGCACGTCGCGCCATTGGTCGGCGCGGCCGGGTTTCCTGCGATCGAGGTCGGCGTTTACGTAGGCGGTGAGAGTTACTTCGTCGGCCAAGGCGAGGCGCGCCCCGGCGGCGGTCCCCCCGACGACAAAACGCTGTTCCACGTCGCATCACTGACCAAGCAGTACACATCACTGCTCGCGGCACTCATGCATGTCGCCGGTGAGATCGACGTCGATGCTCCGATCGCTGCGTGCGCGGATGCGGCCGTCAAGGCGTTGTGCGGGAAGCCGGCAACGACACTGCGTCATCTGCTCACCCATAGCTCGGGCTTGCCGATGGTGCCGAACGACGCAGTCGGAGACAAATCGTACAGCTCGACCAAGCTGCGGGCGTATCTCAAACGCGCGGCGCCCGCGCAGCCTCCCGGCAAAGCGTTTCAATACTCGACTGCAGGCTATGGCGTCATCGGGATGACGCTTGCGGAGCGTGCACGCAAACCGTTCGAGCTGCTGCTGCGCGAACGCGTGATCGATCCGCTCGGTAGTCGAGCCGTGTTCGAGCTCGACGCCGCGACGAACGCGCGACTGGTTCAAGGCCACCGAGCGGATGGCAAGAAGTCCGACGCGGCACCGACCAGCCCGGCGTTCGTGCCATCGGGTGGGCTGATCTGCTCTGCCGCCGATTTGCTTCGCTTGGCCTCGGTTCACGCCGATCCCGATCTCATGCCCGAGTGGCGCAAAGCACTCGAGCTAACCCACGAGGTGCACGCAGGCCTGCGCGGGTTTCGCGGCTCGGCTGTATCACCAGGCTGGCACTTCGATGCCCGCGGCGTGTACTGGCACCTCGGCGTAGCCTCCGTCAGCCGAAGCACGATGGCGTTCGATCCCGTGCATCGCATCGCGATCGTCGTCCTCGGCAGCCGCAGCGCTAGCCTCAAGGACACGCGCCTAGAGGATGCCGCGTTCGCGATCTTGCTCGCACTCGCAGCGCATCAGTAGCCACTGGGGCTATACCGTTGCGCATGGCGGAACAGCCGATTCCTCGTTTCTTCCTCGCGCTCATGATCATCGCGACCGTGCTGCTGGCACTGGTCATCATGCCGGTGGCCAAGGAGCTGCTCCTCGCAGCAGTACTCGCCGGCGTGCTGTGGCCGGTGCAGCAGTGGCTGACGAAGAGGGTGCGCGGCCGGCGCGGCATCGCGGCGGGGTTGCTCACGTTCGCCGTGATCGTGTTGCTGCTCGGTCCGATCGCCACGATCCTCACGTTCGTCATCCGTGATGGCGCCGATGGCGTGAAGTTCGTGACGGACGCGTTGCACAGCGAGGACGTCAAGAACCTCATCGCGTACTTGCCGACGACCGCGCAGGACGCCGTCAACAGTGCGATCGCGGGACTGCCGAAGGACCTCAGCGAGCTCGGCGGCAGCATGAGCGACTACAAAGATGAGGCCGCCTCGACAGTGACGAAGGCACTCGTCGCGACCGGCTCGATCGTGTTTCACGCCGTACTGATGCTGATCGCGCTGTTCTTCCTGCTCGTGCGCGGCGACGATCTGGTGGCGTGGCTCGACAGTATCTCGCCGCTACGCGGAGGACGCACGCGCGAGCTCCTCTCTACGTTCCGGCGCGTGTCGTATGCCGTGATCGTGTCGGCGGGGGTCACGGCGGCCGTGCAAGCACTCGCTGCGCTCGTCGGGTTCTGGATCGCGAGCGTGCCCAGCCCGTACTTCTTCGCACTCGTCACGTTCTTCTTCGCGTTCGTGCCGGCGATCGGCGCGGCGGTCGTGTGCTTGTTCTGCGCGGGGCTACTCGTGCTGACCGGCCATCCGTATATGGCGATCTTCTTGGCAGCGTGGGGCATCCTCGTCGTCGGGCTCGTCGACAATCTCGTCAAGCCGCTGCTGATCAAGCGCGGCCTCGAGATCCACGGCGCGATCGTGTTCTTCTCGCTGATCGGCGGCCTCGCGACGTTCGGCGCGATCGGCCTCTTGCTCGGACCACTACTCGTGTCGCTGTTCCTCGCCGTGCTGCGCCTCTATCACGAGGACTACACGCCCGAGGACTCGCGCGTACCGTCGGTGCCCGGCATTCCGGCGACCGCGCAGGCGACAACCGAGAAGGTCAGTTAGCCTGCAGGCAGAGCTCGATCTTGTTGACGACGAGCGCGCCCGAATTCGGGCCGGCCTTGATGCGGATCTTGACGCCGCCGTCGCCCGGTGAAATCTCGGTCGTCATGTCGGCCGAGTACCACTGGTACGGCGCGACGTTGCTGACGAAGTTCGTCGGCGTCGAACCGGTGCCGTCGAACGTCTGCCAGTTGAAGCTGCCGCTCGCGGTGGTGTTGTAGCTACGGCCGTAGATCGAGAGCGTGGCCTTCGTGATCGAGGAAACGCCCATCGTCGACAGATCGATGTCGACGAAGCAGCTGCCATCGAGCTGCAGGCCACCTTGCGCGAGGAACGGATCGACGTACGACGGCGTGAAGCCGATCTGATAGCCGTACGCGCCGGCGTGATCGGGTGTCTTGTCGGGCAGGCCGTTCACTTCATAGACGGGATACGTGCTGCTGCCGCTCTGCGCCCACCGAATGCGATAGGCCGCGCGGCCCATCGCACCCGACGCGCATGGCCCGCCGGTGATGATGCCGGCTGGTGCGTCCATCGGCATGCCTGCGTCTTGCGTGATGCTGCCGCCATCGGTACCGCCGCCGCCATCGTTGCCGCCGCCACCGCCGTCGCCGTTGCCGCCGCCGTCGCCATTGCCGCCGCCACCGTCACCGTTGCCGCCGTTCGCGTCGTCGTCACCACCGATCGCGGCATCGTGATCGCCGCCCGTGCGAATCGGCGGACCGCAAGCGATCGCGAACGTGGCGACTAGAAGCAGGCAGCGCTTCATCATGGGGTAGAGCCACGAGCCGAGGGCTGGTCGCACGAAAAGCGCCGCATGCGACGGTGATTTACACCAAGCGCGACAGCGCTACGAGCAAGATCGCGAGCCGGGCTAACCCCGCGGACACAAACCAGGTGTACTGTCGCTCCATGACCAAGCTCGCCATCGTGGTGCTGCTACTGGCAGCGTGTAAGAGCGAAGAGGACTACAAGAAGCAGAAGCCGCCCGAGCCCGAGCCGGTCGTGGCCGCGGAGAAGAAGCCGATGCCGCCTCCCCGGAAGGAGCTCAAGCCCGAGGAGATGGGTCAGTGCACGCTCAAGCTGAGCGGGGCGATGACGAAGGAGCAGACGACGATGGGCGGCCGCGCCGCGACGAACGTCACCTACTGGTACGGCGAGTCCGAGAAGAACAACATGATGGCCATGGACGGGTTCGCAGTGAACTGCCACGGCCCGGATATCAAGTTCTCGATCGTACCCGGCGGCGGCAAGCCCGACGGCATGCCGTTCGCGCCGAAGAAGTACGAGTTCAAGAAGGGCGCCGCCGATGGTGCGGGCGTCAATATCACGCTCGGCCCGACGCTCACGTTCGGCGACCCAAGCGGCACGGTGAACATCACGGCGTTCGACAAGCGCCACATCGCCGGCACGATCGATCTCTCCGGCAAGCTCATGGGCAAAGGCGCCAAAGGTGCCGTCAAGCTGACTGGCCAGTTCGACTTCGTGTGCCCCGGCTTCTCGGGCTGCGAGATCTGAGGTGCGGCTCCTCCTGATCGCGCTGCTCGTCGTCGCAGCGCCAGCGTTTGTCTATGCCGGTCCGACGCCGTTCGTCGGCAAGTGGAAGCTCGACGCGGTCCGCACGAAGGACGGGCCCGTGCCAAAGGAGAAGCTCGCCGGCGGCGGCATGACGTGGGACTTCAAGTCCGACGGCAAGCTCGTGATGACGGTGTGGAAGGGCAAGGACGCGGTGACCGCGAACGGCACGTGGACCCTCGACGGCACCACGATCTCCGTCGACGAAAACGGCAAGGTCAACAAGATGACCTACAAGAAGATCGGCAAGAAGCTCGAGCTCGCCGGCGCCGCACCGTCGACCGTCGTGATGACATTCATCAAGACGAAGTGAGCACCGAGTTCAGCTACGAGACCGTGTTCGACGCGTCGGGCAAGCTCGCCGTGCTCGAGGCGTACTTCAACGAGGATCACCTCGCGACGCAGGATGCCGTTGCGGGTCTGTGCGATCGCACGATCGTCGAGTCGTACGAAGACGATGCGATCCGCAAGTGCACGTGGAGCGTGCGTGCCCAGCGCCAGCTGCCGGTGTTCGTGCGGCCATTCGTCGACGGCGGCCGCCTCACGTATCTCGAGGCGATGACCTGGCGCAAAGCCGACGACGAGCTCGACGAGACGATCGTGCCGCAGATCATCGGCGGCCGCGTGAAACTAACGCTGCTCTATCAGCTCGCTGACATCGGTCCGCGCAAGGTACGCCGCCGCTACTCTGGCTCGATCGCAGTCAACTTGAGCTTGCTGTCGGGCAAGATCGAGCGCGCGATCTTGGCAGAGGTCGAGAAGGGCATGCCGCTGATGACAACGTGCACGCAAGACTGGCTCGTGCGCGCCGGTATCTGAGTGGGCCTGTCAGTGCCACAGGCCGCGTAGATTGCTGCCACCTTTTCTCCGACGCACCTCACTACACAGACATCGAGGTATGGCGGCGGTTCGCGTCACATTGGTTTGCGCTTGGGCAGCGTCGATAGGATGCGTCGCCGCCGTCGATGGTTCGAGCGCGATGCCGGAGTCCACACCCCTGGGGACTTTCGGCGTCGTCGCTCAACCGCGGCTCGGCACGGTGGTCGAAGGACCAACGACCAGCGCCTCGATAACCTTTACAGGCGTGCACGAGCTCCCGGGCTACGCGATCGAGATCCAGATCTTCACCGATGCGTGGATCACGATCGCGAAGACGATCACGGGCGAGGTGCCGTCGTCGACCGATACCGGCGTCTACGAGTGGCACGCGCTCGCCGCACCGGCGCAGCTCAATCCGTCGCGGTGGCGCCAGGGTGGTGTGCTGCGCGTACGCGCGATCGGTGCGACGGGAGAAGTCCTCGCGGCTTTGTTCCACGATGCCGACGCGTGCATCGACGCACACGCGACGTGGATCGAACGCGCGGAGTCGTGCGGCGTGCAGCTCGATACCGGCATCGTCGTCGTCAGTCCTGCCGACATCGCGGGCAGCGCCGCACGGCCGCGGTTTCTCGATCGCGTCGGTTGGATCGATCCGCTCGAGACCGCGCAGTACTACCAGACGATCGCGGCACCGCTGACGATCACCGAGTTCCGCACCAAGTTCGGCATCACCGCCGAGTCGGCGACGAGTACGTACTACAACGGCGCGGACCTCGGCATCGGGCGCGAGATGCGTTGCCAGGCGCAACCGGGCGGCGGGGTCGCGTGTGCGGTCGCGAACTACGGCGAGTTCGGCGGGCCCCAGCGCGAAGCGCTCGATGCAGCGATCGATCTGCGTGGCTCGTTCGCGACGGTCGCGATGGTGTATCAACCGCCGTTCGAGGCCCCGAACAGCATGCAGTTCATGGTCTACGGCGCGACCGGCACGCTGATCAATGAAGCGCAGCTCGATAGCGTCGGTGACAACCTCGCGATCCCGAACAACTGCCTCAACTGCCACGGCACGGCAGCGCGTTACGACGCGACGACGAACCAAGTGCTCGGCGCGAGCTTCTTGCCGTTCGATCAGAGAACGCTGACGTTCTCGACACGCGCTGGCTTCACCGAGCGCGATCAGGCGCCGGCGATCTCGCGACTCAATCACGAAGTCGCACCGGCGCTGTCGGAGGCCAATCGCGAGCTCGTCGCGGGCTGGTATCCGAACGGCCCCGCGGTGACAGCAGAGAGCTTCGTCCCACTCGGCTGGACCAGCTCGCTGCTCGAGCGCAAAGTCTACGAGCACGTCATCGCGACGAATTGCCGCAACTGTCACGCATCTCGCGATGACAACCTCAGCTTCGCGACCGCGGCCGGCTTCTCAGCACAGCGCCCGCTGATCGAGCGCAGCCTGTGCTCGGTGCGCGACATGCCGAACGCACAGGTCCCGCTCCAGCACATGTGGAACGGTCCGGCGCGCGCGTATCTCGCCGCTTATCTCGACATCGCCGCGTGTAGCCCGTAACGTCGGCGCATGACGCTCGACAAGGTGTTCCTGTCACTCCACGTGTTCGGGGTACTGATGTGGATCGGCGGGCTGTTCGCGCTCACTGCGTTTCTCGAGGCGTTTGCCGCCGAGCCGGATGCCGCCGCGCGCAGCCGCCTGCTCAAGTTCCTCCGCCAAGCGGCGATCGTGCCCGACATCGGCGCGACGATCGCGATCATCTTCGGCCTGCACTGGCTGTTCAAATACAAGGTCTATCAAATGCCGTACATGCACATCAAGCTCACGCTCGTCGCGGCCGTGATCGGCATGCACGGCTTCTTGAAGATGAAGGCGAAGAAAGCGCGCAAGGGCGAGACCTTCACCGCGCCGCCGATGTTCTTGAAGCCGCTGCTGTCGCTGCTCGTGATCGGGATCGTGCTGTTCGTGGTCTCGAAGTGGCCGGTAGCTAGCTGACGCGTGCCGCTTCGTCGCGCAGTCGCGCCTGCTCGAGCAGCAGGTGCGTGACCGGCATCGACAGCTGGGTCTCGCGCCGGCGCGCCGGTCCGGCGAGTAGCTTGAACGTGCCTCCCTGCCAGTCGAGCAGCGCGAGCACGACCGCGCGAGGGTGCGACGTGCCGAGCGACCAACCGGCGTCGACGATGCGACCGTCGACGATGTCGATCCATGCGGCGTGACCATTCGAAGCGACGAGCCGGCCGCTCTTCTTCTCGAGCTCGAGCATCGTGAGCACCGATGCGAGGCCGAGGTCGCCGATCGACCCGGTGAGCAGCACGCGCTCGGTGCGTTGCTTCGGCGCCTCCGCGACGCGGCGCACGCGCGCGATCGCTTCGACGATCGTGAACGGCTTCATGATCACATCGGCGGCGCCCTTGTGGAACGCGGGCTCGATGTCGCTCGGCTCGCTCGTCGTCACCACGAACGGAACCGACGCGAGCCGATCGTCACACGCGAGGCGCTCGATCAGCTGAAAGCCATCGACCATCGGCGTCGCGCGATCGACCAGCACGACATCGGGCTTCTGACGCAAGCACGCGCCGAACAGCTCGAGGCCGTTGCTCGCCGTCGCGACCGAAAACCCTGCGGCGTCGAGCGCGGTCGACAACCGCTCGAGCACGCGCAGCTCGGAGTCAGCGACGACGATGTGGAACTGGTGTGGCTGCTGCGTGCGAGCACGGCGCACCAGATTCTCGATCGCGACCGCGAAGCCGACGTCGACCGGTTCGTGGAACGCGAGGCCGACGCCCGGCGCGCGGCAGAGTGCGTGCGCATCCTCGGGGGTCAGGCAATGCGTCACGCGCGCAGGGTTCGCGACGCGCGAGCCGTTGACGTCGAACGCGACCATGACCGGCGTGCCGACGGGAAGCGGCGACGTCGCGACAAACATCCCGGTACGCGACACGTCCTGCATCACGGCATGACGCCACTGATGAGACGCGTAGATCATCACGTTGTGATCGAGCGCGTAACGTTCTGACTGCCTCGGCACGATAGACCTTCGTACCGGATTCGATCTCGCGCGGCCAGCGATTCGCGCGCGCGCATCCCCAGTGTTAACCGGACTTCGCGCGGAACCACGACGCGGCGGCCGCCGGGAACTGCGGCAGCGCCTTGATCTGCGCGCCGAGATACGACGAGCCGTTGTTCAAGTGGTTGCGCACCGCCTGATCGTGCGCCAGGCACTCGGGGGTCCGCACGTTGCCGAGAAAGGCCAGGCTGCTACCCGGACCGCACCTGCCGAACGAATCCTCACCGCCCACCACGCGGGCGAGCTGGTGAGATGTCAGTTCGGTCATGTGCCCGACAAAGATCACGCCCCGTGCCATGCATTCCGTTCGGGACGACGCTAGGTTGGCGCATGGCCATGAGGCCGCGAGTGAACGTTTCGTCGCCGAAAGTTTGCACCCGTCGGCTGGCTGGTCATTTATGGAGCAATGGAGTCTGCGATGATTGACCTGGTTCGCGAGCTCGACGACCCGCTGCGTCGCCGTGATCCAGAGCTCGAGGTCGAGCTCGAGCTGTTCGACGACATGCTGCTCGACCCCTGGTTCCTGATGACCGAGGCCGAAATCGCGCAGCTCGAGGACGACCCCGACGTGCGCGTCCACGAGATCTACATCGCCGAGCGACCCCACGGGCTCGACTTCCTTTAGAGGAGGACGCCTTAGAAGATGACGGTGTTAATCGGCGCGACGTTCATGCCGCCGGGATAGCCGTACGACACGTTCGCCGTGAAATTCGTCGTCTCCGGCGTTCCCCAGCCCCAGACCCACAAGCCGAACGGTGCGTCGCTGTTGATCTCGTGTCGGCCGTTGTTGCACGCGCCGGCCGCGACGAAGTTGCCCGTCGAAAGATCTTTGCGCGCGTACTCGAAGTCGGCGCCGATCGGTTGCCAGCCCATGATCGGGCCACCGCAACCGAGCTTGACGTCGTGGAACTGATTATCGGTACCGCGCGCGCGGATCACGACGAGGCTTGTCTCGGGATACGTCGGGTCCGTAAAGAACACGTAGCTCCGCAGGTACTGCTCGGGCGGCACACTGGTCACGAAGTCCGGATCCCCGTAGCCACTCGACACCTGGGTCGAGCCCGTCATGTACGTGAACAGCATGAACGGGTGATCGGGATCCTGGCTCTGCACGGTGAACGGCGTGCCGGTCTGGAACGTCACCTCTTGGCCGGCGCTGAGCGCGGCGGGACCACCGACGTTCGTCGACCACGTCAGCGAGGTGCCGTCGACCGCGCCGACGAGCCGCCAGAACGTGGTGGTCTCGGCCGCAACGCGCGGCTTGTACATCACGCCGACGTAACGGCTGCCAAGCGCTTTGACCGGCGGGACCATCTGCTCGCCGTGATCACAGTACGACACGCCAACCGGCATGTTCATGCAGGTGTGGCCCGCCATGAAGCCGATCGGTTTCGTCGCCTGGATCGCGCTGCCGGTGAGCTCGGCCGCCTGCGTGATTTGCGCGTGCTGACCTTTGTTGAGCATGATCGTCACCGGCGTGTTCGCGGCCGTGGCGGGAATGACCCCGCCGCCGGCGATCGCCTGCTTCGGCGTCAGCGTGACCTGCGTGCCGTCATCCTTCGCGACGATGTTGAGCGACGGGTTGCCGGCGGCGGCCGCCGATACGTTGACCGCGACGTAGTTCATGTCCCAGACGCTCGTCGGCAACAGCAGCGACGCCGCGGTCACCGCGACCGAACCGCCACCGTATGGATTGATCTGATACGCGACGACCGGCACGTCGGTCTTGATGTGGAACGAATCGCTGATGCCGGTACCGGTCAAGTACGCCGCGGGTACCGCGGGCGCGACCGGGCAGTTCGGTGCCGAGCCTTGCGTGCCGGCGAGGAACAGGATCGCGACTTCGCCGGGTGCGAGTCCCTGCGTCGGATCGTACTGGGCATACGTGAGCGACGGCCCGGCGCCGCTCGGGACGCGCGCGAAGCTCTGCGTGTTGAGCGGCGCGCCGCGATACTCGACCGTGATATGCGCCGGGAACGTCCACGTGTTCGCGACGAACACCGCGTAGCAGTAGCCAGCGGTCAACGTCTCCATCTGCGTTGCGTAGTAGTCGCAACCGACCGAGCGATGATTCGCCTCGGCGGCAGCACACGCGTCCTGGCACGTATACGACGACGGATCGCAGGCGAGACCGCCCGAGCAATCCTCGACGGTGACGCCATTGCAGTCGATGACCGCGTGTAGATCGGCGGAGCATTCCCGACCGCACGCAGCATCAGGTTCTGTCGTGTCGTCGTCGTCTCCGCCTTTACGCGGACCTGGACCGCACGCGACCACAAATACGACCAACAGCAGCAGCGCTGACTTCATCGGTGACCCCCGGCGCGGGAACCGTATGCGCACGGGCTTGGGCAGATCAACGAGAATCTTTGAGTCCCGCTCGGTTCCGAGCTTGTCCTTGACGAATCCGGGACCAGGCCTCACGGTGGCGCGCTCACGGGGAGGGAAGGATAGATGTCTGCCAATCACCAAAATGGCGGCAAGGAGGACGTGCGATGGGAATCGCCAAGTCCACACTGCCGTCGGAGTTTTTCGACGTAGCTATCATCGGCGCGGGCCCCGTGGGTCTCGCGATCGCGATCGAGCTGGCGCGTCTGGACCTCACGACGCTCGTCGTCGACCGCCGGCCACCACCGGCGGAGGACACGGGTCTGCGCCCACAGCTGCTGGTTGCCCGCTCGGGTGACCTCGCGAACCTCGACTACCTCGGTGTCGACGTCCGCGACCCGCAGATCGTGACGCTGCTGGCCTCGCGTTGCGAGGCTGACCTGTCGACGGGTCGTACGATCCGCGGCGGCGTGCCGACACTGCGCAGCGTGCCACCGCAGACCGCGAACCTGTGGGAGCTCGCCGCGCAGCCGCCGCGTGCACTCGTGCCGATCGGTCGTCTGCAGCAGGTGCTGCTCGAGCGTGCGCTCCAGCTTGGTGCGGTCGTGCACTATGGCTGCGAGGTCACGCGCGTGCGCCGCCATGCGCGCTTCGCGTCGCTCGTGTGCGCAGACGGTACGTCGCTGCGTGCTGCGCTCGTCGTGATCGCGACCGGTGCCGCACGCTCGCTGGCGAAGGAGCTGCTGCGCGGTGAGTGTGCAGTCGAGCTACCGGAGCAGCGCATCGTCGGTGCGCTGTATGCCGGCGGTTCTGACGAGGGTCGCTGGATCCGCGTCGAGCTGCCGGTGCCGGGTCTCGCTCGGCTCGCACGCGCGACCGTGTTGCACACGACGGAGGCGGGCACCGGTGTGCTGGTCTCGGCACCGGGTCAGCCTTCGAACGCGCAGCTGTACGACGCGTTCACCGTCGCTGCCCGCGAGCACGGCCTCACCGGCGTGCCGTTTCTCGTCGAGCCGCAGATCTTCGCGACCGCGGTGACGGCGATGACACGGCGCACGATCGCAGGTGATGCCCGCGCGCCGATCGTGATCGCGGGTGACGCTGCACAGACGGGCCACGTGTTCACGGGCCAGACGTGCTTCGTCAACCTGGCGCTCGCGCTACGGCTCGCACGCGAGCTGCGTCACGCACGCAAGGCAATCATCGAGCGCAAGCTCGGTGATGCGGCGCTGATGCGTGCGCTCGCCGGCTACGAGACGCAGTCGGGAATCGGTGCGGCGATCCTGTCACGGTCGTCGCAGCGTCACTACGCGCCTCACCGCAGCGGTGAGTGGGCACTCGCAGGTGTTGCACGTGCCAATCAGTCGGCCCGTCGAGCGTTTCGTCTCGGCGGGCCATTTTTCTTTCTCGCGTTGCGCTCTATAACACCGCATGGCCAGCTACGAAAAACGCACGTGGTGGACGCGCCACGGTTTGACCGAGCGACTCAGCGACACCACGTTCCTCGAGGCAGCGGTAACGAGCGCGTTCTTGATCGCGGCGGCCGACGGCAATGCGAGCGAACAGGAGTACGACGCGCTGCTCGATCGGTTGGAGATCCTCGGCGGCGTCGAGCGCGACAAGATCGACGAGCTGCTGACCGCGGTCTCGAACGACGTCGAGGCCAACGGGTTCGAGCCGCGCATTGCACGCGTGGCGGAGCTGGTTAGCGAGCGCGGAGCGGCCGATGCCGCGCTGATGCTCGGGCTCGCGATCGGGCTCGCCGACAACGACTTCTCGCAGGAAGAGCGCGAAGTCGCCGGCCAGCTCGCGACCGCGCTCGGCATCCCGGTGAGCGAGCTCGACCAGCGCGTCGCAGAGATTCGCGGCTAGGGATTCGACGGCAGGATCACGATTCGCTGACCGGCCAGATCGGTCACGACGATGTCTGAGACGTTGTCGCCGTTGAAGTCGTTGCCCGCGTGCAGGTAGCTCGGCGTTGCGTTGAGCGCGATCTCCACCGGCGCTGCGAGCGTGCCGTCGGTTCGACCGAGTGCGATCAACACGGCCTTCGGGTTCGTGCTGATCGCGACGATGTCGGCGAGGTTATCGCCATCGACGGTACCCGTATCGATCGCGCCGCTGAGCCCCGGCACGTCGGACGACAGCGTCGGGCTCGCAAAGGCGCCGCCGCCCATCGCGCGCATGACGCCGATCTCGCCGCTCGTGCCTGTCACCTGCGTGAACACGACGTCCAGGTTCGCATCGTTGTCGGTATCGGCAACCGCGACACCGGTGACGAGACCGCTGACCGGCAACGGGACCTCGGTCGCGAGCCCTGACGCGTTCGCGGTATGCAGGTCGATGCCGGCGCCGTGTGCGATCACGATGTCGTCGAGCGGATCGGCGTCGAGACGGCCCGCCGCGAGATCGCGCGGGTCGGTGATCGATACGCGGACGGCGAAGAACGCGAGCGCACCGCTCGCGTCGATCGTGAGGACCCATAGCTCGCTGGTGCCCAGCGCGAGCACATTCGGTGTGGTGCCGGCGATCAAGCCGGTCGCAAGCGCGACGGTGTCTTGTCCCGCCGTCAGCGCGAACACGCCGGTGCGCGTGAAGCTCGTGTCGGCGTGGTTCCACAACTCGACGTTCGCCGCGCCGTTGATCAGCTCGGCATGCGCATCGCCGTCGACATCGAGCGCGAGCATGCGCGTTGCGTTTACGGTTGGTCCATTCTGCGCGGCGCTGAAGATGCCGCCGGCAAGCACGTGAAACACGTACTGGCCCGCGATCACGTAGACGAGATCGAGATCGCCATCGCCGTCGATGTCGGCGAGCTGGCCGTCGTGTGGCCCCCCGCTGGTCATCACGGTGATCGGCGTGCCGTAACAAACCTCGCCCGGATCGCGGATGCCGTCGCCACACGCACCAGTGCGACCGTCGTTCGCATCGACGCCACCATCGATCGACATGCACATCTCGCCGGGCGCAACGCATACGCCGCCGACGCACGACAGACCACTCGGGCACGGCGTGCCCATCGCGGCACACTGATACTGGCAGCTCTGGTTTGTCGTCGGATTGAAGCAACCCACGAGCGCGACGAGGCAGATCACAGCTCGCATGACCACACCAAGGTCGCGCCGCCGCGCGCCGGCATCACCGCCACACCCGTTTCGCTCGCAGCGCGGTGCCCGAGCACATACATGACGACGCCACCGATCACGGCCGCACCACCGACGCCGAGCAGAATCTTCGCGTTGCGATCGGCGATCTTGCCGTCGTCGTAGAGGTCTTGATTCCAGACCGGCGAGTCGGTCAGGTCGTCGGCCTTCGCGCTCGCCGTGACGCCGAGGTAGATGCCGGTGCCCACCGTCGCAAGACCGATCGCGCCGGTCACGATCCCTGCGAGACGCAATCCGCTCTGGGGCTTGGCCGGCGCCGGCGTCACGGCCGGCTCGTCGGGCTCCGGCGGCAACCGCGGTTGCGCGACGGCAGTGCCGCCCAGCAGCGCCAACATCACGAGGCTCCGCATGGCCTCACGTTACCTGGGTCGCCGCCGTGCCGCTGCGAGCCGGCTTGCCGGATCAACGCGTGTAGGTCTGAGTCGCGTGTAGGTGACAGTCGCTCCAACATCGCTTTCGACATGGCTGGATGCGGCATTCACCGCATTCACGCGGATCTCCGCGAGATGGCATAGGTCGAACCAACGGCAAGGCGCTTGCTCATTGTTCGAGGCATGCGTATCGCCCTCGCCTTCCTGCTCGTTGGTTGCGTTGCTTCGCAAGGTCCCGACACGGATACCGACACCGACACCGGTAGCGGTTCGGGGTCGGGGTCGGGTTCGGGTTCGGGTTCGGGTTCGGGTTCGGGCTCGGGCTCGGGCTCGGCCGCCGTGGTGGACGGCCCCTACCAAGTGCGTAGCGAGATCGACCTGACGGCGGAAGTGCTGCTGCCGCAGACCGCGGCCGACGCGGTCGTCACGCTGCGTAACTTCTCGATGAACCCGGCCGGCACGCTCTTCGACCTCGCAGAGGAGATGGGTGTCCCGGCGGTGCAGGAGATTCGCGACGCGCTGCCGAGCTATGTCGAGGACAAGCTCGAGGGTTGGATCAACGGCGAGATCAACCAGCTCACGATCAACGGCGTGCCGGTCCCGCAGGTCGCGGGTAACATCGCCGCGCTCGCCGAGACCGCGCTGACGCGATTCGCGCTCGATAGCGAGCTCACGGTCAACGGCACCAGCGCGACGCATACGCTCAAGGCGCTCGACCTCACGCCGGCTGGCATCAACTCGCGCGTCGCGATCGACTCGCTGCCGAACGACATCGTGTCGGCGACGCCGACTTGCTCGTCGGCGCAAGGCGAGCTCTCGCTCGGCGACCACCAGTACGCGATCCAGTACGGCGAGTACGTGTGGACCGCGCTCAACCAGGCGGTCACCACGCAGTACGGCGCCGACATTCGCGGCCTGCTCGGCAACGCGGTCAACTGCCCGGCGCTTGCGAACACGATCGCCGCGAAGTGCTACTGGAGCGTTTGCGTCGGTCACGCGACGCAGCTGACCGCGATCTGTGAAGCGGGTCTCGACGAAGCGGTCGAGCGTATGCACGACAAGTTCGCCGAGAAGCGCTTCGACGCGCTCCACTTTATCTCGGGCACGGCGACGCTCGTCGACGCGGATAACAATGGTCTCGTCGAAGCGATGACGGGTGGCGTGTGGGACGCCGAGATCAACGCGGGCATGGGCCTGCGCCACGCGCCGGCGACGTTCACCGCGACGAAGTAAGCGCGAACTGTACGGAGCCGCCGAGCCGGATCGCATGAAAGCGACCGAGCTCGGCGTTCGCGATCACGGCGAGGATTGGATAGCCGCCGGTGGTCGGATGCTCGGGGCCGAGCACGATCGGTTGACCATCGCGAGGCACCTCGAGCGCGCCCTGCACCATCGGGCGCGATTGCTCGCGATAGTCGGCGCGGCGCGGCAGTGCGGCGCCCGCGAGGCGAGTGCCGACGCGATCGCTGCTCGGCGAGATGCGATACGGCGCGGCGACGAGCACGGCGAGCGCATCCCGCGCGAACGCATCGAGGTCGGGACCCGGATGCAGGTGCACGACCTCGCCTGCGCTGAACGCGACGAGCGCACGCGTGGTCGGGTCGGTGCCCTCGCCGGTTGCGAGTGTGGCGCCGTTACGCAGTGGAGCGCCGAGGCCGGCGGAGAGCAGCGTGCCGCGGCCATCGAGGATGCGCGGCGCGGCGATGCCACCGGCGAGCGCGACGTACGTGCAGCGCAGCGGCTCGCTCGCGATCACGAGCTCTTCGCCTGCGCGTAGCACGACCGGCGTGGTGCGATCGGTGGCGACCACGACGTCGGCCGTCGCGCGCACGACGAGCTGGCCAAGCACTTCGACCGCCGGTGCACCGTCCGCATTGCCGACGCTGCGATTCGTCGCGATCAGCAGCTCGCGCACGAGCGCGCCGCCCGGCGGTACAGCCTCGTGCATGTGACCGCGCCGACCGAGGTCTTGCACGGTGCACAAGCCGAACGCGCGCACGACGACGACGCTCATGACACGAACCGCACGCGATCGCCGAGCTGGAGCCGCGCGCCGCGCTCGTCGAACATCGGCGCGTCGGTGATCCGGCCGATCAAGTGCCAGCCACCGGGCGAGTCGAACGGGTAGATCGCCGTGTATGCGTCGGCGATCGCGAGCGAGCCGCCGGGTACCCGCGCGCGTGGCGTCGCGCGACGCGGCACGTGCAGCTGTGCCGGCAGGCCGGTGAGATATGCGAAGCCGGGCGCAAATCCGATCGTGTCGACAACGTAGGTCGCGGCGGCATGCGCGCGTTGCACCTCGGCGGCCGACAGCTGTGTCGCGCGTGCGACGTCGTCGAGATCAGGCCCGTCGTAGACCACGCGGATCGCGACGTCGCGCACCGGCTCGGCATCGTCGCGCAGGTTTGCCAGTGCGGCGAGCCGTACGCGATCGATCACCGGCTCGCGATCGAAGTACGCGGCGACATCGTGACCCGCGACGACGACATCGACGACGCCGGGCCACGTGCGGATCTCGCGCACGAGCGCACGTGCCGAGACGGATGGGCGCGCAAACCGAATCGCGCGATCGCCGAGCGCGACCCACTCAGCCATCGATCGCCTCGCGCACGGCGCGCGCGATCGCGAGCGCACCCGGTGTGTCGGCATGCACGCAGATCGTATCGACGGTGCCGACGAGCTCGCGAGCACGCGCGGCGGCGAGCTGCGGATCGGTGATCAGCGCGCCGGGCTCGTTGCGCGGGACGAGGGAACCGTCGGGACACGTCGCGCGATCCGCGAATCCTTCACGGAGGTACTGCATGCCGAGCGCCGTCGAGGTCTCCCGCAACCAGCCGGTTGCAGGCCCGATGATCACGGGCTCGGTGCCGAGCGCCTCGCGCACGCCGTCGAGCAGCTCGCGCGACATGACCTCGTTGCGAGCTGCGTCGTGATAGAGCGCGCCGTGCGGTTTGACCCAGCCAACACGCTGGCCGTGTGCCGCGGCGATCGCAGCGAGCGCGCGGCACTGTGCGGCAACCGTCAGCCTCAGCGCGTCGGGTTCCATTCGCAGCGAGCGGCGGCCGAACCCCTCGCGATCCGGATACGAAGGGTGCGCGCCGATGCGGGGACGCTGCTTGCCGGCACAGAACCGGGCAATGCGGGTCATCGATTGCTCGTCGTCGGCGTGGCCGCCGCACGCGACCGACAGCACGTCGGCAAC
>DATDCH010000914.1:0-5659 GCA_036524455.1 Kofleriaceae bacterium | reverse complement strand
CGAAGTCGAGATCCTCGGCCACGGTCCGCACGGTAGCAAACGTGCGGCGGGGAAGTGCGCTGGCGGACGCGTTCACGAGCGGGGCGCTCGCGGAAGTTTGTGGCCCTTGCGAGCCACGAACATCGTGACCTCGCGCGGCCCGGTATGGCGGAGGAACCCGCCGTGACGGAACGCCTCGGCCATCGTCAGCTTCTCGAGCACGAGGTCGAGCTCGGCGACCTGGTCATTCGCGGACACGCCGATACGACACAGCGTCGAGCCGCATCGCACCGACTCGAGCTTCAGGCCCGAGGAGGCGACCGTGCTGGCGATCGCCCCCTCGGTCTGGTTCGCCCACGCCGAGTCGACGGCTTCGGCGCGCAGGCGCGTCGCGAGGTCCTCATCGATGCGAGCGATCTGGGCCTGGCTGCGAGCGACCTGGTCGTCGCGAGACCGCGGCGGCTCGGGCTCGGCCGCCGGCACTTGCGGTAGCGCGTGCGTCGCCCGTACGTCGGCCGAGCGTTGCGCTTCGAGCCCGACCGGATCGCCGGTGCGTTCCGCGATCCGTGCAGTGTCGGGCGCAGACTCGCCGGAGTCGGCCGCGAGCTTCGCGATCACGACACCCACGAGGGTCGCACCACCGAGCAAGAACATCGATGTGGCTCGCATGGCGTCTCCTAGAGGTGCTCGTCGAACATGATGTGCGAGACGCAGCTGCGGCCGGCGCCGGTCTTCTGCGGAATGAAGCACACCGCGTGCGAGAAGCCGTTGTCGAGCATCGCGTTGACGTCCGCGGACAGCGCCGTGTTCACGTCACCCCAGTTGTCGCCGGCGTCCTTCACGTTCTGCCAGCCGCCCCAGTAGTACGCCTGCGCGTAGCGGTCGCGCGAGAACCCCGAGCACTCGAACGCGTAGGCAGGATCGTGGAACGGGTTCTGCGCGAGCGATTGCCAGTTCACGTAGTCGATCGTGATGCTGAATGCTTCGCCGGTGCCCATGTCTTGCGGCAGGGGGCACGTCACCTTGAGTCGCTCCGAGCTCGAGTCGTTGCACATCTTGCCGCCGTAGGTGATGTACTCGGCCGACTTCGGTGCAGCGCTGTCGGCGTAGCGAACGCAGACAAGGCCGCCGACGTTCTTCGTGTCGTTCGCGAAGGCGAGAGAGCTGGTGAGGGTGACGGCGAGGACACCCGTGATGCGTGCGAGCTTCTTCATCTGATCTGTCTTCCTGTTCTCGGCCCGTGCGACCGTGACCGAGAAGAGGAAGCAGCAGTCTCCGCGTTTCGGAGAATCTGCGATCAGGGACCGAGGCACTCGAAGCCGATGCTCTCGAGCACATCACCGAACGCGCAGTCGGTCACCCGAGCCGTGACTGTCTGAGCGCCTTCCAGCGATGCCACCTCGTCGAGCGCGGACCACAGCAGGGCCAGCGCTTCATCACGTGGACCGGCGACCCACGCGAGCGAGCAGTGACCGTCCTCGAGAGCAAATGCGACGGTCGCGGTCACGGTGCGCCGGTGTCGCGCGAGCCAGACTCGCCACGTCTCGAGATTCGCGTACGTCTCGACCGCGGGACCGCCGAGGGAAGCAAGCAACTCGGCCGCCGACGCGAACAGCTCCTCGTCGGTCTCGACCGGCACGCAGCGCGCCTCGAGGGTTAACTGCGTGAGCGAAGCGATCGCGGCACCATACAGAACACTCAAACCGGTTCGCGTGTCGTCGGTGAGCCCGATCCCGACCGCGTGCTCGACGAGCGCCGGCGCCACCTCGCGTGGCAACGGAGCGCGGGCGGCAGCCGCGCGGAGGACCGCGTGGTCGACGATGACGCCGACGAGCCGGTTGTTGCGCATCCTGATCGCCAATCGCCCATCGGTGTGGCTGAGGAGCCAGTCCTCGCCGTCCTGCCGGGCCTGCAGTCGGCCGCGGTTCGCGGGCTCGAGCTCGCCGGGGTGAATGAAGGCCTGCTCTGCGACCCACCCCGAGTCGTAGAGCGTCGGGTCGCGCGCGACCTCGAGCAACAGCGCGAGTTGCTGGTGGACGCTCAGCCCGTCGCATTCATCCTTCAACCACGGCGCGAGCCACCCGGGAGGATCTGACTTGTCGAAGTCGGCCACGCCGCGACTATCGCGCCGATGCTCGGTGCACGTCTGCCTCGCCGATCACGTTTGCTGCGATCGCGCCGTTGAGACGACCGCGGCTCAAGATGCGCCGGATCGATCCAACGATCGATCCAATGATCGACAGGCCGCGCGACCACGCCAACCTTCTGCGCGGTTGCGCGGGTACGACGCTTGCGTAGCGAGTGCACATGACGCGTCTCGTGTGCGTGCTGGTGATCGCGGCCTGCGGCTCGGTGGATGACAAACCGATGGACACGATGCCGCCAAGCGTCGTCGCGATCGCGCCGGCCGACGGTGCGACGGGCGTGTGGCTCCACGATCCGATCCGCATCTCGTTCTCCGAGCCGGTCACGCCTACGTCGCTGACCGGCGTGCGCATCCTCGGGCCGGTGGGCGAGCCGCTGCCCGCGACGGCCGCGCTCGAGGGCGACTCGGTGATCGTCGTCCAGATCGATCCGGCGGTCGCCGTCGTGGGCTCCGTGCGGATCGAGCTCGGCGAGGGTGTCACCGACGCCGCGGGCAACGCGCTGGGCGAGACGTCGGCGGGCTGGACTGTCTCGCCATGGGTCCACGGTCCGGAGGTGGCGGGCACGACGCCCGCGGTCGCGATCGGTAGCGATGGCCGGATCGCCGTCGCGCACACGGTGCTGCTGCCGGGCGGCCGGCGCGTCGCGGTTCGGCTGTGGGACGGCGCCACGTGGATCGAGCTCGGCGGCATGCTGGGCACGCGCGACGCCGCGCTGCCGTCGGTCGTCTACGGCGGCAGTCAGCCGATCGTCGTGTGGAGCGAGCTCGGCACGACGCCGACGATCGAGGCCGCGCGGTGGACCGGCACCGAGTGGCAGCCGATCGTGTCGCCCGGCGAGGGTTCGTTCGTCGTCGCATCGGCGCTGCCCGGCAGCGAGCCGGTGATCGCGTACACCGCGCCCTCGGCGTTCGGCGTTGGCACGGTGCTGCGCACGAAGGTGCTCGCCGGCGAGACCTGGCAGCCGGTCGGCTTCGATGTGGCCGTGAACGGCGGAGTCGTCGGCCTGCCGCAGCTCGCGTTGACCGGACCGGCGCGGCCGGCGGTCGCGTTCGTCGACGCGCGCACGGTTCGTACACTGACGTGGAATGGCGCGGCGTGGACCGAGGCGCCGTCGATCCCACTTGCGCCGGTGCCCGCGGGACAGTTCAACCGCGTCGCGATCGCGGCGCGCGGTGCGACCGTCGTCCTCGCCTACGACACGTACGAAGGCTCGTTCGGCGTGCACGCCGTGGAGATCACCGGTACGACCGTGCGGCCGCTCGGAGGCGCGCTGGATGTCGATCCGTCCGCGAACGCGCAGGCACCGGCGGTCGCGATCGACGCGGATGGCGCGCCGCTCGTCGCGTGGCGCGAGAACATCGATGGCAACTGGCGCGGCGTGCTCGCACGCTGGGGCGCGACGGGTTGGGTCAGCCCGGGCGGCCACGTGTGGAGCGGAGATCCGACCCGGTCGCTCGTGCGCCCCGCGATCGCGCTGCACCGCGATCGCGTACCGGTCGTCGCGTGGTTCGAGAGCACCGACACCGTGAGAGTCGCGCGCTTCAACGGACCGGGCGAAGCGCCGCTGCGCACCCAGCGCTCCTCGATCGTGGGCTGCAGCTTCGATGGCACCGCGCAGACACTTTCGGCGACGGGCTGCTTCACGATCGTGAACGGCACCGCGACACCGCACGCCGGACTCATCCCGTTCGACCTGCGCAGCGAGCTGTGGTCCGACGGCGCGCTCAAGCGTCGCTGGCTGGCGTTGCCCGACGGCCAGATGATGAAGTCGCCGGTGACCGGGGCGTGGGACGCGCCCGCGGGCTCGATGATCCTCAAGGAGTTCGCGATCGAGACGACGCCCGGCAACAGCCGCACGCGCCGGGTGATGGAGACGCGCTTTCTCGTGCTGGCGGCCGGCACGTGGCGCGGCTACAGCTTCCGCTGGCGCGCCGATGGCAAGGACGCCGACCTCTTGCCGGACGCACCCACCACGGCACCGTGGCCGCTCGACAACGGCACGCAGCACGTCCACAGCTATCCGAGCCGCGCCCAGTGCGCGCGCTGCCACAGCGCATCCAACGGGCCGCTGCTCGGCCTGCGGACAGCTCAGCTCGCGCGCCGCGTCGACGATAACGGCGTGATCGTCGATCAGCTCGCGGCGCTGCAGCAGCTGGGCGTGATCGGCAGCCAGATCGGTGCCGGCCCGCCGCTCGGCTCGCCGCACGACTCGACCGTGCCGCTCGAGCTTCGCGTCCGCGGCTACCTCGCAGCGAACTGCAGCCACTGTCACAACCCGCTGGGCGAGCGCCCGACGCGCGACTTCCGCTGGGAGACGCCGCTCGCGCAGACGATGCTGTGTGGTCCCGACAACGAGGTCGTGAAGGGGAACCCGGCAGCCTCGATGCTATTCCAGCGGATGAGCACGCGCACCGGCGGCATGCCGCCGCTCGCGACGCTGCAGGTCGATCCGATCGCCATCGACGTGGTGTCGCGCTGGATCCTCAGCGAGACGAACTGCGACTGAACGCGCTAAGATCGGCAAGAGCGGCGGGCTCACGATCGAGCTGCGCACGCGCGTCGACAAAGCGAGCTGGAGCGTAGAGACCATGCCCAAGGCAAAGACGGGAACCAAAGCAGCACCAGAAGTGAAGCAACGCGCATCGACGAAGCTCAGCGTGATGGGCAAGACGGTGGTCATCACCGGCACCGTGCCTGGCATGCAGCGAAAAGATGCGGAGGCGAAGTTGAAAGGTCTGGGCGCCACGTGCACGAGCTCGGTCTCGAAGAAGACCGACTACGTGTTCGCGATGGACGACGCCGGATCGAAGAAGGCGGATGCCGAGCGGCTCGGCGTGGTCGTGCTGGGCTCGGCGGCGCTGTTCTCGCTGATCGGCAGCGCCGAAGCACCGAGGGCGCCGAAGAAGCCGGTCACCGCCGAGGCGAAGCAGAAGGTGAAGGAGCGCAAGCCGAAGGACCTCTCGGCGGGGTTCGCCGGCAAGACCGTCGTCATCACCGGCACGCTTTCGATGGAGCGTGCAGAGATCGCCGCGATCCTCGAGGAGGCCGGCGCGAAGGTCACTGGCAGCGTGTCCGCGAACACCCAGTTCTTGATCACGGGCTCGGGCGTCGGCGCGTCGAAGCTATCAAAGGCGAGCGCGCTCGGCGTCACGATCATCGACGAAGCGAAGATGAACGAGATGCTCGAAGCCGACTGAAGCGTTCGAGACTCAGTCGCGGAGCGTGAGCTCGGACTTCGCGAGCACCGTCTTGCCGAGCATCAAGCGCACGGAATACGTCTTGCCGGCGGCGAACTCCGCCGCGATCGTGGCCACGGTGTGGGCGATCACGATGCGCTGTTTGCTCGAGACATCGACCGAGACGAGCGGCGTCTTCGCGCCCTTCTCCGTAAGTACGAGCTTGAGCGGCTTGGCCACGTCGCGCGCAAGCACGCCGACGAGATGCATGGGCCACGGCGGTCCCTTGACCAGATCGTACTCGTCATCCTTCACGGCATTCGCCGCGAGATAGGCCGGTAGCTCCGACGCGACGCT
>DATDCH010000913.1:0-2387 GCA_036524455.1 Kofleriaceae bacterium | reverse complement strand
CGTCGAGCTTTCGGCTCTGGGTAAACGAGGTCGCGAGCGCGTCGATCATGTCGGCGTCGGCGCGCTGCTCGCGATGGCCCGTCGCGAACCGATACAGCTGCGTGACGAGACAGCTCTCGAGCACGCCGCTCTCGATCAAGATCGAGCCGAGCTCCGCGGGTCCTTGGAACGGGATCGGGTCGTCGGCGAGGCCGTAGAGCTGACCCTCGCCGCTGATCACGCAGGTGGCGTCGTCGATGTCGGTCGCGCGCCACGCGCCGGTCTGATCGAAGTTCTCGAGGCCGAAGCCGACCGGGTCCATCGCGTTGTGGCAGCTGTAGCAACTGCCGTCGCTGCGATGCTGCTCGTAGCGATCGACCTTGCACGTCGACGTCGATGTCGACATCGGTGGCTGGTCGACGTCCACGGTCGGCGGTGGCGGCGGCACGACCTGACACATCAGGCGCTCGCGGATCAGCTTGCCGCGCTGCGTGGGGCTCGTATCGCCGAACTTGCCGGCAACCGAGAGGAAGCTGCCGTGCGAGAGCAGGCCCGCACGATTGCCAGGCCCGCTATACGTCATCCACTCGGCGCCGCCCGCAGGTGCGGGCATGCCGTAGAGCTGCGCGAGCCGCGCGTCGACGTACGTCTCGGTCGACGTGAACAAGTCGGCCCACGGCCTGCCTTCATCGAACACGACGCGCTCGACCAGCTTCTGCGTCTCGGTGCGCATCGACGTCGTCATGTCGGGCGAGTGCGGCAGCTTGTAGTAGCCGAGCCACATCGCGTGGAAGCGATCGATCCGGCCGCGAGCGCGTGGATCGGCGAGCATGCGTTCGGCGGCCGCGCGCACTTGCTCGGGCGAACGCAATCCCTTGCGGTCGGCGAGGTCGAGCAGCTCGTCGTCGGGCGTCGTGCCCCAGATGAAGTACGACAAGCGGGTGCCGACTTCGTAGTCGTTCAAGCGGAACAGCCCGGGGCGGCCCTTCACGGGCTCGCCACGCTCGATGCGATACAGGAACTCGGGATCCTGCAGCAGCGCCGCGATCACCATGCCGGCGCCGACGTAGAAGTCGTCGCCCTCGACCGACAGCGCGGAAAACGCGAGATACGACTCGATCTCTTCGTCGGTGAGCGGCCGGCGCAGCGCACGGCGGCCGAACGTGGTCACGAACGAACGCAAGCACTCGGTATCCGCGGCGCCGTTCGGCACGCAGCCGATCACCTCATCACGCTTCGCCGGATCGGCCATCAGTCGCGCAGCCGCCTCGAACGCGAGCGTCTCCGCCGCCTCGACGAGGATTCCCGACGGCTGCTGCGTCGTGAAGTCGTTGTCGAACGGATCGAGCACATCTTCGGGAAGCTTGACGAATCCCGACCTCGACTCATCGAGCATGAGATCGCGCAACGTGTTGTCGTACTCGTTGCGCGATAATCGCCGCGCACCCGTGGGTCCGACGGAAAGTCGTGGAACGCTGTCGTTGCCACACGCGACGAACGCGAGGACAAGGCAGGCCCTTGGCAGGATGATGCCCCTCATCACGACTATCCTCTCACAACTACGACGATCGTTTGAGCACCAACGAACTTGCTGTCAGCTGATGCTAGAAACGTTAACGCCGGATTAACAATGATCATCTGGGCAAATCTCGATTGCGAAGCGCGGTGGGGCGGTGGCGTGTTGCCGCAAACCGTCGCGCGTCGCGTGAGCGCAGCGTCGGCGCTGCTGGCGGTACTGGCACCTGAAGGCCAACCAGTCGAGATCTACGCACCGGCCGCGATCGACAGCGATCGGATCAAGCTCCCGAACGTCACGATGCGAACCGGTAACCCAGCTCACTGGGATTTGGCGTGGGCTGATCCAAACGCAAAGGCGGCCAACGATCGCCGCGTCGCGCTTGCGCTCGGCGAGCAGCTCGAGATCGGGTTGCGCGGTGCACGCGCCGTGACCTCGCTCGACGAGCTCGACGCGCACCTCGCGGCACTGCGACCAACGCGCTGGGTGTGCAAGGCACCATGGACCGCAGCGGGACGCGATCGCGCGCACGGCGAAGGCAGCACGCTGTCGGGCGAGCTGCGCGTCTACGTCGGTCGCTTGCTCGAGCGGTTCGGCGCGCTGCTGTTCGAACCGTGGCTCGATCGCGTGCTCGACGTCGGCGTGTGCGCCCAGCTCGGCCGCGATGGCGACGTCACCGCGCAGGCGCCGCACACATTGTTGTCGGATGCACGCGGCAGTTTTCTCGGCATCGATCTCGCCGAGCCGCAGCTGCACGATAACGATCGCGAGCTACTCGCGCGCACGATCGACGCCGCCGGTAGCGCGCTGCATTGCCTCGGCTACGCGGGACCGTTCACGGTCGATGCGTTCGTCTATCGCGATGACGACTCGCACGTGCTGCATCCGCTGT
>DATDCH010000912.1:0-7488 GCA_036524455.1 Kofleriaceae bacterium | reverse complement strand
GCCGTACAGCTCGCCGTCCCATGGCTCTCCTGCCGAGATCGACGTAGCGGGTCGAGGCTCGGCCTTCGCGTCGCGCTCGAGCACGGGCGTCGCGTCGGGACCGACCGGCTTTGGTTCACGCTTGGTCTCGATCCACTCGGCGCCGTCGATCACGGCGAGTGCGGCGCGCGCCTTGTCGGTGTCGCTCGTAGGTCGCGGGCGCGGCGTCGTGGTGCGCGTTCGCGTTTGCGCGCGTGCGCGGAGCGAGCAGCTCGGCACGTTGATCGCGGTACCCGGCTTGACGAGCGTCGTGCGGAGCTCGTTCGCCCGCAGCAGCGCATCGACGCTGCAGCCATGCGCGTCGGCAACGTGCTGGAGCGTTTCGCCTTTCTGGATCACGTGACGTTCGGCATCGGCCGGGACGTGCGCAATCAGTAACAACGCGATCACAAGTCGCACGCCGAAATGGTCGCCCGCCCGAGCCGAGCGCCGCAAATTTTTGGGCTTGGCCTTACTGAAGCGAATTTCCGCCACGCAAGGTCGTCCAGATCGTCTAACCACGTGGCCATGAACGACCCCTCCTCGGTCAGCAACGTCGATCTGCGCGCATCACGCACCAAGCGGTTCATCTTCGCCGGCGTACTCGTCGCCCTGTTCGCCGTCGGAGGCATCGTGGTGTTCAAGCTCGCGACCGCTGAGCCGGGTGCCGAGGCGTGCGAGCACCTTGCCGAGCTGGCGAAGACCGACCCGCTCGCCGATCAAGTGGTCGACAAGCTCGAGCGCTTCGTCGAGTCGAGTGTCGCGACGAAAAATATCGTCAAAGGCCAAACGCCCGTCGAGGTCTCGGGCACGACGCCGGACGACCGCTGCCGATCCGCGATCGACTACCTCGACAAGGCCATGGGCCACGGCCCGTTCACGCGCATGGTCGACTGCATCGCGAGCGCGAAGACGGCGCGTGCCGCCGCGCAGTGCTTCTGATCAACCGTGCTTCTGATCAACCGATCTCGGCGACGACGGTTTCGAGGTCGGCCGGCACGAGCCGCGAGTTCTGGCGCACCGCCGCGACGAGCCCGTCCTTGTCACCGCCGACGTTCTCGAGGTTCTCGACAACGCACTTCGGGTGCAGGTAGCCCGCGCCGCGCTGGACCGTTGCGCCGACCTCGATCTCGCGCTCGACGGCGACGCGCAGCGTGTCCTTCGCGATCGGCTGCTCGCACTGCATGCACTTCGCGCGACCGGTCGGTGCCTTGTCGGCGTACGGGAAGCCGCCCGGCTTCGCGCGACCCTTCGCCATCGCGTCGTTCATCAGCTTGTCGAGCTCGGCGCGGTTGGCGATGGGATCTGGATACTGATCCATCGCGGCCTTGAGCTCAGCTGGCAGCTTCTCGGCGGCGCACGTCATGTGGTGCCAGCGCATGCTCGGCGTGTCGCCGAACGCGTTGGGCGCTTCTTCGCCAAAGCGCAGCTCGCCCTTCGCGATCGCTTTCTTGCAGGTGCGGCAGCTTGCTCGGCCTGACTTCGCTTCCTCGATCACGTTGCCCATGGCGGGAAACCTACTGCTAGATTCGGCCGCGTGGAACAGCCTTACCCGGTCATCGCAACCCGGATCGACCAGCGCACCGTGGAGTACCGCGCCAATCACGACGCGAACCTGGCGGCGGTCGCCAAGCTGACGAAAGCGCTCGGCGAGGCCACGGTCGGCGGCGGCGAGAAGTACACGAGCCGTCACAAGGCTGCAGGCAAATTGTTACCGCGCGAGCGCATCGAGCTGCTGCTCGATCGCGACGCGTACTTCCTGGAGCTGTGCCCGCTCGCCGGCAAGGACGTGCCGGGCCACACCACGGGCGCCGGCTTCATCGGCGGCATCGGGCGCGTGTCGAACGTCGAGGTCGTGATCTCGGCGAACGACTCGACGGTCAAAGGCGGCGCGATCAGCGAGATGACGGCGTGGAAGAGCGGCCGGCTCAACGACATCGCGGAGCAGAATCGGCTGCCCACGATCTCGCTGATCGAGAGCGCGGGTGCCGACCTGCCGAACCAGTCGAAAATCTTCGTGCCCGGCGGGCGAGGCTTTCGCGATCTGACGCGGCGGTCGCGGATGGGGATTCCATCGATCTGTCTCGTGTTCGGCAGCTCGACCGCGGGCGGCGCGTACATCCCCGGCATGAGCGACTACGTCGTGATGGTGGAGAAGCAGGCGCAGGTCTATCTCGCCGGCCCGCCGCTCGTGAAGATGGCGACCGGCGAGGACACCGATCACGAGGAGCTCGGCGGCGCCGAGATGCACTCGCGCGTGTCGGGCGTCAGCGACTACCTCGCGCGTGACGAGCGCGATGCGATCCGGATCGGCCGCGAGATCGTCGCGCACCTCAACTGGCGCAAGGGCGCAACACCGGTGCCGCGCGCGATCGAGCCGCCGAAGTACGACGCCGAGGAGCTGCTCGGCATCGCGTCACCCGACATCAAGGTGCCGTTCGACTCGCGCGAGGTGATCGCGCGCATCGTCGATGGCTCGCGGTTCTCCGAGTTCAAGCCGCTCTACGGCACCACGCTGATCTGCGGCTGGGCACACTTGCACGGCTTCCCGATCGGCATCCTCGCGAACAACGGCATTCTGTTCTCGGAATCCGCGCAGAAGGGCGCGCAGTTCATCGAGCTGTGCAATCAGTCCGACGTGCCGCTGCTGTTCCTGCAGAACATCACCGGCTTCATGGTCGGCCGCGAGTACGAGCAGGAAGGCATCATCAAGCACGGCGCGAAGCTCATCAACGCCGTGTCGAACTCGACGGTGCCTGCGATCACGATCATGACCGGTGCGAGCTACGGCGCCGGCAATTACGCGATGAGCGGCCGCGCGTACGCGCCGCGCTTTCTGTTCACGTGGCCGAATCACCGCATCGCGGTGATGGGTGGCAAGCAGCTCGCCGGCGTGCTCGACATCATCCAGCGCGACGCCGCGGCGAAGCGCGGCGAGGCGGTCGACGAGCAGAAGCTGGGCGTGATGAAGGCGATGACCGAGACCATGATCGACAAGGAGAGCGATCCGTACTTCGCGACCGCGCGCCTGTGGGACGACGGCATCATCGATCCGCGCGACACGCGCACGGTGATCGCGATCGCGCTGTCCGCGGCGTACTCCGCGCCGGTCCGCGGCACGACGTCGTGGGGCGTGTTCCGGCACTAGCTTCTCGGGAAAACGCCGAGTGACGTGCTTACACGTACGCACGGGGTAATCGCCTCGTCGGCGCGCGTTAAACCAGCTCACGGAAATCGCAAACCCGCGAACCCCGAAGGATCCGGATCGGGAATCTCCGTTGCAACGGACGGCGGAGCATGACGATCAAGCTCCTCCTATTGCCCGCGTTCCTGCTCGCCGCCTGCGGCGACAACCTTCAACCCAACGAAGACGAGCTCGCGGCCAGTGCCGAGGACGAGGGCGAGGGCGAAGCGCCGACGACACCAAACGACGCCACGCTGTTCGCGTTCTTCTTGGCATTCCCGTCGAGTTGCGCAGACCACTCCGTGTCTTTTGAAGGACACTACGGCTACACCGACGGCACGCAGGTCGAGAACCCGATCTGTCGGTACGAGCTCACCGACGGCACGGTGTTCTCGAACACCTGCGGCGCCCTGCATCCGTTTCCGACCTCCGAGGTCGTGGTGTTCAGGGTCACCGATCCGGCCACTGGGCAGATCGCGACGTTCGAGGAAGGCGTTCGCGGACCGGCCGCGCTCGACGCGACGCTCGAGGTTGCAAGCAACGGCCTGTCGATCTCGTGGGACGCGCACTCGGTCTACGACGGCGTCGTCGACGCGGGCTCGGTGCGGATCGCGATCGAACCAAGCGACAAGGTGGTGATCGCCGATCCGGCTGTGCTCTCGCAGACGAGTGGCTCAGTGACCGTCACCGAGGCGGGCACGTACACGGTGAGCGTCACCGCGTTGATCACATTCGGCGAGCACGGCGGCTGTAATACGACGGTCGAGCGAACGGTCGACGTCATCTGCGCCGACGACCCGCACTGATCGAGGTCTCAACACAACGTCTCGAATAGGAGCAGACATGATGAAGCGATGCTTGCCGCTACTGGTGCTGGGCCTGTTGATTGTGGGCTGCGGCGACAACCTCCACCCCGATGATGAGCTCGCCGGGGCCTCCCAAGGAGGCGAATACGACGACGATGACAATCCCGCGCCGCGCGCGATCGATGCCGACATCTTCATCGAGACGATCACGTGCACCGAGACGATCGCCCGGTTCGAGGCGGGCGCGCGCTACGTCGACGACAACTCGACGGTGTTCGGCATCGAATGTCTCTGGCGCTTCGATGACGGCACGACGTCGACGGAGTGCGTCGGCGAGCACCTGTTCGACCGCTCCGGCGCCCACGACTTCGTGCTCGAGGTGACCGACCCGGCGACCGGAGCGACCGACATCGCGACACAGACCCGGATCTTCGCGCCGCCGCTCGAGCTGACGCTCGACGTGATGAGCGAGGATCTGACGATCTCGTATGCGGCGACATCCAACACCGGTGGTGAACAAGTCGTGTTCGTGAGCCCGGACGAATTCGTGATCGCCGACGATCCGAACTACCCGCGCACGACGAACAGCACGGTGCGCGTCACCCAGGCGGGCACGTACACGGTGACGTATGACGTCGAGGACGAGCGTGGGGTGAGCGAGATCTGCTCCGGGCAGGTCGTCAAGACCATCACGGTGGTCTGCGACGGCGACGGTCGCGTGCACTGAAAATCGCGTAACCGGTTCCGAGGGCAGGCGTATGCTCCGGCAATGACCGGAGCGCGCCTGTTGATCGTGATCGCGATGGCGATCGCGACGATGTGCGCGGCGCTGATGTTCGCGACGCACGACCCGTCGTACGTGATCCGGTGGACGGCGCGAACCTCGCTCGTGTTGTTTGCGCTCGCCTACGTCGCGCGTCCGGCGACGGTGCTGTGGCCGAGCCCGCTGACCAAGCGCCTGCTGCGCGAGCGCAAGTGGCTCGGCGACGGCTTCGCGGTCAGCCACCTCGCGCACCTGGCGGCGATCGTCGCGGTCGTGGTGCCCGACTGGAGCGCGTTCGCGGCGACGATCGATGCCGCCATCGTGATCGCGACCGTGATGTTCATCGTGCTGTTCGCGATGGCGATCACCTCGATCGATCGCGTGCGCAAAGCGATGAGCAAGCGCGCGTGGAACGCGCTCCACCGCACCGGCATGCACATGGCCTGGGTCGTGTTCACTACGACGTACGCGGGCCGGCTCGCGGCGCATCCGGTGTGGGCGCTCCCCGTCGCGCTGCTCGCCGGCATCGCATCGATCCGGCTTGCCGCGTGGCTCCGCAGCCGCAGCCGAGCACGCGCGCGTGTTAGCGTCGCCGCGTGACCGAGCCGAAGGTCTCGATCGAGAAGGTCCTCATCGCCAACCGCGGTGAGATCGCGCTCCGCGTGATGCGAACGTGCCGCGCGATGGGCATCGCGACCGTTGCCGTCTACTCCGATGCCGACGCCGACGCGCCGTTCGTGCGGTTCGCCGACGAAGCCGTGCGGATCGGCCCGCCGCCCGCGCGCGAGTCGTATCTCGTGATTCCGTCGATCCTCGATGCAGCGCGGCGCACCGGTGCCAGCGCGATCCATCCCGGCTACGGATTTCTGTCGGAGAACCCGCTGTTCTCCGCGGCGGTCGCGGAGGCGGGCCTGGTGTTCATCGGGCCACCTGCGCAGGTGATCCGCGCGCTCGGCAGCAAGCAAGCGGCAAAGCGCATCGCAGAGCGCGCGGGCGTGCCGGTCGTGCCGGGCTATCACGATCAGATGGCGTTCGATGATCCAAGCATGCTGCTCGACGAGGCGCGGCGCATCGGCTTTCCGCTGCTCGTCAAGGCGTCGGCGGGCGGCGGTGGCAAGGGTATGCGCGTCGTGCGCGCACAGGCCGAGCTCGCCGAGGCGATCGAGCGCGCGCGCGGCGAGGCGAAGTCCGCGTTCGGCGATGACACGCTGCTGCTCGAGCGCTACGTCGAGCGCCCGCGTCACGTCGAGATCCAGATCCTCGGCGACAGCCACGGCAACGTCGTGCACCTGTGGGAGCGCGAGTGCTCGGTGCAGCGCCGCCACCAGAAGATCATCGAGGAAGCGCCGTCGCCCGCGCTCGACGCACAGCGCCGCGCGGCGATGGGCGAGGCCGCGGTCGCGCTCGGTCGCGAGGTTGGCTACATCAGTGCCGGCACGGTCGAATTCATTCTCGATCCGCAGGGCCACTTCTATTTCCTCGAGGTCAACACGCGGCTTCAGGTCGAGCATCCGGTCACCGAGCTGACGACGGGACTCGATCTCGTCCGCGAGCAGATCCGGATCGCGCGTGGCGAGGCGCTCGGCTATACGGCGGCGCCGGCGCAACGCGGCTGGGCGATCGAGGTGCGGCTGTGCGCCGAGGATCCCGAGCGCGACTACTTGCCGACCACCGGCACGCTGCTCGCGGTCGATGTGCCCGATACGGTGCGTGCAGATATCGGCGTCGTCGCCGGCAGCGAGGTCGGCATCCACTACGACTCGATGCTCGGCAAGATCATCGCGCACGCGCCGACGCGCCGCGAGGCCGCGCAAGTACTCCGCCGCGCGCTCGACGAGACGTGGGTGCCCGGCATCGTCACCAACCGCGAGCACCTCGCCCGCATCCTCGCGCATCCGGCGTTCGTCGCAGGCGAGCTCGATACGCACTTCCTCGAGCGGCATGCGGGCGAGCTTGCGGCGCGGCCACCCGGGCTCGATCGCGTGCGCGTCGCGGCGATCGCGGCCGCGCTGCACGGCATCGCATCGCGCCGCGATCCGCGCGGCTTCGCGCCGCCGGGCTGGCGCAACGTGCCGTGGGCGGAGCAACCGATCGCGTTCAAGCTCGGCGACGCCGACGTGCAGCTCACCTATCGACCCGACGGCGCGGGCTTCGCGTTTTCGATCGGCGGCAAGACCACGCAGGTGTCGAGCTTCGGCGCGGATGGCGACCGCGTGTGGTTTGTCGAGCACGGCGGGCATCGCCGGCAAACGCGCGTTGCCGCCTTGGGCTCGCGCTACTACGTGCTGAGCGAAGGCATGTTGTTCGCGCTCGTCGAAGAGCCGCGGTTCCCCGATCACGCGGCGCAAGAAGTCGCCGGCGGGCTCGTCGCGCCGATGCCGGGCAAGGTCGTCAAGGTGCTGGTCGCAGAAGGGCAGGAGGTCATTGCCGGCTCGCCGCTGCTCGTGCTCGAAGCGATGAAGATGGAGCACACCGTGCGCGCGGCCGATGCCGGTGTCGTGCGTGCGCTGCACGTCGCGGTCGGCGATCAGGTCGACACCGATCGATTGCTCGCCGTTGTAACTGCCTGACCACGTTCTCCGCGGCGGTTGGGAACAGATGTGTTACGCCTGTTCGATGCGGATGTTGGCGCTGCTCGCGCTGGTTGCGTGCTCGGCGCCCGACCGCGCGCGATCGCCGGTCCGGGTCGATCCGCCGCCCATGCCGCGCCCGCCGCT
>DATDCH010000911.1:0-4871 GCA_036524455.1 Kofleriaceae bacterium | reverse complement strand
TGTCGGCGTTCGTCGCCGCGACCACACTCAACAAAGACCTCACCGACTTCACGTTCTCGGCGACGAGTGGCGGCTACATCGACGGCGCCTCGGCATCGGGCCTGATGGCCGCCGGATTTCTCGCATCGATGACCGGCGCCGCGATCGATCCGAGCGTGACGATGACCGGCATGATCAACCCCGACGGCACGATCGGCCCGGTCGACGGCATCCCCGAGAAATTCCAGTTCGCGATCGACAGCGGCAAGAAGCGCATCGGCTACCCGATCGGCATGCGCTACGCGACCTCGGCAAAGACTGACAAGACCGTCGATCTGGTCGCACTCGCGAAGGAGCGCGGCGTCGAAGCGATCGAAGTCGCCGACGTCCACGCCGCGTACAAGCTGCTCACCGGCAAGCAATTGCCCGTGCCCGTGCCGGTCAGCGTCGCCGACATGGCACTCGACGCATCGACCAAGTCGGCGCTCGACGCGAAGTACAAGCAGTGGCAACAGCGGCTCGCCGTCGAATGGGGCGCGATCCTCCAGCTCGAGAGCGCCGGCCGGTTGCCGCCCCTGCTCGTGTTTCTGCGCGACTACTCGAAGCGCTACGCCGAGACCGCGGAGACGCTGCACAAAGACGGCAAGCTCGCCGGCGCGTACGCGCGGATGCTCGCCGCCGCGGTCTACGCGACGAGCGCGAACCAGATCTACGACGTGCTCGCGAGCGTGCAAGCAAACAAGCTCGACGCCGCGATCGCCGCGCTCGATAAGCTCGACAAGCTCGAGCAACTAACCAAGGACACGCTGATCAAGGTCGGCACGCTGCGTCCACCCACGATGGGCGGTCACCTCCGCATGATGGCGGCGTTTCGCGCGGCACTGCGCGGCTGGGTGTTCAAGGACTTTGCAACGCTCGCGCTCGCGAGCACGAAGCAATATCTCAAGACGCTCGCCGGTACGCCCGCCGCGACGCTCGGCTCGGAGCAAATCGCCGACGACGTGGTCAAGAAGGTCGGCCCGACGATCCTCTACGTCGCGAAGACGACGGCGGAGACCGCGCTCGCCACCGAACAGCTCGAGCTCTCGAATAGCGCGGACATCAATTACACGTGCTCGATCCCGAACGTGCAGCGGCTGTCGACCTCGTTTCAATCGGCCGGCGCGGCGGGCATGAGCTACTTCGAAGCGCTCCTCGTCGAGCCGTTCGCGCAGAAGGAGAAGATCGGCGTCGACGACGCGCGCGCCCGCGTCGCGATCCTCGAGCCCGACTATCTCGTCGCACTCATGACCTCCAAGCTCGGCACGCTCGACGGCACGCCGATGGAGCTCAAGCAGCTGTGGGGCGAGCGCTCGCTGCCGTGGGGCCTGCTGTCGCTCGCGGGCAGCGAGCTCGCGTACTTTCATGCCGCGGAGCTGATCGCGAAGTACTACTCGCTCGAGGTCAAGCTCGACGAGTCGCGCCAGATCACGCGCATCGAGCACGACAAGGCGTTCGCGAACATGCTCGCGACGGCGGAGCGCAACGCGCGCGCGAGTGCACGTGCCGCTCGCATCGCGACGGGTGCGATTCCGGTGCAAGCGAAGCTCGCGTACCAGCTGGCGACCGTCGAGCGCGACGGCACGCTATCGGACAAGCTAGATGCGCTCGCGCAGTTCTGGGCCTCGTCGGCGTACTCGCAGACCGCGGTCATGCTCGCCCGCAACTAAGCCGGTTTCACGTAGAACACGGCGTCTGCGCCTGCGGCGCGGGATTCATCACCAACCGCGGGAGGACGCCAAGGCCGGAGCGCCAAGAAGCTCTGTCGGGCGCGCGTTCTGCGCGAACGAACATCCGATCGATCACGCGCCCTGCCGGCAACCAAGATCGCACCGCCGATCGTGCGTGCAGAGCGAGCGCCGAATCCAAGTCCTTGGCGATCCGATCTTGGCGTCTGCTGGCGACTTGGCGGTTCAATCTGCTGCGGCGAAGCCGCCGATCGCTTCAAGTGAAAGCGGCCTAGCGGTGCGCAGCCTCGGCTACGGGCAAGTGCAGCCGCCGGTGCACGTGAGCGTGACCATCAGATCGAACACGCCGCCGGTGTCGGCCGTCGATCCGCCGCGACTATCGACGACGACGTCGTACCAGCCACTCGCCGGCGCAACGAACGTCGTGCTCTGCGTGTTCGACTGCAGACAGTAATGGTTGGTGGCGCACGTGTTCGCGCACGTCGAGCAGTCCGCGCTGCACGCGGTGCCGTAGATCTTGAGGCTGACCGTTCCGTTCCAGCCAATCGTGCAGGTCGACGACCCGCGGGTGAGCGCCAGCTGCATCGACTCGCCGGTCTTCATGAAGATGCGATAGGCGGCGTCCGACCCGTCGTTGGTCCCGCTCTCGCAGCTCGTGATGTTCCCGAAGTTGCTCGTGCGGTTGCACAGACCGTAGTTGTCGTCGATGTGGAAACCGGCCTGCGCCGCTTGCCGCGTGATCGTGTACGCGCCGGAGCAGCTGCCGTCCTGGCTTCCGGTCGCGCTGCACGCAGCGGCGGGCGCCGGGCAGCCCGAGACGCACGTGCCGTTCGAGCATGTCTTGCCACCCGTGCATTGCGCGGTCGACAAGCACTCGACGCAGCGCGAGGTCGTGCCTTCGTCGAGGCAGTACGGTGTCGAGCCGCCACATGCCGTGCAGTTCGCGCCGCACGCCGACACCGTGTTGCACTCGACGCACGCACCACTGGTGCACTGCTTGTACGAGCCGCACGACGTGCTCGTGCACACGCAGCCGCTGCCGTTGCACATTGGCGTGCTGGCGGAGCACGCGGTGCACGACGGGCCGCAATGCGCGGCGACGTTACACGTCGCGCACGAATTCGCGTTGCAGTAGTTGCCGCCGCCGCACTGGCTGTCGACCAAACAATCGACACACGCGGTACCCGTGCAGTAGTCGCCGGTCGCGCTGCAGTTCGCGCAGCTCGCGCCGCAGTGCGCGTTCGAGTTGCACGTCGTGCACGTGCCGCCGTTGCACCATTTGCCCGACACGCAGTTGCCGTCGGTCATGCAATCGAGGCAGACGCCGCCGGTGCAGCCGTATGGGCAGTTTTGATCGGTGAACGTGTAGCTGCAGGTACCGCCGCTACATGTGCCCGGCGACAAGTACACGCGCTTCGTGTTCGCCGCCGAGCAGTGCGGCGCCGGCGGCGTGTTGCACGTGACGCCGATGCACGGATCACCGTTGCACACGCCGTTGACGCAGCCGAACGCGCAGAACTCGTCGTGACTCGCGTACGAGCACGTGCCGTCGGCGCAGCTCCCGGTGTCGTAGACGCGGAGGCTGTCGGCATCGACGCAGTACTTCGCCGGCGGCATGTTGCAGGTGACGCCGATGCACGGGTCGCCATTGCACGCGCCGTTGTCACAGCCGTCCGGACACGGCGTCATGCTCGATGCGTAGCTGCACTCCGACCTGTCACACGTGCCGGGGGTCTCGTAGACGATCAGGTTGTCAGCGTCCGCGCACTCGTTCGGAGGCGGTGTGCTGCACGTGATGCTGCCGCAGGTCGGCGCTGCATCGTCGACGCGTTCGCCGCCTCGCGCGCAGGCGAATAAACAAAATGCCGCGGCGATCATCACCCTCATCGCGCGGCATCGTTACACGCAGCGCGCGAACCGCGATCACAAAACTCTTGGACCGCGAGCACAAACCTCGGCGCCGTGATCGCGCGATCGTCGACGGACTGCTCGTCTGTGCACGAGCGCCGTCTTCTAGTGAACGATCGTGCGCAGCCAGCTCGACAATTGCGCCGCAGTCGCTACTGTTTCGTTGTGGAAGTCGAGCGTGCGCGTGACCCGGTGGCGGCCAGACCGCCTCGGCGACTGCGCCTCGACGAGCTGCTTCGCGAGCTCGGCGCCGACGATGCAAAGCCGAGCGCGGGTGCACCCGAGCGCGTGCGCGCCAGTAGTGTGACGCTCGGCGAGCTCGTCGACAAAGCGGCCGAGGGAGGTTTCGGTTTCGTGATCGGCGTGCTCGCGCTGCTCGCGATCCCGTTCTTTGGCCTGTCGACTCCATTCGGCCTCGCGATCGCGCTGCTCGGTGCACAGCTCGCGCTCGGCAAGCAGCGCCCGTGGCTACCCAAACGCGTGCGCGCGCGACACTTGTCGATGGCGATGCTCGACCGCGTGCTGCGCCTGCTCGCCAAGCGCATGCGGTGGCTCGCGCGCATGACGACGCGCCGTCGCTACGAGGTGCTGATCACGCCGCGCTGGATCGGCTTCGGCATCACGTTGCTCGCGCTCGGCCTCGCGCTGCCGCTGCCGATTCCCGGCTCGAACCTCATCTTCATCATCCCGATCCTCATCTATTCGATAGCTCTGCTCGAGCGCGACGGCGTGTGGAGCACGCTCGGCCACCTGTGCACGGTGATCGACATGACATTGCTCGTCGTGTTCGGCGCGACGGTGATCGCGGTGCTGCAGAGCGTCTGGAACTGGATCACGTGACAGCGGCGACTAACGCTGACTGCGTAGCAGCTCGGCGATGTCCTTCTGACCGGCCGGATCTTCGAGCAGCGTGATCGGCTGCCCTGAGAGCGTCTGATCTTCGAGGATGATCTCGACCGCGCGCCGCGCGCCGATCAACCCGGATGCGCGTCCCGGCGCCTGCACGGCCCAGTCCGTCGCACCGGCGTTCTTCACCACGCCCGCGATCCACGTCAGATCCTTGCGGAGCCGATCGTCGGTGTACCCCTTCGCGTCGCCGAGGCCGAACCACAGCACGCGCTTGAACCGCAGCCGGCGACCCGGCGGCAGCATCATCGTCTCGCCGGCCTCGGCCGTCGCGCGGTTGCTCTTGAGCAGGCGCGACAGCCGCCCGCACAGCCGCCAATCGGCGAGCCCGGCGGCGCCGCGCAGCGGGCG
>DATDCH010000910.1:0-11329 GCA_036524455.1 Kofleriaceae bacterium | reverse complement strand
TGGGGTGACACCTGCAGCGCCGCGTGCGATCTCGGCAAGCGGCTCGGCATGCACGCGCTCTACGCGCCCGGTCACATAGAAGGCGACAAGGACATGGGCATCGCGATCCTGTCGAAGGCGCCGATCCTGTCCGCGCAGATCCTCGAGTTGCCGTGGAACGACGTCCGCTTCAACGCCGGCCGCCGCCACGCGCTGGTCGCGACGGTCACGCACGCCGGCAAGCCGATCACGGTCTACGCGGTCCACCTCGAGAACCGTCTCAAGGCGAGCGCCCGCCGCCGCCAGATGCTGCCGATCCTCGAGCACGCGAACCAGCAGGACACGCCGGTGATCCTCGCAGGTGACTTCAATACGAATCCGTTCACGTGGGTCAGCCACTGGCTGCCGCTGCCGACGGGCGCGCATCAAGCGCGCAAGCTCGAAGCGCTCGTGCGCTCGTACGGCTTCGACACGCCGGTCAAGGACAGCGGCGCGACGCATCGCTACATCGGCATGAAGCTCGACGCGATCTACACGCGCGGCTTCGAGACGCGCCGGTTCGCGACCGCTCGCGCGCAAGACGTCTCCGATCACCTCGCACTGTGGGCAACCATGCGGCCGAACGAGCAGGCGATGGCGGCGTGGCGAAGCAAGCACGCGCCGAAGGACGCACCGAAGGACGCACCGGTGCCTGCGCGCACCGCCGCGAAGTCGGTCGCCGCGCAGTAAGCTGCGCGAGGCAAGGTCGGAGCGGTCGAGATCCTCAGCAGGTCCGATGGTTTATGAACTATCTGCAAGAAACTGCTTGCATGTTTGCCGCGGAATGAATATTCATTCCTTCGCGATGACGACGCCAACCAAGACCTCGAGCAAGGCCGAATCCGGCCGCGCGGGCCGCGGCGTCGACAAGGCGGAGGCGCACGGCAAGGATGCCGGTCGCGAGGCGCCGAGCCGCGCGAGTCACCGCGCGATCGTCACCGACAAGCGCGACGCCATCATGCAGGCGGCCCTCGACCTGTTCGTCGAGCGCGGCTTCTGGGGCACCGCGGTCCCCGAGATCGCGGACAAAGCGGGCGTCGGTGCCGGCACGATCTATCGCTACTTCGAATCGAAGGAAGCGCTCGTCAACGCGCTCTACCGCCAGGAGAAGCAGCGGTTCGCCGAGCGTGTGATCCACGATTTTCCGTCGACAACTATCGCGCGCGAGCTGTTCCGCACGATGTGGAATCGGATGGCGAAGTTCGCCATCGACAACGCCCGCCCGTTCATCTTCATGGAGCTGCACCACCACGCGTCGTATCTCGACGCGGAGAGCCGCGCGCTCGAGGCGCGCATGCTCGACCTGTTCACCAACGTCGTCACCGCGGCCCAAGCGCGTGGCGAGCTCAAAGTCGGTCCACCACGTCTCCTCATGGGGATCGTGATGGGCGCGTTCGTCGGCGTGATCCGCAGCTGTGTCGAGATCGACCAGCCGCTCGCCGATGCAGACTGGAAGCTCGCCGAGCAGTGCGTCTGGGAAGCGATTCGAGCCTGACTCCTCGACTCCTCTAGACAGAGCTTAAGCCCCTTTTTTATTTGCCTTTAGACGGAATGAACATTCATTCCACCGAACCTCAGGAGACTCTCAAATGTCGAACTCGTCCAAGACCGTCCTCATCACTGGCGCCACCGCGGGCATCGGCCGCATGACCGCGCTCCACCTCGCCAAGCTCGGCCACCACGTGATCGCGACCGGCCGCAAGCCGGCCGAGCTCGCGAAGCTGCGCGTCGAAGCGACCGCCGAGCTCGCAATCCTCGGCAAGGGCAAGCTCGACACGCTGCTCCTCGACGTCACGTCGCTCGCGTCGATCGCGGCCGCCGCGCAAGAAGTCGAGCAGCTCACGAACGGTCGCGGCCTCGACGTGCTCGTCAACAACGCCGGCTTCGGCGTGCTGGGCCCGACGTCCGAAATCACCGATTCCGAAATGCGCCGCCAGTACGAGACGAACGTGTTCGGCCTCATGAACGTCACGCGCGCATTCCTGCCGAAGATGATGCAGCGCCGCAACGGCCGCATCATCAACGTCTCGAGCATGGGCGGTCGCATGACGCTCCCCTACTTCGGCGTCTACAACTCGACGAAGTACGCGGTCGAGTCGCTCTCCGATGCGATGCGCTACGAGCTGCGCCCGTTCGGCATCGACGTCTCGCTGATCGAGCCCGGCATCATCCGCACGAATTTCGAAGCGACTGCGGTCGGCAACCTCGGCCAGTTCGCGAACACGCCGTTCAAGGTCGCGGTCGAGAAGTACGAGGAGATGTCGAAGACGGCCGACAAGTTCGCGTCGAACCCGATCGTGATCGCGAAGGCAATCGCGCGCGCGGTCAACTCACGCCGCCCCGCCGCGCGCTACGTCGCGCCGTTCTCGACGAACCTCGTGCTCGTGTTCGCGCGCATCTTCCCGACGCGCATGTGGGACTGGGCGATGCGCAAGGTCGGCTTCCTCAACGCGAAGTCGCTCGGCCTCACCAGTCGCGCTCCGGTGGCGCCCGAGGCCCTCGAGGTGACGCTGCCGCAGACCACGAAGCCCGCCGACGTGCGCCCGACCGCGTCGAACTAATTCCGGTCGTCCTCGGCGCGCGTGCGCCCGATCGCATCGAACGAACCTCGTCGTCCTCGGCGGGTCTCGGCCGTGGACGAGCTAGCCATCGTCGCGTAGAGTGCGCCGCGATGGCTACCGACGACGAAGACTTTGCCGCGATGTTCGCGGAGAGCGAACAGGGCAAGCCGCGCGCGAAGCGGCCGAAGATCGGCGACGTGATCAAAGGCAAGGTGATCACGATCGGTAAAGAGGCCGTGTTCGTCGACCTCGGCGGCAAGGCCGAAGGCCAGCTCGACAAGAATCAGGTCAGCGACAAAGAAGGCAAGCTGCTCGTCAAGGTCGGCGACGAGGTCGAAGCGCGCGTCGTGTCGGATGCCGGCGGCGTGCTGATGCTGCGCACGAAGGTGAGCCGTGGGCCGCAGGCGAGCGCCGAGCTCCAGCAAGCGGCGGAGCTGGGCATTCCGGTCGAAGGCACGGTGACCGAGGTCGTGAAGGGCGGCGTGTCGGTCGACGTGGCGGGCGTGCGCGGGTTTTGTCCCGCGTCGCAGATGGATCATCGCTTCGTCGAGGACCTCTCGGTGTTCGTCGGCCAGAAGCTGACGTTCAAGATCTCGCGCTACGAGCCGCGCAATATCGTGCTGTCGCGGCGCGCGCTCGTCGAAGAAGCGCAGGAGAAGCTCGCCGGCGAAACGCGCAAGCGACTCGTGCCCGGCGCGGTGCTGCGCGGCAAGGTGGTCGGGTTCAAGCCGTTTGGTGCGTTCGTCGATCTCGGCGGCATCGAGGGCATGCTGCACGTTTCGGAGCTCGGGTTCTCGCGCGTCGACAAGCCCGAGGACGTGCTGAGCATGGGCCAGGAGCTCGACGTCGCGGTGCTGAAGGTCGAGCCCGGAGAGAAGGGCGAGCGGATCAGCTTGAGCCTGAAGGCACTCGCGAGCGATCCGTGGCGCGAGACGACCGCGACACTCGGCGAAGGTTCGCGCGTGAAGGGTACGATCACGCGGCTGCAGCCATTCGGTGCGTTCGTCGAGATCGCACCCGGCGTCGAGGGCTTGGTGCATATCACCGAGCTCGGCGCGGGACGCCGCATCAACCATCCGAAAGAGGTGGTGTCGGTCGGCCAGCAGGTCGAGGCGAGCGTGCTCGCGGTCGACCACGAGAAACGCCGAATCTCGCTGTCACTCGCCGCGTCGAAGGATGCGAGTGCAGAGGATGTCGCAGCCGTGCCGAAGGCACCGCAGAAGCTCGGCACGCTCGGCGACTTGCTCCAGCGCAAGAAGTAATATCGCGGGATGCGTACCGCACTCCTGTTCGTCGTCATCGCGTCGCTCGGGTCTCTCGGTCTCGGCGGCTGTGGCAAGAAGAAGTCTCCACAAGCGCCGGCTGCCTCCGAAGCATCGGAGGCGAAGCAAGACGGCGACATGAAGGACATGAACGCGCCTGCCGGAGGCGACGAGTCGGATGGTAAAGAGACGCGCTCGTCGGACCCGCAAGAAGGCGGCGAGTAAGCACGAGCCGGTCGAATTAGTCGCGACGAACGAGGACCGCTGATCGCGAGGACCATGTTGTGAGTACCGCCGACCACGACGCCGACGCCGCGCCACCCGCCGATGCGGGCTTGTTCGGTTTGCCGACCACACCCGACGAAGCGCGGCTCGTGATCGTGCCGGTGCCGTGGGACGCGACCACGTCGTATCGCGCGGGCACCTCGCGCGGACCCGCAGCGATCCGCACCGCGAGCCATCAGCTCGACCTCTACGACGCCGACCTCGGCGAGCCGTGGCGTGCGGGCATCGCGATGCTCGACGTGCCGGAAGAGGTCGTGCGCTGGAACATGAGCGCGCGCGTCGACGCCGAGAAGATCATCGCGGTCGGCGGCCGCATCGGCGAGGACAAAGGCCTCGCGCAGTCCCTCGCGCGCGTCAACGATGCAGGCGCCAAGCTCAACCGCCACGTGTACGAGCAGGTCGATCGTCTGCTCGCCGCCGGCAAGCTGGTCGGCGTGCTCGGCGGCGATCACTCGGTGCCGTTCGGTGCGATCGCACGCATGGCCGAGAGCCATGATGGGTTCGGCATCTTGCATGTCGATGCACACAGCGATCTGCGCGACGCCTACGAAGGCTTCGAGTGGTCGCACGCGTCGATCTTTCACAACGTGATCACGAAGATTCCGCAAGTGCAACGCCTCGTGCAGGTCGGCATCCGCGACTTCGCGAAGCGCGAGGCCGACGCGGTCGCCGCAGCGAACGGCCGCATCGTCGTGCATCACGACGCAACGCTCGCCGAGCGCGGGTTCGCCGGCGAGACCTGGCGTGCGATCTGCGATGGCATCGTCGGCGAGCTGCCGCAGCGCGTCTACGTGTCGTTCGACATCGACGGCCTCGATCCAAAGCTGTGCCCGAGCACCGGTACGCCGGTGCCCGGCGGGCTGTCGTTCCAACAGGCGGCGTACTTGATCAAGCGCCTCGTCGAGACCGGCCACACGATTATCGGCTTCGATCTCAACGAGGTCGTCCCCGGCCCCGACGGCGACGAGTGGGACGCCAACGTCGGCGCGCGCGTGCTCTACAAGCTGTGCGGATGGACGCTGCACTCGAACCGTTGACCGACCGCTGACCGACCACTGACCGACCACTGACCGACCACTGACCGACGATGAGCGACGATCCCGAACCGGTACCGCCCGAGCTGCTCGCGATGATCGAGAAGCTGGCCGCCGATCTGCCGTCGCTGCCCGATAACGACGAGGCGTCGCGCCGGTTCGAGTGGCTGCTCGACGCGCTGATCCTGCGCGGCTCGCTGCCGCAGAGCTTCAAGCGGCTCGCCGCGAAGATCCAAGCCGATCGCGGCACGAAGATCCGCCTGTCGCTCGTCACCGACAAGTACGAGGTCGACAGCCCACCGATCGATTGCGCGTCACGCATTCACCTGTGCAACGCGCGCTGCTGCTCGTTCGAGGTCGCGCTATCGCCGCAAGACATTCGCGAGCGCAAGCTGCCGTTCATGATCGACCAGCCGTACCTGCTGCCGCGCGATCCGGTGACGAAGAAGTGCGCGTGCATGGACGCGGCCGGCGCGTGCACCGCGTACGAGCAGCGGCCCGCGACGTGCCGCACGTACGACTGCCGCGAGGATGCGCGCGTGTGGATAGACTACGACGCACGAATACCGGCGCCACTACCCGAATCGCTGCGCCCGCTCGCGAACGCGTTCGTCGCCGACGACGATCAATAGTAACTGTCGATACCGTAGACGTACTCGGCGCTCGCTTCCGACGCGCGCGTCGGCAACGGGAGATCCTCCCACAAGAGCGCGAGATCCATCTCGATGGCGTCGAACGGTTCGATCCGTGCTCGATCGTTGTCCTTGTAGACACCGAGCGCGAGCCACTTGCCGTCGTGCAGGCGGAACGCTTCAACGCCGCGGTCGCGCGGATTTACGAGCCACGCATGCGCGATCCCAACAGACGCATAGAGGGGCATCTTCTCGAACCGATCCGTCCGCTGCGTGGACTTAGACAATACTTCGCAAACCCAATCGGGAGGCAACGTCATGAATGGTTCGTCGGGAATGACGGGCAGCCGCTCCCGCCGCCACCCAGCGAGGTCGGGTACTACGACCTCTTCACCGAAATGCAGCTCCGGCTCGAGAAGGATGATCCAGCCACCTGGCCCACCGCGGCCACGGCCGAACCTGCTGCCGATCTCGATACTCAGAGAGCTTGCGACGGCGGTCGCCGGATTTCCGGGCCGATGCAGCCGGAGCTCGCCGTTGATGATCTCGGCGATCATATGCGCGGGCGCATCGAGTACCTCCTGATACGTCGCTCGCTTCTTCTTTGGCGCTTCTGCCATTCGCCAAGGATAGCAAGCTGCTGTGACGAGAGCGTCACGTATTCGAGTCGCGCGCAGGCGTTCTCGTCAGATTCGAAAGATCAGGATCACGTCGCCGAGCCGGACAACATCGCCCGTCGAGAACGGCACCGGCTCGCCCGGCTTGATGCGGGCCTCGCGCACGAACGTGCCGTTCTCGCTACCGAGATCCTCGATGGTCATCGCGTCGGCGGTCACGCGCAGGATCGCGTGCATGCGCGACAGCGTGTCGTGGTTGATCACGACCTTGCTGCCGGTGAACCGGCCGATCGTGACGTCGCCCGCCGGCGGCAGCCAGTGCGTGACGGCCTTGCCCTCACTGACGACGAGCACCCGCAGCCCTCGGATGAGGGCCGCGTGCTTGCCGACGTTTACGGTCCGCTCTTCTTCGTCGTCGTCCATAGGACGCCGATAGCTTACAGCTTCACGTACTCGAAATCGCCCGGCAGGCCGTTGATGCCCTTGGCCGGTGGCGCGATCCAGTTCGCCATCTTGCCGCGCTCGTACACCGGCTTCATCAGGCTCTTGATGTACGTCTCGTCGGCGTCGTTCGGCAGCCACTCGCCGCGCTTCGCGTTCCAGGTCGCGGCGTCGAGCATCTCGCCCGCAGGCGAGAAATTGTGGCCGGCCCACATGCCGATCTGGCGATGGAACTTGTTCGACGGCAGCGCGAGCACGAAGTCGATGCCTTCGTCCTTGATCGTCTTGTTCCAGCGATCGACGCCGCGCTGGCAGTCCTTGATGTACTCGGTGCGCAGCACCTCGTTGAGCGCGTTGCGCATCGCGATGTCTTTGTGGACGACCTTGCCGTCCTCCAGCACGTCCATCGCGAACGTCGAGCCGATCAGCTTGTGCTCGTCGTAGCGGTCCTCTTTGTAACGACCCTTGAGGCCCGCGGCGAATGCGTCGGCCGCGTTCGACGAGACTTCGCCGCCGAACAGATCGAGCGACAGCGTGTACCACAGGTTGAGATACTTCTGGATCGTCGGCAAGTCGACGCCGCCGAGCGCACGCACATCCCCGCCTGGTTCCTTCATCAGCTCGCACGCGCGCTTGACGATGCGCTGCACGCCGGTCTCGCCGACGAACATGTGGTGCGCTTCCTCGGTGAGCATGAAGCGACACGTGCGCGCGAGCGGATCGAAGCCACTCTCGGCGAGCGCGGCGAGCTGATACTTGCCGTCGCGGTCGGTGAACATCGTGAACATGAAGAACGACAGCCAGTGACTCGTCGGCTCGTTGAACGCGCCGAGGATGCGCGGCTTGTCGGCATCGCCGGACCGACGCATCAGCAGCTCTTCGGCTTCCTCGCGACCGTCGCGGCCGAAGTACGTGTGGAGCAGGTAGACCATCGCCCACAGATGACGGCCTTCCTCGACGTTGACCTGGAACAGATTGCGCAGATCGTAGAGCGACGGCGCGGTCGCGCCGAGGTCGCGCTGCTGCTCGACGCTCGCGGGCTCGGTATCACCTTGCGTGACGACGAGCCGGCGCAGCATGTTGCGGAACTCGCCCGGCACCTCGTCCCACACCGGCTGGCCCATGTTGTCGCCAAAGGCGTGCACGCGATTTCCGTCCTTCGGCTCGAGGAAGATGCCCCAGCGGTAGTCCGGCATCTTCACGTAGTCGAAGTGCGCCCAGCCGTTCGCCTCGACGGAGGTCGCCGTGCGCAGATAGATGTCGCGCTCCTGCCAGCCGACCGGCCCCATGTCCTTCCACCAGTCGATGAACTTCGGCTGCCACGCTTCGAGCGCACGCTGCAGGCGCTTGTCGCCCGACAGGTTGACGTTGTTCGGAATCTTCTCGTCGGTGAGTACGCTGGACATTGATTAGGTCCTCTTCCACTGGAACTGCGGGCGTTCGGGTTGGCCGTAGAGGGTGAGCGCGCCGTGCTGGCCGGTCGAGTTGGCGCGCGTGAAGATCCAGTTCTGCCAGGCGGAGAGCCGGCCGAAAATCTTGGTCTCGAGGGTCTCCGGCCCGACGAAGCGCAGCGACGCTTCCATGCCGGTGAGCGCATCGGGCGAAAGCGAGGCGCGCTCCTCGACCGCGATGCGCAGCTCGTCTGCGAAGTCGATGTCGTCGGCGGCGATCGTCGCGATGCCGAGTGCTTCGGCCTCTTCGCTCGGGATCAGGCCTTCAGCGCCGCGCGCGAGCACCTTCTGCGTGCGCGCCGACTCGCCGTAGAACCGGGCGTCGAGCCGAGACAGCCCGCTCGACATCGTCATGAAGCCGGTGTTTGCCACGCTGGTCTCGACGCCGACCGATTCATCGCCGTCGATCAACATGTAGAAGCGGTCCGCGCCGAGCGCGAGCTCGAGCAGCACGCCCGCGAAGCACGTGTCCTTCGTATCGGCGACCGCGTAGAAGCTGCGCGCGGTGTTGTCGAAGCGCTTGAGCACGCGGCGCTGCAACAGGCGCACCTCGCGTGCGAACCCCGAGGTCGACTTCGCGAGCAGCTCGTCGCACTGCTTGACCGCGTCGCGGTTGCCGGCCGTGCGCACCGTGACCATGCCGATGTCGGGCAAGTCGAAGCGCAGGCGGAGCAAGGCGTCGTCGAGCTCGCGGAACGCGCGCAGCGCCCACGGCTCGGTTCCGGCAGCGGCGAGCTTGTCCGGATCCTCGGCGCCTTCGGGCGCGCGCACGACGAGGTTGCCGGTGCGCGCCGCCGCGTCGATGGTGAGCTCGACGAACCGGTATGCGATCTTGGTCGCGGTGACCTTCGGCTCGAGCGCGCCGAGCGCAAACGCCGGGCCGCGCGTCACTTGCTGCTTGGCCGCAAGCGCCTTCGCGCGCTCGGCGACCGACTCGTCCCACTTCGTGCGCGACACGAGATGATCGACGAGCCCCCAGTCCTTCGCGCGCTTGCCCTTGATGCCTTCCGCGGTCGTACAGAACACGTCGGCGCGATCGCGGCGGATCTTGCGCTTGTCGACGAGGCGCGTGAGGCCGCCGGTGCCCGGCAGCACGGCGAGCAGCGGCGTCTCGGGAAAGCTGACCGCGGAGCTGCCGTCGTCGACGAGCATCGTCTCGTCGCACGCGAGCGCGAGCTCGTAGCCGCCGCCGGCCGTGGTGCCCTTGCACGCGGCGATCGATGCGAGCCCCGATTGCGCCGACGCGTCTTCGAGATACAGCCGGGTCTCGTTCGTGAACTTGCAGAAGTTCACTTTGAACGAGTGCGTCGACTGCCCGAGCATGTAGATGTTCGCGCCCGAGCAGAACACGCGGTCGAGCTCGGCCGTGAACACCACGCACTTGACCTCGGGATGCTCGAAGCGCAGCCGCTGGATCGCATCGGCGAGCTCGATATCGACGCTGAGATCGTACGAGTTGAGCTTGAGCTCGTAGCCTGGGCGATGCGGGTGCTCGTCATCGACCGCCATCACCATCGTGGCGACCTCGCCGTTCACGGTCAGTCGCCAGTGCTTGTAGCGACTCGGGTGGGTCTCGAAGCTCGTGGGATCCATGCCGATCGTGTATCAAGCAATTTACTGCTTGTCACGTACGTTGTTCATGCACTATATTGCAGACGTGACGTTCCTCGAATCCGTTGGCCACACCGTGCGTGCGCAGCGCGAGCGCCGAGGTTGGTCTCGTCGGGAGCTCGCCTCGGCGAGCGGGGTCTCCGAGCGGTTTCTCGCTCAGCTCGAGACCGGGGACGGCAATATCTCGTTGCGTCGCTTCTCGGAGGTCGCGCACGCGCTCGGTACCACGCCGGCCGCCCTGCTCGCGCCGGCCGAAGCTCCCGTCGCCCACAAGCCGATCGCGCTACTCGGCGTGCGCGGCGCCGGCAAGTCGACGATCGGTGCTGCGCTCGCACGCAAGCTCGGCATGCGCTTTGTCGAGGTCGATCAAGAGATCGAAACCGCGACCGGCCTCGCGCTCGGCGACGTGTTCACACTGCACGGCGAAGCGTACTACCGCCGCGTCGAGCGCGAGGTGCTCACGCGTTTACTCGCACAGGATTCGCCGATGGTCCTCGCAACCGGCGGATCGATCGTCAATGACCCTACGAACTATGCGCTGCTCGAGCGGCGCGCTCACACGATCTGGTTGCGCGCGCGTCCGGAGGACCATTGGAATCGGGTCGTCGCGCAGGGCGATCAGCGGCCGATGGCGGAGAATCCGCACGCGTTCGAAGAGCTGCGCGCATTGCTTGCGGCTCGGCAAAAGCTCTATGCGCGCGCAGATCGCACCGTGGATACGAGCGGGCGCACCGTGCGCCAGGTGGTCACCGCGATCGCCGCAGAAGTAGCGGCGTGATCGACTCGTGCCTATAACGTGGGCATGGCGAAGCTAAACCAGAAGATCGTCCCGCACCTGTGGTTCACCAAGGAGGCGGAGGAAGCGGCGCGGTTCTATGCGTCGATCTTCCCAGACTCGCGCGTGGATCGCGTCAACGTGATGCCCGCAGAGACGCCGAGCGGACCGCCCGGCAGCGTCACCATGGTCGAGCTCACGTTGTTCGGCCAGAAGTTCAGCGCGATGAGCGCGGGCCCGATGGATCCGTTCAACCATGCCATCTCGCTCATGGTGATGTGCGATACCCAAGCCGAGATCGACAAGTATTGGAACGCGTTCCTCGAGGGCGGCGGCAAGCCCGAGCAATGCGGCTGGATCAAAGATCGATTCGGCGTGATCTGGCAGATCACCCCGTCGATGCTCGACACGTGGATCACGGACAAAGACCAGGAGCGCGGGCGTCGCGTCACCGAAGCGATGCTCAAGATGGTCAAGCTCGATATCGCGCAGCTCAAAGCCGCATACGACGGGAAGTAACGCCGGTTTGATCACAACGCCGCGCCTCGCGTCGGCGCGGTCTACTAACTGCCGCGATCGCCGACGCGATACACTGAGCGGATGCGGTGGTGGCTCGTGGTGGTCCTGTGCAGCGGCTGCGAC
>DATDCH010000909.1:0-5721 GCA_036524455.1 Kofleriaceae bacterium | reverse complement strand
CGATGGGCGTTCGCACGATGTACTGCGACTTCTGGGAGCCGTACTACGACGCGCTTTAACCGATGTTGAACGCGCCCGTCGGCGGCAGGATCTGGCGGCGCTTGAACACGAGCGCGTGGTGATCGTCGGGCATCGCGAGTGTGCGCTCGAGCCCGAACCCGGTGCGCGTGCCGGCAACGGTGAGCTCGCGGATGTCGCGCATCGCGAATCGCTCGTCGCGGGCGCGGAGTGCGTGATCGCGTTCCTCGTTGACCGGCGCCGTGTAGCGGCCGTTGAACCGCACGGCGGAATAGATGAAGAGCATGCCGGCGGACAGCATCGAGCGCGACGCACCGAAGAACAGCGCGAGCACATTCTCCCACGGCATGCGATTGACGAGATCGAGCGCGAGCACCGCGGCGACCTGCGAGCCAGGCCAGGGCTGGCGTTGCACGTCGAGCTCGATCGGCGGCAATAGATTGTCGAGCGCGGCCTCGGCAACGCGCGCAGTGAGCGCGGCGAGCGCGTCGGGGTCGATCTCGGTCGGCTGCCACGTTAGCGCAGGGAGCTGACGCGCGAAGTGCAGCACGTGGTCACCTGCGCCGCTGCCGATCTCGAGCACGGTGCCCTGGCTCGGCAAGAACTTCGCGAGCACCTCGCGAATTGCCTCGCTGTTGCGCGTGGGTGAGGTGGCCTCCACGTGGCCATTGTAGGCGCGATGTTGGGGGGTCGTGTTAGGCGGATCTGGCCTCATGGCTTTCGATCGTCGCTTCGCTGTCGCGCTCGCGGTGCTACTTGCACTTGGCGGCGCGGCGCGCGCGGCCGAGCCACCGAAGACGTTTTCCGTCGAGGTTTCGGCAGCCGAGGCCTGGCGCGCCGACGCACTCGCGACCGCGCTGCGCAGCGACCTCGTCGACGACGTCCAGCGGTTTGGCGACAAGGACATCGACCTCGTCGTCCGCGTAACGATCGAACGCGACGCGCTCCGTTACGAGCTGCGCCCGCTGTGGGCCGACGCGCCGGCACCGGTGCGCGGCGTGATCGCGCTCGGCGCCAGCCGCACCGACGTCGCCGGCGTGCTGCGCGATCGCATGCATCGACTCGCGCGCCACGCGAAGGGCGAGACCGATGCCGGCTCGACGGTGGAGCTGCCGAGCGCCGGCGTCGTGCTGCTCGCACTCGCGGGCTTGGTCGCGCTACTCGCGCTGCCACTTGCCATCGTCGCGATCGTGCTGCGCGGCCGGGGCCTGCGCGCGGCGGTGCCGGCGCTGCGCGAAGCGGCCGTGTCGATCGCGCTCGCGGGAGGTGCCGCGCTGGCGCTCGCGATCGCCGGCGATGTACCAAACGCCGAAGGCATCGTCGTCGGAGCGGGTGGGCTCGCCTGGGGAACCTGGCTCGTCGCGACGTTCCCGATCGTGTTCCCGCCGCTCGCCGGGTTGTGGCGCGTCGAGCACGAGGCGTTGCCGCGCGTGTTGCGGCTGTGGCTCGCCGTCATGCTGCAGCGCACGTGCGCGGTCGTGCTGCTCTATGGACCGGTTGCGCTGCTCACGTGGGTCGCCGGTGATGCGCTCGGTCTCGCGCCGACGACGACCGTCGCGCTCGCGATCCCACTCGCGCTGATCGCGGTGCGGCTGTGGCTGCGCGTCGGTGTTGCAGTTGCGGCGGTCGCGCTCGACCGCGCGCTCGTCGACGAACGTGCCGACGTCGCGGCATGGGACGCGGCAACGCGCGCGTACTTGATCGGCTACCACACACGCAACGGGTTGCCGCTCGACGAGCATCTGCTCGCGCGCGTACGCCTCTTGCCCGGCCGTGGCGATGACATCGCGGTCTACGGCGGTGGTCTCACCGACAGCCGCATCGTGATCCCGACGCGCATGCTCGAGCTCGCGCTCGCCCCCGCCGGCCGGCCGCACGATTACGCCGCACCGCGCGTATCGATCTTGAGCTGGACGCACTGGAACGTCGGGCTCGTGATGGCGAGCTTGCCAGGCGAGGTCGGTGCGACCGAGGCACAGCGCCAGCCGGGGCAGCTCACGGTCGAGAGCGAGTACGAGCGCATGCTGATCGGCGAGCCGCCCACGCTCGCATGCATCGTCGAGCCAGATGGTCTCGATCCCCGCAAAAACCATCGCCCACACGACGATCCGATGTGGCTCGACTGGGATCCGGGCGACGAGCACGACGGTACCGACGCCGGCGATCGCGACTTCTTGTTCGGCCTGCTCGTGCACGCGCTCGGTCGGATCCGCCGCCACGAGGAGCGCGTTGGTACGTTCGGCGTGCTCGCCGCGCGGATGCACTGGCCGTTGCCTGCACGTGTCGTGAACGCGTGGCAAGCGATCGTGCGCGTCGTTACCCGCGCACCTGCTTCGCTCGCCGACGAGCACGCTGCACTCGGCGGCGCGCGCCATCACCTCGTGCAGTACCTCGCGTGGCAGTTCTGGCGACGCGAGGATCTGTTGACCGCACGCGCGTATGCCGCGGAGCTCGTCGGCACCACGCGCCGCGTGTGTGCGGAGCTTGCCAAGCCCGAGCTGGCAAGTGCACTGCGCGCGCCGCATGTCGCCGAGCTCGCACGTCGCATCCGTCGCCTCGCGGCGTACACGCCCGGCGTTGCCGCAGCACGCACGACGCGGTGGGCGCGGTTCGCGCTCGCGGGTGCGGTGCTCGCGGGCGTCGGGTTCGCAACGTTCGCGGTCGTCGATGCCGTTTCCTATCACCCGACGTACGTCCAGCACATGAAGGCGGAGAGCGATGGCAAAGCAAAGTGACAACGTAGCCGGGTTGGCGCTCGGCGAATCGAGTGCGGGCGCAGGCGCACTCGGCCTGCTCGGCGCCGCGGCGGTGTTCATCGTCGCGATCGTGTTCTTCGTCGCCGAGAGCTACTTCCTGTCGATGCTGCTGGTGTCGTTCGGCATGCTCGTCTACGTCGCCGGCGCCGAGCTCGGCAAGCTGCTGCGCTCGTCGTTCACGGTGTTCTTCTCGGGACGGCACCTGATCAAGAACGCGACCTATCTGCAAGATACGGTCACCGCGCTGCGCAAGCACCTCCGCATGAAGCGCGACGAGCAAGGCTGGATCAAGGTCGGGCCGATCGAGGCGGGCCAGAAGATCAAGCTTCCCGACAACCCGTTCGTGCGCGAGGTGCAAGCGGTGCTCAAGCGCAAGAAGGGCAAGGAGTACGCCCAGTACGTCGCGCACCAGTATTACGTCGACTGCCGCGAGCTCTACGATCACCTGCACGCGCACCTCGAGTTCGTCGCGGCGGTGATGCCGCTGTTCGGCCTGATCGGCACCGTCGTCGGGTTGATCGGCATGTTCGATCGACTCGGCTCGAACACGTCGGTCGAGAGCCTCGCGCCCGAGCTCGCGATCTCGCTGCAATGCACGCTGTGGGGCGCGATCCTCGCGTCGGCGTACATGAGCGCGGCGTCGCGTTTCGATCAGCGCATCAAGGCGCTCGAGTACGACTACGACATCTTGTGTAACGCGCTCGACGTGCTCGTCGAGAACACCGCCGACATCGAGGTCGAGGCGTGACGCGCCGGCGGCAGCACAGCTCGGGACGCAAGAGCAGTCACGGCGCCCTGTGGTCGATCATCTATATCGATCTGATGACGCAGATCATGGCGTTCTTCGTGATCGTGTGGACGGTCGAGAAGGGCACGAACGCGACGCAGACCACCGCGCTCGGCACCGGCATCGGTATGGGCAACCAGACGGTGCGGATGGTCGACCTGCCGGGCGACGTGCTGTTCGCGTCGGGCAAGACCGACGTCGCCGCCGACGGCAAGCGCGTGGTCGGCGCGCTGTTCGGCGATCCGCAGAGCGGTGTGCTGTCGTTCGATCAAGGTGGGCTCGCCGAGCGCAAGCTGGTGATCCACGGTCACACCGACGACGTCGGCGACAAAGAGAAGAACTTCCAGCTCGGCTACGAACGCGCGTACGCGATATATCGCGAGATTCGCGCGCACTCCAGCGAGGTGCCCGATCACGTCGTGCTGTGCACGCACGCCGACAACACGCCATCGCACGAGGTGCCCGTCGCCGCGCAACCCGACGATGCCGCGAAGGCCGCCGCCGCTGCCGCGCGGAGCAAGAACCGTCGCATCACGATCGAAGATCTCGTGATCGACAAGCAGCGCCAGGGAGCGGAGTGACGCGAGTGCGCAGTGCGACGAGTGATGCGCGGAGGCGCGCACGCAGGAAGCGCGTGAGGCGCGCATGATCGGCGCGAAGAGCATCGCGGCGATCTTCCTCGCGGCATTCCTCGTCGCGGTCGGCGTGATCACCGGCAAGCTCGCGCCGTCGCACCTCGCGCACCTGAGCCCGGGCGCATGCTTCGCGGTTGGCCTGCTCGCGAGCCTCGCGCTCGGCCTCACGATGGCGGGCTGGCGTCCGGACGTGCGCAGCGCGGCCAGCGAGCGAGCGACGCGGATCGCCGCGCCGTTGCCGCGCGCGTCGGCAACCACGACCAAGCTGCGTGAGGCCGAAGCGGTCGCACCGCGAGCGCCGCGCGAGCTGCCCGCAACCGCACAGCGCGTGCTCGTGCTCGTCGGGTTTGCGAGCATCGCGCTCGTCGCGATCGACAATCACGCCGCCGCGCGCATCGCCGATTATCCGCGCGCCGTCTCCGAGCCGACTGCATCGACGTATTGCTTGCCGCAGCCGCCCGAGGAAGTGGCCGCGCCCGCGCCGCCACCACCGCCCGAGGAGCAGCCGGGTTGTGCGCTCGTCAAGCGCGCGTACCAGCTCGGCTACCGCAAGAGCCTTGGTGACTGCGCGCCGAAGCAACAGGCCGTCGCGGTCGTCGTCGATCCCGTGACGCGCAAAGAGATTTGCGAGCGCCGCCAGCTCGACGAACCGTGGCTGCACTACGCGGCGCGCAAGGTCGGCGGCGCGTTCGGAGCAGTGGCCGACAAGAATCCGGTCGAGGTCGCTCAGCACCAGGCGAGCGAGCTGCGCACGCACGTCGACTTCCTGCCGGATCGGCTCGCGGACATCAAGCACTCGATCACCGGCACGCCGCACGCGGCGCATCACGTGTGGATCAACCTGCCGAATCCGCACCCCGGCACACTCGGCGAGAAGCTGACCGGCGCACCACGCTGCGAAGAGCGGTTCGAGCACTTGCCGCTGTGGCCGAGGTGGACCGACGCCGATCGCTCGCGCGCCGTCGAGCACGTGCTCGGCCAATTGTTGTTTGCCGCACGGTTCGGCACGACCGCGAGCTGCGCGGACTACGTCATCCATTGGGACGCACCGGCCGACGCGTGCACGAAGCTCGCCGCCGATCCGATCGGGTTTCTCGACGGCGATGCACTCGCGAGTGTGCGGGGCGTGCTCGATCGGCGTCGCCGGCAGATCGCGGTCGGTGAGCTCACCAAGGCGCTCGGCCGTCCCGAGCCGCGCACGCCGCCACCGGCGGCTGCGGTGGTGAGCCTGCACTGCTTCTCGATCGATCCGGCGGGTACCGGCGTGCCGACCGGCAAGACGATCGCGATCGACGGCGACGAGCTCGGCCTGCGCGAGGTTCGCGTGCGCGAGGTCAAACCGACCGGCGCGGGTCCGATCGATATCTATCGCGGGCTCGCGGCGCTGTTCGCCGGCACGTTCGATCAGGTCGCACCCGATGCAGGCGTCGAGCCAAGCATTGTCGAGGGCAACGACTTCATGCTGACGCGGATCGACGCGCTCAGCGATGCCGACCCGTTCCGCGGTGCGCGTTGGCCGCTCGAG
>DATDCH010000908.1:0-10653 GCA_036524455.1 Kofleriaceae bacterium | reverse complement strand
ATCGGACAGCCCGCGAAGCTCGCGCCCGCCCAGCACTCGCGACACACGAGGTGGCCGCACGGGTCGAGCGCGCCGACCGGCTTCACCTGCGAACACCACGGGCACGGCTGCTCGGGCTTGGTCAGCAGCCACGACAGCATGCGCTTGCCGTACTGCGCTTGCGAATCGGCGAGCACTCCGTCGGGGAACGCTCGAAACAGCGGCACGTGCGGGCGATGCGCGCCGAGCTGCTGCGCGAGCGTGTCGTAGATCCAGCCGCGCATTTCTTGCATCGTCTGGTGCGGCAACCGGCGCACCATCGTCGCGAGGTCGAGGCTCATCACATAGCCGAGCTGCGCGAGGTCGTCCTCGAACTTCTCGACATCGCGATCGCGCGTCGGCCGCGTGGCCGCGCTCGCGACGAGATCGGGATCCATCACGACGACGTGCGTGCGCGCCAGCAGGAGCGTCCGGATCCGATCCATGGAAAGGGTGGGCGGAGAGTGGATGCGCTACCGAACAGTAGAAGGAAGCACAACCGGAGCCGCCCGATCACCACGGTATCACGTCACGGCGCCCAAGCCTCGACGCAGAAACAGCGCGTGATCACTCGGCGAGCAGCGCTGCGTCGCTCGCGATCGTGTACTCGTGGCCGGCGTTCGCGTCGCGCACCTGGAAGTAGATCCAGCCGTCGCTGCGGAAGTGCGGGAACAACGCGTACTGGCCGGGCTGCATGTTCGTGATGCGAATCGGCACGCCGGTGCGCAGGTCCATCAAGTAGACGTTCGCCGCGCCCTTCATCTTGTACTCGGTGAATCCGGGATCGTTCGAGCTGGCGAAGCCGAGCTCGGTCGCATCGGAATTCGTCACGTAATGATGAAACGCGATCCAGCGTTCGTCGTACGAGAAGCCCGGCTTGCCGCCCGAGAGGCAGTAGCGCGCGATCTCCGGCGTGGTGATCGAGTACGTCGTGCCCGACGGCGTCGCGTTGACCTTGCGCAGCACGTAACCGATCTGGCGCTCGTTCGGGCCCGACACGCGCGTCAGCTCGAGCTTCGAGGACGGCGACAGCACGGAGTCGCCTTCGAACGGTTGCAGCACGCGGACGCGCGCTTTCGCGACGAACTTCGTGCCGTCGAAGATCGCGGGCGTGAAGTCGGTGTAGCCCGTCGACGTGAACGACGCGTCTGGATCGCCGATCGTCGGCGTCTTGCCACCATCGTCGGAGACGAACTGGCTGTCGATGCCGAAGTAGTCGCCGCCGCCGAGCATGCGCCCGACGTGCTGATAGAGCCCGATCGTCGATAGGCGCACGCACTCCGGCTCCGTCATCGCGATGCTGGTCGGGTTCGACGTCAGCACGCTGATCGAGCACGTGTTGCGCGTGCCGCCTTGGAACACGAACCCGGAGTTGTCGGGGAAGAACGCCGGATCGTATTGGGTCGCGATCGAGACCTGCGCGTTGCGTTGCAGATCGATCACGTACGAACCGCTGACGTTGGCCACGCCATGCGCGACGAATCGGCCGTCGGGCGAGCTGCGCGTCCAGAACGAGCTGACGTACGTGACGTCGTAGAGCAGCCGCGAGCTGCCGCGACCTGGCAGGTCCCAGCCGGTGCCGAACGGAAGCGTGGTTGCGAGCGGCCTCTCGGCGAGGCAGTTGCGCGGATCGGTCGCCGTGCCGCAGTCGTACATCGCCATCATGTTCGTGCGATTGACGGCGCGCCAACCGGTTTGTGCCATGGCGGTGACGTGCGCGGCGACTTCCGACGAGATGCCGGGCGTGCACGATTGCGGCGGCGGATCGTTCGGCAGCGTCGCGTCGAGTGCGGGCACGCCGCGAGAAAACCACTCGGCGACGATGTCGAACTGTTCTTGTGTCAGCGCTGGTGCGGCATCGCCCTTCGGCATGCCGGCGGCGTCTTGGAACTGCGCGAGCTTCGCTGTGCCTTCGTCGCCGTAGGCGCGCCAGAACGTGAACGCATACCAGGGCAGCTTCGCGGCGGTCGCGTAGATGCCGAGCTTCTTGGTGTCGAAGTCGGAGCCCGGCACCTCGGGCATCGAGCGCGCACAATCGATCATCGCGAGCGCCGACTCCGGCGTAGCGACAGAAAGATCGGTAAAGCACTTATCGATCGCGACGTCGGACAGCGCGCGCCAGTAGTTGAGCCGCTGCCGCGTCATGCCGTGGCAGCCTTCGCAGTTCGACGACGCACCACTCACGTTCGCGCCGAGGATCTTCAGCGCTTCGGTCGCGAGCTGCTCGTCCGGCAGGTTCACCGGATTGCGAAAAACTGGCGCCATCGGGGCATCGATCGCGACGTCGACAGGCGCATCGGGCGTCGCGTCGTGTGGCTTGCCACAACCCGCGATCGCAATCACCACAACTAGGCGATGCATGGCCCGCATCCTCGAACACAGGCGTCACGCGGTGTTGGTTCACTCCCTAACGATTGCTACGCTGGTGATGCCCATCACGAGCATCTGTAAGGCCGCGGACCTAGGTGCGTTGACACCCCCCAGAGCCTTGGGAATACTCGGCGGTTGAAGGAATCCGGGGACCTGGCCGTCCCATCCGCACAAGGGAGACTCAAATGAAGCGTTCAGGACATCTACTTCTCGTACTCGCGCTAGCGCTGCCTGCGTGCGTGGTGAGTGGCCGCGGCAGCATGTCGGTCGAAGCGACGACACCTGTCGTCTATCAAGAACCGCCACCGCCTCAAGCCGAGGTCGAGTTCACGACGGCGCGCCCGGGCCACGTCTGGGTGCGCGGCCGTTGGGATTGGCGTCATGGCCAATGGGTTTGGGTCCGTGGTCACTGGGAGCGTGAGCGCGCTGGTTTCTTCTTTGCCGAGGGCCGCTGGGACCGCCGTGGCAACCAATGGGTGTGGGTCGAAGGCACGTGGCAGGCGGGTGCGAACCCGACGCCGCCGCCGACGGTCGGTGGTGCACAAGGTGGCGTGGTCGTCACCGGCGGCACGACGACGACGGTCGTCACCGATCATCGGCCGCCTCCGCCTCCGCGTAACACCGGCACCGCGACCGCGCAGGGCGGCGTGACCGTCACCGGTGGTGGTGGCGCGACCGTGACCGTCTCGCAATATCCGAACGCGGCGCCGCCTCCGATCCGCGTCGAAACCGTGCAACCGAAGTCCGGTTTCATCTGGATCACCGGCCGCTGGGATTGGCGTGGCGGTCAGTGGGCGTGGGTCGATGGCCACTGGGAGCGCGAGCGCGCGAACCAGATGTGGGTCGCGGGTCGCTGGGAGCTCCAGGGCAACCGCTGGGTGTGGGTCGATGGTCGCTGGGATGTCCGCGCCGCTCCGGCGCCGGGCCCGCGCGTTCGCGATCACCGCAACTGAGCATCGCCCCGACGCTGGCGCGTTCGCGATCTGCGGGCGCGCTAGCTCCCGTTGCGTTCGCGCAGCGCGACGGTCGTTCTGCGTCGAGTGCCAGGGACCGCTGCGCTACTTCAGCGTCTGGATACGCTTGCGGATCAGCGGCGCGTCCTTCGCGCCCGGCGCAGAGCCGACGTACGTGCGCAGTGCGCGCACCGCGTTGGCGTTCTCGCCCTTCTGCGCGTACGCGAGACCAAGTCCGCGATACGCAGCGACATAGCCCGGGTAGTAGCCGAGCGCTTGCTTGTAGTTCTTGATCGCGCCGTCCGCGTCGCCCGCGAACAGTCGCGTGTTGCCTGCCGCGTACGACGTGCGTGCTTTGTTGATCGCTGCTTGATCGTCTTTGCCCGCGTTCGCGATCGGCTTGCCCTCGCGCGCCTGCGTGTCGTACTCGAGCACGACTTGTTTGCCACCGAGCGTCGGCGACGTGCGCTTCGGCTTGGGTTCGGTCGGCTTGGGCTCGCTGGGCGTCGGCTCGGTCGGCGTCTCGCTCGGCGCGACCGCGGGCTCGCTCGGTTGGCTCGGGGTTTCCGGCTCCACCGCAGCGCTTCCGGTCTCGCTCGTCGGCTCGGCCGGCGGTTCGCTCGGCGCGGCCTTCGCGGCGGGCTCGCGTTTCGTCGTCTGCTTTGCGCTCGCCTGTTTCGCCGACGGCTTCTTGTCGCCGCCCGTCGCGAACACGATCAAAACGGCTAGCAGCACGACCGCACCGGCGGCGATCGCGAGATTGCGCTTGTTCTTGACGAACGCTGCGATCGCTTCGCGCAGCGGATTGCCACCGACGATCGGATGCGCGCCCGCGACCTCGCCGACATCGGCGTCGGAGTCGCGGCCGCCCTCGCGTCGCCACACGGCATCGTCGAACGGATTGTCTTCGCGGATCGGCGGCGGCGTTGCGACGGTTGCTTCGCTGCCGTCGCTGCGCACGGTCTCGCTGGTGATGTCGAGCGGTTTCGCGAGCACCGCCGCTTCCGACGTCGGCGTTCGGTGCGCCGCGGGAATCTCGAGGTCGTCGTCGATGATCACCGGCGGTGCGACGACCGTCGGCGCGTCGTCGCCCGCTTTTGCCGGCGCGTCGGATGACCCCGCGAACGCGAAGTTGCCTCCGCGTGGAGGCGTCGGCATCGAGCGCGCGGCAGAGGAGGTCGGCCGCGGTGCGCGCGGCGGCGGCAGCGGCAGCTTGCGTACTGACGCCGATGGAGCATCGCTCGCCGCCGTCGGGCTTTCGGTCTCGCTCGCTGTCGATGGGGTGGGTGGCGGAGCCGGCGGCGGTGGTGGGCTCGCCGGATTGGTCGCGCGCGGCGACGGCGCTGGCGATGCAGCACGTGCGCTCGTCGGACCCGAGCTGGCAGAGCTCATCGGCGACGGCGCCGAGCTCGATGCGCCGAGCGTCGATGCAGCGAGGCGCGACGACGATTGGTTCGCCGCCGGCTGCGGGATCCGCGACGACGACTGATCGGCAGCCGCGACCCGCGACGACGATTGGTTCGCCGCGGGCACCGGAGCTCGCGACGACGATTGGTTCGCCGCGGGCATCGGGCCTGGCGGCTGTCCCGGCGCCGTCGTTCGTGGTCCCGGCGCTGCGGCCGCGGGCGGTGGTCCTGGCGGCTGCCCGGGCGCGGTGGTCGCCGCAGGCTTTGGCACCGTCCTCGCGTGACTCGCGTGTGCCTTCGCCGCGGGTGCTTCCCTCGCGGCGGACGGCGTCAGGGTTGCCGACGGTGGCGCGGCCGATGGGCGCACGCGGCGCTTGGGTGGCGCGGCGGCTTCCTCGGGTTTCGCGACGACGCCGCTGCCCGATGCGGTCGGCTTCGCGGGCGTTGGCTTCGCGACCGTGTTCGGGGTTCGCCTCACCGTCGCGGCGGTGGTCTGCACGGGCGTTCGCTCCGGTACCGGCTCTTTGTCCGACGACGCTTTGACGAGCTTCGACAGTTGGTCGTGCTGGACGATCGGCGTGTGGACATCCTTCTCCCACTCGGCCTCGTCCATCGCGTCCATCTCGACGACGGCATGTTCGTCGCTCGGCCTCTTCGTCATCGCGTCGCCTCCGCCACAAGATCAGCGACCCCCGCGGTCGCTTCCTTCTCACTGCCGAACGTCTTTTGCGCGGTCTTCGGCGACTTCGCGTCGACGTCGAACAGCGTCACCGTGATCTTCACGTGCTTGCTTCGACCCGACACCTGCGCGAACAGCAGCCGATTCGCAGCGAGCGACTTGCCGACGGCCTGGTAGCAGTCGACGGTCGGCTCGAGGCACTCGATCGACAGCTGCACCACCTCGAGCGAGACCTTCGAGACCTCTTTGCGATCGACACCGGCGACCGTCGCGTTCGTGAGCGAGTCGGTGATCGCCTTCGCCGCTTGGGGAAACTTGGCGCTCTCGGCCGGCAGCACCGCGAGCTTCACGTTGCCGTTGCTGCCGCCGCCGCCGGGGCGAGGTCGCGGACGCATCGGCGTACACGCCACCACCAAGGTGACGCTGACCAACGCGGCAGTACGAATGGCGGCCCTCACGAGAAGGGCACAAGCTTACCAGAACCTCGTCGGCGAATTTTCTTGTAGAGAACCCTGCGACTAACGCTCTTTGGCGAGGGTACCCAGTGCGGCAGCCGCTTCGACCCGCACGAGCCCATCGCCATCGGCCAGCGCAGCGACGAGCCCACCGGTCACGCGGCGCGCCGAGCGGTGCAGCGATGCGGCCGCCGCGCGCTGCGCAGGCGTACGCTTGATGTCGCGCACGAACCGCGACAACGCATCCAGGCCGTCGGGAGCGCCGAGACCAGCAAGATCCGCGGCTGCTTGCTGGTCGTATTCGGCGTCACCGAGCGCGGCGGTAAACACGCGCTTGGCTCCGTCTTTGTCATCGACGTTGACCAATGTGCGCGCGGCGGCGAGGCGCACTCCGAGGTGCGCGTCATCGGCGAGCCTCTGCGCGTACGTGCGTGCTGCGTCTTTGCCGAGCGCGGTGACGAGCAGATTTGCAACGCCGGCGCGGATCGTCCACTCCTCGGCGGAGGCCGCGCGGTTGATCGCTTTGTCGACGAGCTCCGGTCGCTTTGCCTTGAGCGCGATCGCGGCCTGTAGCGCCACCATCGGATCGGCGTCGTCGGTGAGCACGACGAGGTCGCTGTCGGCGTTCGCGGTGACGAGCAGCTCGACGGCGGCGAGTCTCACCGCGAGCGAACGGTCGGCGAGCGCCTGCTTGCCGAGCGCACCAAGGTTGCCGACACCGATCCGTGCGAGCGCGCTTGCAGCGGCGGCGCGCACGCTGTCGTCGGGATCCTTCAGGCGCGGCATGATGATGTCGACGGCCTCTTTGTCCTTGTTCATGCCGAGCCAGCGAATCGCGGCGCGGCGCACGCGCGGGTCGGAGTCCGTGGCAGCTTTCTGGAGATCGACGAGCGCGAGCTTGCCGATCGCACCCGGCATCTTGGCGATCTTGCGACCGACACCTTCGACCGCGATCCGTCGCGCCTCGGCGTTGTCGCTCTTCATCATGTCGTCGGCGACGTCGGGCGCGCCCGGCATGCCGCGCAACAGCGCCACCGCAGCCGCGGCGGCGACGCGATCGTCGTCGTCGCCCATGCGCTCCGCGACCTGATCGGTCAACGAGTGGATCTCGATCCTCTCGATCGCTTCGATCGCGGCGATTTTCATCTTCACCGATGGTGAGGTCAGCGCTGCACCGAGCGTCGCGGTCGACAGCTCGCGCAGCAGCTCCTTGTCGTCACCGCCGCGCTTCGACGCGTACTGCTGATAGGCCTTCGCGATGCCTTCGGCGTCGCCGAGCGCGACCGACGCGCGCACCTTCATCGCCCACAGGTTGTCGTCGTCGGGATGGCTCGCAAGCCCTTCGTCCGCGGCCCGGACCGCCGCGGCGTAGTCGCCGGAGTCGTAGTAGTCGATGGACCGCTTGGCACGGTTCGCACACGCGGCAGGGACGAGGAGGGCGACGACGAGCGAGAAGCGCAGCATGGATACTCCGACGAGCATGACACAGGGTATGTGCCACGGTTTCGATCGCCGGTTACACCCCGTGCAGATCCGCCGGCTTGCCGCGCCGGGTCTTGGCTATTCGCTGATGCAGCCGTCGAGCGCCGTCGAAGGCGCGTGGTACATCACGAACGAGCACATCTCGGTATCCGAGCTCTCGCCGTAGGGCACCGCCGTGGCGGTGTCGTTCTTGTGCGTGCAGCGCAGGTGGAGCTTGTCACCCAGGTTGACGCGGAACTTCATCGGTGTGACCGGCTGCGTCTCGAAGTCCCACGACGTTTGATAGAGCATCTCCTCGCCGGCCGTTGCGCCGCGCGACAGGTCGATGTGCACGCCGAACTTGTGCATGTGACCCATCACCGCGAACACCTCGAGGTCGCGACTCACGGTGCAGCTCATCTCGCTCTTCATCTCCGGCGTATTCGGTGGAATGTTGAGCTTGCGATTGTCCATGCCGAAGATGCTCGCCGACTTGATCTCGGGCGTCCTCGCGACGTAGTCGATGCGCATCTTCGTCGTGTCGGTGATCGGTGCATCGGTCGAGTTCTGCAGGTGCAGCTGCATGATCACCTGCTGGCCCTTCTCGAACGGCACGAAGCCGGTCTTCTCGGGCAACGTGAGCGGACCCGAGTCGAGACCGCCGGCGTAGAGCGGAATCCACGTCGTGCGAATGAGGACGTTGCAGTCCGAGAACCCTTCGGGCTCCGGCGCGATCGACTGCGAGAACAAGATGTGATGCGTGCCCTCGCCGTACGTCGGCGTCAGCTTCGTGATCGCGATGTCCTCGGCGGGCAGATCCATCGTGTAGCAGTAGTAACGCTCCTCGCCGGGTTGCAGCGTGTAGGGCGTCGAGACCAGATCGATGTGCGGCCCGGCGTCTTCTTCCGACGACGTGCAGCCGATCAACACCATCACAACCAAGAATGCGCGCCTCATCGCGGAGGACCCTAGCACCGACGCTGCGCGGTCTGGAAGCCAACGCTGCGCAGCCACTTCGCTATGCGCGTGTTGTGCATGGTCTAGCGCTCTACGTTTGGGTCGATCGACCCCACTTGGTCACAGGTACTGTCATCGCGACAAACCTGGTTGACGCGCTCGGTGCGAGTGATGGATCGTACGCCGCGAAGGCGGGGAATGCTCGAGCGATTTGTTTTCATCGTCGCGTTGTTTGCGATCGCCTGCGGCGGTGGCAGCGAGACGCCCGACGCCGCGGTGGATGCGTACTTCACCAAGTGCGGCATGCCCGGCGACATGGGCAACGAGCTCGGCGTTGGAAAGTTCTGCGCTTCGCTCTCCGACTGCGGCATGACGCAGGCCGCGCCGCTGTGCTCGAGCCTCGGCGACAAAGATACGCACTTCTGCACGAAGACGTGCCCGATGGGCTCGACCGACGCCTGCGGTACCGGCGCCGAGTGCACATGCAACGCGAGCAATCAGTGTGGCTGCACGCCTTCGGTCTGTCTCGGTCCGTAAAAGAGGGGAAAGCGATGAACAAGCTCTATTTCGCGCTCGGCATCTCGTTACTCGGCTGCGGCACCGAACCTTCGGGGCCAGAAACGCTACCCAACCTCGAAGTACCGGACGTGCCCGAGAACGGGCTCCAGGTGATCACACCGATCTTCGAAAACATCCAGCCGGGCACCGACAACGAAGTGTGCGCGTGGACGGACAAGATCTTCGAGAAAGAGACCGACGTGAAAATGACGGTCGGTTATCAAACCGAGCCGCCCGGTCACCACGCGCTCCTGTTCTACACGCTCGACAAGCAGCCGGCCGGCACGCAGCGGATCTGCACCGATACCGACATGGCGAGCTTCCGCTACCTCACGGGTAACGGCAGCAACGGCGAGCCGAACACGGCGCCGGGCGATCTCGTGTTCCGCGTTCCCGCGGGCGCGCAGCTCGTGGTCAACAGCCACTACCTGAACACGAGCGACGAGGTCGTCAAAGGCCAGAGCCTGATCAACGTGCACTTCGCCGACCCCGGCAAGCAGTACATCGCTTCGGGCGCGACCGTGTTCCTCGACACGACGCTCGACGTGCCGCAAGGCGTGTCGTCGTTCAAGACGAGCTGCATCGTCGATAGGCAGCAGAAGTTCTGGTACATGATTCCGCACATGCATCGCTGGGGCACGAAGATCACCGTCGATCTCACGCGCACGACCGGCGAGAAAGAAAACCTGTTCACCACCGATTGGCAGGAGCAGTACACGTTCCATCCGCCGGAGAGCCGGTTCGATCCGGAGACGCCGTTCCTCATCAACGTCGGCGACCAGGTTGACGTGAACTGCACGTGGAACAACGACGAGGGCCGCTCGCTGCCGTTTGGTTTCGAGATGTGCGTCGCGTTTGGCCAGACGGTCGACGTCGAGGGACGCGGCAGCTGGGCTTGCAACGGCGGCCAGTGGCACACGTTCTAAACGGCTAACGTCAGACGCCCAGGGCTCGAGCCTGCTATAAGGCCGCGGAGTGATCCGCGGCTTTTTGTTTGACCTCGATGGCACGCTCGTCGACAGCGAGCGCGAGACCGGCGAGGCCATGGCGCGGGCGTTGTTGCGCGGGCTCGGCATCACGATCGAGCAATACGATCGCGACTTCATCATCGGCCGGTCGTGGATCGCGATCTACGACAGCCTCAGGTCGCGCTACCCGCAGCTGACGTGGAATCGCGAAGAGACGATCGCGCACACCGCGATGCTACGCGACGAGGTGTTCGCGGAGCTGGGCATCACCGTGCTGCCGGGTGCGCGTGACGTGCTCGCCTGGACCCAGCAGCATCCGCGCGCGCTCGTCACCGGCAGCTCGCGCACCGAGGTCACGCAGGTGCTGCCACTGATCGGGCCCGAGGCGCACTTCGAGACGATCGTCGCCGCCGAGGACGTGCTGCGCAGCAAGCCGGCACCCGACGGCTACCAGAAGGCGCTGGCCACGATCGGGCTAGCACCGACCGAGTGCCTTGTCATCGAGGACAGCGAGGCAGGGATCGAGGCTGGCCGATCGGCTGGCTGCCTGGTTGTGGCGGTCCGGGCAGGAAACTTCGGTGGTTGGCGCCAGGATCACGCACATCACGTGATCGACACGCTCGTCGAGCTGACGCCGTCGCTAGTCGATCAGCTCGCGCGGAACTATGCTTCGAGCATGAGAGGCGCGCCGTGAAGCTGCCCGCCGAGGTGACCATTTACGAGGTCGGCCCGCGCGATGGTTTGCAGAACGAAGCGCGCAACGTTCCGACGGCGGACAAGATCCGCTTCATCGAGCTCCTTGCTGAGGCCGGCCTGCGCGAGATCGAG
>DATDCH010000907.1:0-12092 GCA_036524455.1 Kofleriaceae bacterium | reverse complement strand
CCCGGGTCGGCCAACGCTCGAGCTCGCCGAGGTCGGCTTCACGCCGCGCCGCTGCATCCAGATCATCCCCCCGCCGAAAGGCTCGGTGCGGATCACATTTCCGCAGCTGCAGCTCGGCAGCGAGCTCGTCGGCTACGCCGGCCTCGCCGACGTGTTCACGCGCCGCTCGCCGCGCGGCCCCGGCACCCTCGCCGTCGAGATCGGCGGCCAGGTGGTCGCGCAAGTCGCACCGGGCGTCGACGACGGCTGGGTTCGCTTCGCCGCGCCGACCACACCGGGCCCCGCCGACGTCACGTTCATCGCGAGCGCCACCGATCCAAATCGCCTGATCTGCTTTGCTGCGGAGGCCCGGCGATGAAGTGGCAATGGCGACCGACCAAGCCGCGCCTGATCGGCTGGGCGCTCGCCCTCATCACGGTGCTGCTCGTCACTACGAACCAGCAAGAGATCGGCATCGCACGCGACGAGACCGTGTACTTCGGCGCGGCCAGCAAGTACGCCGACTGGTGGCTCGGCCTCGTCACGTTCGAGCACGGTGCCGGCAAGAAGTCGATCACCGATTCGTTTGGCGGCGCCGATCCGACCGCCAACAACCGCGAGCATCCACCGCTGATCAAGACTGCGTTCGGGTTCTCGCACTGGCTGCTCTACAAGAAGCTCCACATCACCGACGAGGTCACCGCCTATCGCTTCCCGAGTGCGCTGCTCGCCGGCTTGCTCGTGCTGCTCGTCTATTCGATGACGCTCGCACTGTGGGGCTTCCCGGAAGCCGTGATCGCCGCGCTGTGCACGCTGCTATTGCCGCGCGCGCTGTTTCACGCTGGTCTCGCCTGCTTCGACGCCCCGATCATGACGCTATGGTTCGCGACGATCTACGCGTACTGGCGCTGCCTCGACGGCGATCGCAAATGGCCGTGGCAGGTCGGCGTCGTCTTCGGCCTCGCGCTCGCGACGAAGCACAACGCAGTGCTCCTACCGTTCGCGCTCGGCCTCCACTATCTCGTCGTCGCGTATCGCGCCGGCAAGTGGCGCGGCCTCATCCATCACAAGCCGCGCGTTGTGCTGTCACTCGCGATCCTCGGCCCGCTCACGTTGATCGCGGTGTGGCCGTGGCTGTGGCTGTCACCGATCACGCACATCAAGCAGTGGCTCCAGTTCCACCTGTCGCACGTGCACTACAACTTCGAATACCTCGGCGACAACTGGAACGCGCCGCGTTTCCCGTGGCACACCGCGCTCGTCACGACGCTATTCACCGTGCCGGTCGCGACGCTTGCCGCCGCGTGCACCGGTGCATCCGTCCTGGTCGTGCGCTGGCGCCGCGGCGACAACGCCGATCACGAACGCGCTCCCGCGCTCCTGCTCGCGCTCTCCGCCGCTGCATCGATCAGCCCGTTCTTCCTCGGCTCGACGCCGATCTTCGGCGCCGAGAAACACTGGATGCCGGCACTGCCCACGCTCTGCATCGCCGCCGGCATTGGTGCTGCGTGGGCCGCGCGCCAGGCGGCCGACTACGTGCGCTCGCTGCGCCCGATCAGCGAAGCGCTCGCGCGCCGCGTCGCGCTCGGGATCGTCGGCGGCAGCATCGTGCTTGCAATCGGCACCGAGACCGTCGCCGCGCAGCCCTACGCGCTCACCTGGTACAACGCACTCGCGGGCGAAGCACCGGGCGGCGCCGACCTCGGCATGAACCGCCAGTTCTGGGGCGTGAGCGCGCGCGGCGTGCTGCCGTTCCTCGGCACGCAGTTTCCGACGCGCACCTACTGGCACGACGCATCGCCGGCCGCCGGTTGGTACCAGCGGCTCGGACTGATTCGCGGCTTCCCGCACTCCGGGCAAGAGCAGCCCGGCATCGAGGCGAGCAACCTCGCGATGGTCGTCCACGAGAAGCACTTCAACCGGCACGACTACATGATCTGGAAGTCGTACGGCACGGTGCGCCCGGTGTTCGTGCTGCGCGCGAGCGGCGTTCCGATCGTCACCGTCTACAAACGCCCGGTCCCGCGCTAGCGGATCGATCGTGAACTGAGAGTTAACCTGATGTTCACTCCTGGTTAACGCGTGTAGCTAGTCCTTCTTGAAATCCATCTTCGCGTCGCCACCGTCGAGCTTCGCGCCGGTGTTGTCACCCTTCGGGGTGATCGTGATCTCCTTGCCGCCCTGCTTGATCGTGATGACGCCGCCGCCGCCCTTCGACACGTCGACGTCGTCTGGGCCGGCTTTGAGCGACACCCGCTTGCCGCCGATGATTCGCACGGTTCCGGTGCTCGAGTACTTCTGCTTGCCGCACTGGTTGTAGAGCTTGATGACGAGCGGGTCCCTCGGATCGAAGTCCGCCGCGAGGCCGCCGCCGGTCACCTTGATCTCGATCTCGTCCTTCGTCTTCTTGACCACTTCGTACTTGCCATTCAGCGAGCCGTCATTGGTCGTGATCTTCACCTTGCCCTTGGCGCCTAGCGGATCGACCCAGCCGGTCATGTCCTGCGCATCGCCGGCGACGACGCCGACCTCGAGGTGCACGTCATCCGGATCGAAGTGTGTGCGGCTCAACAGGGTTGCGCTCTGATCAACACCAACGGGTAGCGTCGTCTCGCACACCACAGGCGGGTCCGGAGGCGCCGGCAGGCCATCGGGCACGCAACTCGAGACCACGACAAACAGCGGATCGCAGGTGGCGATGTAGCCCTCCGCGCATGAATCCGACGCGTTCATGCACCAGCCCTGCGCGCAATCGGGACCACCGTCGGTGCCACACGGCGTGTCGTAGTCGTAGCCGCCGTCGTCGCACGTCGTCACGAGCGGCACTGCCGCTTGTTCGTCGGGCGGTGCAATGCACGCGGCGCCGAGCAGGATGAAAAAACAAGCTCCAGATCTCATCATGGTCTCCTCGCCTTTCTTCGCATCGCGGTTCTGCACTTGCGATGCCGCGACGAACGCGACGGCGCAGCGCATTGCGCGAACGCGGTCGTTCCCGTTGGCACTCGCCGTGCACTACGCAGCGATCGCCAGCTCGACACGAAGTCGAGCGCGGCAGCGCAACCTTTGAGGTCCGGCTACGACTCGTGCTCTGGCGTCGGCGGGAGATTCATCATCTCCTCGGGGAACTTGCTCGCGACGTAGCTGAGGATGTCGCGGATCGAGAGCAGGCCGAGCACCTTGCCCTTGTCGTCGACGATCGGCAGGTGACGCCGGCGACCTTGCATGAGCAGATTCATCGCCTCGGCGACCGATTGGTACGGACGGACGACGGTCGGGTGCGGCGTCATCACATCCTTGACGAGCACGTGTGACCACAGCGCGTCGTCGTGATCGAGACGACTGATCAAGTCGCGCTCGGTGAAGATGCCGATCAGCTTACCGTCCTCGGTGACCAGCACCGCGCCGCGGCGCTTGGCCTTCATCGTATCGACGACCTTGAACATCGGGTCGGCGACGTCGACCGTCGCGAACTGGCGCGGCGGTAGGTCGGAGACTTGCGTGACGACGAGCGCGCGCATGCCGCCGCTCATTTCAGAGGTGACCGCCATCATCCACCTCCTCCGAGATCGACCATCGCGATGACTTCGGAGATGTCGGATTGGGGAGGCGTCGGGCGCGGCGTCGCTTCGATCTCGTCGAACACGTCGTTGAGGTGACGCATGACGTCCCACACGGTAAGCACGCCGAGCACAGTGCCCGCATCGTCGACGATCGGGACGTTGCGGAAGCCTTCGACCGCCATCCAGTTGATCGCGAATGCAACACCGTCGCGTGCGCGGAGCGTGCGCGGGCTCGCTGTCATGACGTCACCGAGCGGGAGCTTCTGCGGGTCCTTGCGGAGCGCGGCCACGCGGTTGAGGAAGTCGCGGCTGGTGAAGATGCCGGCGAGCGTGTCGCCGTCGAGGATCAGCACGCAGTCGTGCGCCTCGCGACTCATCGCATCGAACGCGCGGCCCACCGTGTCGGTCTTCGCGAAGCGCGCGATGCTCTTCGTCCAGCCGATCTCCTCTATGGTCTTTTCAAGTCGACGCATACAGCCCCTCCCTACCCCTCTACGATAGCCGGGTTTAGATGCGCGATGCGAGCAAAGCCGTACCGCTGCGGAGAGGCAGCTCGATCGTAAACCGCGCTCCTGTGCCACGGTGCTCGCGTTCAGACGCGTCGGAAAGCGTAATCCGGCCCCCGTGGTCCGAAACGATGCGGTGGACGATCGCGAGGCCGAGCCCGGTCCCGCCCTTGGCCTGTTTCGTCGTGAAATAGGGCGCGAAAATCTTGTCCTTGAGGTCGCCGGGGACGCCCGGGCCGTTGTCCTCGACGATCAACATCGCGCGATCGTTGGCTTCACCGCGCCTCGTCGTGACGATGATGCGGCCGTCGTCCCGCGAGCCGATCGCGTCCCGCGCGTTCTCGACGAGGTTGAGCAGCACCTGGGTCAGCTGGCCCTTGTCTCCGTCGATTTCTGGCAGGTCCTTGGCGAGCCGCGAGTCGACCTTGACCGCGCCTTGGTAGAGCGAGAGCGCCGAGCGCACGATCTCGTTGAGGTCGATGCGCGACAGCTCGGGCTTGGGCATCCGCGCGAAATCGGCGAAGTCAGCGACGATCTTCTTGAGGCGATCGGCTTCCTCGAGCACGGTGCGCGTCGACTCGTCGAGGATCTCCTCGAAAGACGGGTGCTGCTTCTTGTAGCTCTTGCGCAGCGTGTCCATCGCCATCTGGATCGGCGTGAGCGGGTTCTTGATCTCGTGTGCGAGCCGGCGCGCGATGTCTTGCCACGCCGCGATGCGCTCCGCGATCACGAGCCGTTCTTTAGACGTCTTGAGATCCTCCATCATGAAGTTGAACGCGGAGGCGACGGCGCCGACTTCGTCCCTGCTGCGCACCGGGACGCGGAAATCGAGATCGCCGCGCGACGCGGCGAGCGAGCCTTCGACGAGCAGGTCGAGATCGCGAGCGGTGCGGCGCGCGACGAACATGCCGGTCAGCACGACGGCGGCGAGCGCACCGAGCGCGAGCAGCGCCGAGGTCAGCGTGATGTCGCGCAGGACCTTGTCGAGCCCGCCATCGGAGATCGCGACCTCGACGATCGCGACGGTTTTGCCATCGGCATCGAGCAGCGGACGGCTCAGCAGCGTGTCGCTCGCGAGCACCGCCCAATCTTTGCGACCCGCGGGAACCAGCTCCATCTTGCGGTCGGCGGTGACGATACGCGCATCGACGTTATTCGATCGCAGCACCTTGAGCAGCTCCTCGCTGACTTTGCGGCCGGCGAGCAGCGCGACCGTGTAGCCCTCTCCGCGCGACAGCTGCGCGGTTTGCGCGACGAGCATGCTCTCCTTCGTGCGGCCGGTCATCGTCGATTCGATCGCGTAGAACGGCGCGCCGGCGTGCGCGGTCGCGAGCTCGCGGATCGTCTTGTCGACATCACCGATCTTCGCGCGGTAGTGCGGCGCGACCTGGACGACATCATCGGGGCCGGTGATCGTGAGCAGATCGAGCGACAGGCCGCGCATGAACGGCCCCGAGCGCTCGCGCAGCTTGCGTTGCGCGGCGGCGTCGAGCTCGCCGTTGCCTTTGGCGTAGTCGATCAACATCTCGGCGACGAGCGGGTGGTCGTGCGCGGCGAGCGATGCGGCGGTGTCGCGGACGACGGTCTCGAGCTGCGTGAGCTCGCGTTCGAGCGTCGCGGCAGCCTTGGTGCGATCGGACTCGTAGCGCTCGCGTTCGCGCTGTGCGGTCACCCGCGTGGTGAGCACCGCGGCGACCGTGATCGGGACGAGCGCGGCAAGCGCGAGCGTCAGCGTGAAGCGGCCGCGCAGCTTCATGGCCGGCCCTTGTTGGGCGTCGGCGCGCCGTGCAGGAACAGATTCTCGTAGCAGGGCCGCCCGACCGCATCGAACGCGATGCCGCGCAGGTTCGTCGGATGCCACATCCGCACCGAGCGGAACATCAGCGGCACGATCGGCAGCCGCTTCGCAAACTCGTTGGCTGCGGCGCCCGGCTCGATCGTGCCGGCGGAAAATGCGCTCGCCGCCCAATCGTCGCCGCCCGCGCTGAACGCCGCGGTCCACCACACGAGCTGCGCGGTGACCGGCACCGCGTGCTGGCCGATCCAAAGATCGTGCTGGCCGGCCGCGACGCGCTTGCGTAGGTCGGGCGCCGATAGCGGCGTGATGACCGCTTGGATGCCGAGCTTGTCGAGCGCGAGCGACACGCGCTCGGCGATCTGGCGATCGTCGGGGCGCGTATCCTCGACGACGATCTCGAGCCGCAGCTTGGAGAGCTTGTCGGCGGCAAGCGCCGGCACGCGCCTCGCTGCATCGGCGAGCTGAGCGCGCGCGGCCACGAGATCGGCCGCTTTACCGGCGCCCGTCAGCGCGTAGCCGCCGGCCTCGACGGGAACCGGTGACCGCGTCGGCACCACGCGCTCGCCCGAGCTGATCGTCGTGAGGCCGCCGCGCGACATCGCGAGATCGAGCGCCCGGCGGAATGCCTTGTCGTTCGTGATGTCGGCGTGCGCGCGGCCGAAGCCGACGAATACGAGTAGCGCCGGCGGACCCTCGACGTCGTCGGTGCGAAACGTCGGCTGACCGCCTGCGAACGCCGCAGCGCCGCGCGCCGAGATGTGCGACTTACCGGTCTCGAACCGGCGCGCTTCACCGTCGGGCGTGTCGTACCAGGTCAGGGCGAGTTGATCGACGTACGGCCGACCTGCGAAGTGATCGTCGAACGCGCGCAGCGCGAGCTTGCGGCGCTGGCGATCGAGACCGTCGACCGCGTACGGTCCGCTGCCGATCGGCCGATCGCCCGGCGGTTTACCGGCCTTCGTGATCGCGAGCTGCGGCAGCGAGAGCAGCATCGTGAGCTCGGCGACCGGCGCGCGCAGCGACAGCACGATCGCGTCGCCGTCGGCTTTGACCGCGAGCACCGGCGCGAACAGCCAACGGGCCTGCGTGCGTGCGCGCTCGAGCGACGACGCCACGTCCTGTGCGGTCAGCTCGCTGCCGTCGTGCATGCGAATGCCGCGACGAATCGCGATGTGCACCGTGGTCTGTTTCTCGTCGAGCACCGGCGCTGTGGCCGCGACGTGCGGCAGCACGACACCACCCGGCCCGAGCCGGTACAGCGTATCGAACACGAGCCCCGTGACGGTCGCTTCGGCGTGGCTGCGTGCCGCGATCGGATCGAGCGACGCCGGCGCACCGAGCAACGTCGCTTCCACGCTGCCGCCGTAGCGAGGACGGCCTTCGCCGTGCGCGTCCGTAATGAACGCGAGCGCGAGCACGAGCGCGACTCGCTTCACTCGATCCTCCATAGATCGACCCGTGTCGCGCCGACGATCCGCACCGCCGCCACCACCTCGGGCACGCCATTGCCGTCGAGGTCGCTCACCGCGATGCCCGCGACGCCGCCCGCCGTAAACGACTTGCGCAGCTTCGCGTGCTTCTTCTCGTCATCGCCGATCGAGACGATCTTGATCAGGTCTGGATCGCCCGGCGCGGCAGCGCCCGTGTAGATCAGCTCCGGCTTGCCATCGCGATCGACATCCGCGACATCGAACGCGACGCCGGCCGCCGGATACTCGTGCTTCGCTGCAGGCTGGCAGCCGAGGTTCGTCGCCGCGCAGCGCTCGACGCTGATCTCGAGCCGATTCGCGAGCGTGAGCTGCGCGCGCACGCGGATCGCGCGACCGTCGGGCTCGACGAGCCCGCTGCGGCACCGCGCCCCGTAGTGCCCGGTGGTCGCGTCGCCGAAGTAATTGCGGCCGGGCGCGAGCTGCGCGACCTCACCCGGGCACAGCATGAAGCCCGCGTCGCCGCTCGACGCCGCGAGCGCCTTGCCCTTCCAGATCACGCGCAGGCTCTTCGCGAAGCTCGACACGCTCGCGACCAGCGCACCAGCGTCGACCGTCGCGCTGCCGACCACGTCGCGCGGCATCGGCAACGCAGGCTCGCCCGCAAACGCGACACGGCCGAGCTCTTCGAGCTTCTTGCCGCGCACGCCGATCGCGATCACGTCGCGCGTGGTCACCGCGTAGAGCTCACCTTTGCCATCCCCATCCAGATCGGCCCCGGTCAGCGTGACGAGCGGCGCGCCGAGATCGAGCGAGCCGAGCTTCGCGAGCTTCCAGCGCACGTCGACCTTCTTCGGCGGCACGAGCTTCGGCGGCCGGGCGACGATCACCGCGTCGATGCGCGCACGTACGTCGCGCGCGAGATCGCGGAGGAACGAATCAGGTCCCGTCGGCCGCGGTGGCGGCGGCGGCGCGTCAGCACGGACGGGCGCAGCGAACGCGAAAACGACGACAGCGGCCCCCACCATGGAGCGGCCCCCGAAATGGAACGGCACTCCGGGCTGCGGGGCGCCCCGCTTCAATCGCCGTACTCTCCCGTGACCGAGCTGCCCTCGGTGACCTCGCCCGGCTTCGGCGCGACTTGCGTCGGCTCCGTGCCCTCGACGAACACCTCGTTCAGCGTCGTGCTCTTCGGCGCGTCTTCGGGCGCGAGCAGGCCGGTCTCGCGATCGATCAGGCGGTCGACGACCTTCGCCGGCTTCGGGAACGCCTTCGCGGGCTGCGCCATCGCCTTCATCACGTCGACGAAGATCGGCACCGCCGTCGTGCCGCCGGTCTCTTTGCCACCCATCGGCCGGTTGTCGTCGTAGCCGACCCACACGCCGATGATGTAGTCGGGCGTGTAGCCGACAAACCACGTGTCGCGCGCTTCGTTCGAGGTACCGGTCTTGCCGGCGATCGGAATCTTCAGCGCGTTCGCGCGCGTCGCGGTGCCTTCGGTGACCACCGACGTCAACATGTTCGTCACGACGTACGCAACCTCGGGCCGCATCACCTGCGTACCCGCCGGCTGCGGCGATGCCTTGCCGTCCACCGCCTCGACGAAGCGCGGCGCCATCGCGATGCCACCCGCGGCAATCGTCGCCATCGCGTTGACGTGCTCGAGCGGCGTCACCTCACCCGAGCCGAGCGCGAGCGACATCTCTTTCGGCAGCTCGCTGACGATGCCGAGCTTCTGCGCCATCGCGGCGATCGCGTCGGGCTTCATCTCGTACGTCACGCGAATCGCGACCGTGTTGATCGACTTCTTGAGCGCGTGGCGAAGCAGCACCGGACCTTCGAACTTGCCGGACTCGAAGTTCTTCGGCTTCCACAGATCAAATACCTCGGGCGCATCGTTGACCTGCGACGCCGGCGTGTAGCGGCCGCTGTCGATCGCGGTCGCAAACACGTACGGCTTGAAGCTCGAACCCGGCTGGCGATGCGCCGCGATCGCGCGGTTGAAGCCGCCGACCTTCGACGTGTATCCACCGACGAGCGCACGCACTTTGCGCGTCTTGACCTCCATGATCACGACCGCGCCTTCGGGTCCCCCCGCGAACGCGACGCGCTTGCTCGCGTGCTTGACCTTGATCTCGAGGACATCGTCGTCGTCGTCCGTCTTCTTGGCCGCGGGCGGCAGCATCACGTCGACGACGTCGCCGACCTTGAACCGCTCGCTCGGCGTCTTGACGTTGCCTGCGGCATCCGGCTGGTTGAACCGCGCATCCTCGGGCGTGCCGAGCGAGATCGCGGCCTGCCACTTGCCGAGATCGACGACGAGCTCGTTATCCGCGTCGTGCACGGCGGTGACGATCGCCTCGTAGACTTCCTTCGCTTTCGGTCCCGCGCTCGGTAGCCGCTTCGCGAGCTTCGCGAGCTCGAGGTCGAGCTTGTCGGCGACGTTGCGCTTCGCGCGGCCGATCTTGTGGCGCGCATCGACCGCGCGCAGTCCTGCCTGCAGCGCCTTCTGCGCCTGCACCTGGAGCGACGGATCGAGCGTGGTGCGCACGATCGCACCGGCGGTGTCGGTATCGACGCCGCGATCCTTGAGCTCGCCTCTGACGAGATCGACCCACTCGGGCGCCGCCTTGAGGAACGGGAACGGATCCCTGACGATCTTGATCGGCTCGTCGATCCACTTCTTCGCTTCGGCCTGCGGCAGCTTGCCGAGCTTGACGAGCTGGTTGAGCACGTAGATCTGGCGGTCCTTGACGCGGCCCGGGTTGCGCTCCTGCTTGAGCGCCTTGTAGTAGGTCTCCGGTTCCTTCGGCAGGCTCGCGAGCACCGCCGCTTCGCCCGCATTGATCTGCGAGACGTCCTTGCCGAAATAGAATCGCGACGCTTCCTGCACGCCGTAACGCCGCCCGCCGAAATAGATCTCGTTCAGGTACAGCGTCATGATCTCTTGCTTGGTGAGCGCCTTCTCGAGCCGGCGCGCCAAGATGATCTCCTGGATCTTGCGCTTGAACGTGCGCTCGGGCGTGAGCAGGAAGTTCTTCACGACCTGTTGCGTGATCGTGGACGCGCCCTGCTTCGTCTTGCCGGCGCGCAGGTTCGTGAAGAACGCGCGCACCATGCCGAAGTAGTCGACGCCTTCGTGGTTCCAGTAGTTGTTGTCCTCGGCCGCGATGAACGCGTCGACCAGGATCGGGGGAATCTTTTCGTAGGGTACGAACGTGCGCCGCTGCGTGAAGATCTCGCCGATGCGTTGATCATTCTTGTCGACGATCGTCGTTACCTGCCTCGGCTTGTAGTCGGCGAGCTTCTCGATGCGCGGCAGCTTCGGGTCGCGGCCGTACATCCAGAACGTCAGCGCGATCGTCGAGGCCATCAGCGCGGTCAGCGCGAGCGCCGCGATGCCGCCCCACTTCGCGATCCGGAACCACTTCTGGCGCTTGGTGCGTGGCGGCTTGCTGCCCGGTCGCTTGCCGGTGCCGGGCCGCGTGGCCGACCGCTTACCCGCGGTGGTCGCGTCTGGTTGAGCTTTTGCCCACATTCTCAACGTGGCACCCGCGTGCGGCATGGCTGTCCAGTGGTGCAACTCGGGTACCGGTCCCAGGGCGGCATACGCCTGGATAATCCCAGCACCGCGGCTGGTTTGCCACATACCGTGTGTCGACGGGCCCACATCACGCGAGCTTGCGGTCGACGATATTGACGGCGGCGCGAATTCTGAGGGCAAACCAGCGTGCTCGGAGCCTGGCTTTACGGGTCGGATCGAGATCGCCCAGCGCGCCTATATAAGCCCGCCTGCGCGCAACGAGCCGGCTCATGCACAAGCCGACCGTGACGCTCAGGTTGTAGCTCTCGGTGAAGCCGAACATCGGGACGGTCAGCGCACCGTCGCAGGCCGCGACCACCGCAGGTGAGACGCCGTCATGCTCGTTCCCGAACACGACGGCGAGCGGCGAGTCGACCGCCACATCTTCGATCGATTGCGTGGCATCCGGCAGTGTCGCGAACACGCGAAAGCCGCGGGTCTTGAGATCCGAAATCGCCGCGCCAGCGTCGGAGAACCGGTGAAGGTCCAACCAGCGATGGGCGCCGCGGGTGACACCTTTTGCGGCAGAGAATCTCTCACCGGGCTCGATCACGTAGAGCTCCTGGAGGCCGAGCGCCTCGCAGGTACGTAGCGTCGCCGCGGCGTTGTGCGGGTCGTAGGTGTCCTCGACCGCGGCGGCGACCGACGCAAGCCGTGCGTCGATCACCTGATCGATCCGAGCGATGCGTTCGGGCGTCAGCAGCGGCGCGAGCGCGTCGCATACCGCGGCCGGTCCGTATCGATCGATCATCTTCTCGATCGCGTCCACGACCCCATGTTAGCGTTGCGCGCAGTGTTTGTGTCCGAGGGGGTCGGTCGCTTCGTCGGCGATCGCTATCAGTTAGTCCGCGAGCTCGGCCGCGGCGGCATGGGCGTGGTCTACCTCGGCCGCGACCTACGGCGCGAGATGGACGTCGCGATCAAGTTCCGCGGCATCACGCATCACGACGCGACGCTGTGGCTCAAGCGCGAGTTTCGCTCGGTCGCTTCGCTGCGCCACCCCAATCTCGTGGAGCTCTACGAGCTGGTGGCGCACGAGCAGTCTTGCTACTTCACGATGGAGTACCTGCCCGGCGTCGATCCGCGCACGTGGGTGGCGACGCCGAAGGTGAAGCCCGCCGAGCTCGCCGTGATGACCGATCAGCCAACGCGCCCGCTCGTGCAAGGCGAAGCACGCACCGAGATGACGCTGACGCCGGCGCCGGTGATCGCGACCGCCGACACGATGTCGTCCGCTGT
>DATDCH010000906.1:0-2768 GCA_036524455.1 Kofleriaceae bacterium | reverse complement strand
CGCTCGCGCAGTTCATCAAGCGGTTCGGCGGCGGGTAGCTCACGCCTCGCTCGCGCAGTTCATCAAGCGGTTCGGCGTCGAGTAGCCGCTCGACGCGCGGCTACGACGTGCACTTCTTCTTGTCTTTGAGGACCTTCTTGATCTGCGCGTCGAGATCCTTCGACTGCTTCGCGACGTTGCCCTTCGAGTACTTCTGCGCGACGAGCCCCAAGTAGGTGCGCGCCTCCGTGCAGTTCTTGAGGCTCTGCGCGGCGAGTGCCGCGAAATACAGGCCGTCGTCGGCGAGGTCGCTGTCGGGATACTTCTCGGCGAGCGTCTGGTACGCGCCGATCGCTTTGTCCCAGTCCTTGAGGTTCGTGTAGGCCTGGCCACGGAAGTACGCTGCGTCGTCGGCGCGCGCGTGCGTAGGGAACGTCTGGTAGAGGCGCTTGTAGATGTCGAGCGCGTCGTTGTAGCGCGCCGCCTCGAACGCTTGCGTGCCGAGCTTCCATAGATCGTCGGGACCGCTGTTCGCGCTGGGTTTGCCGCTCTCGATCTGCGAGATGCGCTGCTCGAGCGAGTCCAGGCGCGCATCGGCTTCCTTGCGGTACTTGTCGAACGCGAGCTTGAGCTCGTTGATGCTGTTGTTGATCCCGACGACGAGGCCGTTTGCTTGCCGGATGTCGGCCGAGAGCTTGTCGACCTCGGCGCCGAGATCTGCGGTGTTGCGCTTGAGCACCTTCGCCGCTTCCTCGAGCACGGTGTTGAGCTGCTTGATCTGCGTGTCGAGCTCTTTCTCTTTGGTCTCGACCTTCGATTGCAGCGCGTTGACGTCGCGCCGCAGCGCTTGGCCCTCGCTCTTCGTCGTCGTCCAGAAGCAGCCGGCGAGCGACGCGAGTGCGACGGTAGCTAATAGTGGTTTCAGCGCCATTTGAACTCCACGCGGCGATCCTTGTCGTCGCCATTGCCAGTGGGCTCGGTCTCGCCCTTGGGCACGACCTGTAGCTTCGCCGGATCGGTGCCGAGCCGCGACAGATAATCTGCGACGGACTGCGCGCGCCGCTCCGAGAGAGCGATGTTGTATTCCTCGGTGCCCGACGTATCGGTGTGCCCGAATACGAAGACGGACTGGGTCTTGTTTTTGTTCATGCACTGGTGATTGCCGTCGAGCCGGTCGCGCTCGCTCTGCTGGATCGACGAGTCGTCGAACCCGAAGTAGATCGTCTGCATCTGGCAGCCCGCATCGACGTTGCTGCCTTGGCCCTGCTTGAGGCACAGGCCGTTCGTGCAGTCTTCGTCGTCGGCGCAGTCTTCGTTCTTCGCGCACTTCTTCGGGCGCTGGCAGGCACCGGCCTCGCAGCGACCACCCGGCCCGCACTCACCGTCGGCAGCGCACGGCTTGCACGAGCCCGCTTGGCAGACCTGCCCCGTCGGGCACTGCTCGTCGTTGAGACATTGCGGCTTCGCGACGCATGCGTTCGCTTTGCACGTCTTGCCCTTTGGGCACTGCGAGTCGTCTTTGCACTCGACGCATTTGTTGTTCGAGCAGACTTGGCCTTTCTTGCAGTCCTTGTCGCCTTTGCAACCCGGTTGCTTCGGCTTGCTGCCGCACGCGCAGAGCACCACCATCATCGCGAAGGTGGCGATCGCTACACAGACCTTGCCCATGGCGTGAAACCTAAATGGGCGCAGCACGTTAGTCAAATCTGGTAGGGTCTCACGCGTGGCACGCAGCACGATTCTCGTCATCGATGACGAGCCGAACATCCTGACCACGGTGCGCCGCTCGCTGGAGCTGGAGGGCTACGCCGTCGAGGTTGCGGGTGGCGGTGCCGCCGGCCTCGCCAAGCTGGTCGAGCACGACATCGATCTCGTGCTGCTCGACGTGATGATGCCCGGCGAGACCGGCCTCGAGGTACTCCCGAAGCTGCGCGCCGCGAAGCCCGAGACGATGGTCGTCATGATGTCGGGCAACGCGACGATCGAGACCGCCGTGCAAGCGACGAAAGGCGGCGCGTTCGACTTCATCGAGAAGCCGCTGTCTGGCGACAAGCTGCTGATCACGGTGCAGAACACGCTCGCGTACGCGCGCCTGCGCTACGAGAACCAGCGGCTGCGCGGCCGCGCCCAGACCGACTTCGCGATGATCGGCAAGGGCGCCGCGATGCGCGGCATCTTCGACAAAGTCCGGAAGACCGCGCCGACCACGGGCCGCGTGCTGATCACCGGCGAGAACGGCACGGGCAAGGAGCTCGTCGCGCGCGCGATCCACGAGCACAGCAAGCGCGCCGACGGCCCGTTCGTGAAGCTCAACTGCGCCGCGATTCCGGCCGAGCTGATCGAGAGCGAGCTATTCGGTCACGAGAAGGGCGCGTTCACCGGCGCCACCCAGCAGCGCCGCGGCAAGTTCGAGCTCGCCGACGGCGGCACGTTGTTCCTCGACGAGGTCGGCGACATGAATCCGAACGCGCAAGCGAAGGTGCTGCGTGTGCTGCAGGAGAACGAGCTCGAGCGTGTCGGCGGCGGCGAGACGATCAAAGTCGACGTGCGCGTCGTCGCCGCAACGAACAAAGATCTGCAGGCGGAGATCGCCGCGTCCCGGTTTCGCGAAGACCTTTACTATCGCCTCGCGGTCGTCCCGATCGAGCTGCCGCCGCTGCGCGCGCGCCGCGAGGACATCCCGACGCTCGTCGAGCACTTCATCGAGCAGGTGTGCGCCGACAACGACCGCCGCAAGAAGAAGGTCGCGTCGGGTGCAATGACGCTGATGATGCAGCACGAGTGGCCGG
>DATDCH010000905.1:0-7382 GCA_036524455.1 Kofleriaceae bacterium | reverse complement strand
CTGCGTGCAGGCGCGCTGCCCAAGGGCGGCAAGATCGTCAAGTCGGGTTACGTCGAGCCGATCGACGACTCGGTGCAGCAGTGGCTCGCGCGCGGCACGCTCGCGCTCGGCGGTGGCGCGTTGATCGGGCTGCTCGCGTGGATGGTGGTGCGGATGACCCGGCCGGTGCGCCGGCGATTCGCGGCGCGCTTTGCGGGCCCGGCGCCATCGAGCCGCTTGCTCGTCACGTTGATCGCACCGGTCGCGATCTTCGTCGTGACGCGGATCTTCGCGCTCGGCATCGACAGCATCGAGCTCGAGCACATCATCACGAAGGGCGGCGACGGCTGGTTCGCGTCGAGCGCGGGCTTCGAGCAGTTCAGCTTCGGCGCGCTCGGCATCATGCCGGTGATCAACGCATTCATCTTTGTCGAGATCCTCGCGGTGATCTTCCCAGGCTGGCGGCGCCGCCGGCATGCCGGTCCCGACGCCCGTGCGCCGCTCAGTGCTGCCGTGTTGATCACGGCGGCGACGCTGCTGTTCATCCAGAGCTGGTTCATCACGCAATACCTGTATGGGCTCGAGCGGGCAGGTGTCGAAGTGCTCGCACCGGGCATCGGGCCGCGCATGCTGGTGATCACGTCGTTTGCGATCGGCACGCTCGTGCTGACCGGCGTAGCCTCGCTCATTCGCGAGCACGGCCTTGGCAACGGCTTTGGCGCGTTGCTCGCGAGTGGGTTCTTGCTCGGCGTGCTCGACCGCTGGGACCGGCTCGAAGGACTCATCGACGGCGACTTCGTCGTCGGTGGCATGACGTTCCTCGCGATCGCGATTCCGATCGCGATCGTGATGCGCTGGCGGGTGGCACGGCTCGGCGAAGCGCCGCTGCGGCTGCCGACCTCCGGCGGGGCGCCGCTCGGCGAGCTCGGCGGTGTCGTGTTCTTGATCGCGCTGCTCGCGAAGCTGCCGTTCGAGGAGCTCACGTTCCGCCTCTACGACTGGTCGATCACCGCGCGCGAGCACCACTCGATCCTGATCGCGGCGATCGTACTGCTGACGCTGCTATGGTCGTGGGCGTTCGCGCGACCGAACGTGACGCGCAAGCTCGCCGAGCGGATCGGCCTGATCGCGCCGGCGCGCGCGAGCTGGTGGGCCGCAGCCGGCCTCTCCGCAGCACTGCTGCTGCTCGTCGGTGCGACTGCGATGCTCACCACGATCATGCGGCCGAGCGCGGCGTGGCTCGCCGATGCGATGACGGTCGCGATCGCCACCGTCGTCGTGCTCGACATCTACGACGACTGGCGCGCACGGCGTATCGCGCTCGACCGCGTGTGGACGTTGCATCAAGCCCAGCACACCGACCTCGTCGCGCGCGCGCTCGACGACGCCGGGATCCCGCACCACTTCACGTCGGCGAACCTGCGTACGCTGCTCGCGTTCTTCGGCCCGTTCGCCGGGATCGACGTGCTCGTGCCGCCCGAGCATGCGCCGGCTGCGCGCCAGCGGCTGCGCGAGCTATTCGAATAGGTCGCGCTGCTTCGGCTTCGCGTCGGGCTCGTCGTCCTGCGCGACCGGCGCGATGCACTGCGCGTCGTCGTGATCGGCGGCGTTGACCCACGTCGACACCGGCTCCGCCTGCCAATCCTCGACGGGCGGAACGGTCAGCATCGCGCGCGCGCCGTCCAGATCGAGCGACGGATCGAGCCACGCGCTCCACACGCTGCGATCGAGGACGACGGGCATCCGATCGTGAATCGGTGCGACCAGCTCGTTCGGTGGTCCGGTGATGATCGTGAAGCTGTGCAGCTCGCCGGTCGATAGCTTCGCGCGCGCCCATAACCCCGCGAACGCGAAGAATCGGTGCCCCTCGGGATGGATCCACATCGGCTGCTTCTTCTTGCCGAGCTTCTTCCACTCGAAGAAACCGTCGGCCGGCACGAGACAGCGCTTGCGCTCGAGCGCGTCCTTGAACACGCGCTTGGTGTCGACCGACTCGATGCGCGCGTTGATCATCAGCGGTGGCTTCGCGCCACTCTTCGCGGCCCAGAACGGCACGAGCCCCCAGCGCATCATCTCGATCGTGCGGACGCCGTCGCGCAGCGTCACCACCGGCGCGTCTTGCGTCGGTGCGACATTGAACCGCGGTTTCCACCACTGGTTCTTCTCGACGTTCGGATCGAGCACTGCCTCCATCTCCTCGATGAGGCCCTCCTGGCGCGTGATCGTGTAACGCCCGCACATGGCTCTAGCCGAGGCGTAGCACGCAGATCTGCAAGTAACGATCGTGCGGTTGCGCCACGACCGTCGGGTACTCGGGCGGCAGCCCACCTTGCTCGACGATCGCGCCGTCGCGTCCCGCTTCACGCAGCCCCTTGAGCGCGAGCTTCGCGAGCGAGCCGAGCTCGTGGGTATTCGCGGCGAGCCACAGCACGCCGTCGGCGGGAATCACCGCAGCCGCCTGTGCGATCAGTTTCGGATAGTCGCGGTCGAGCGTCCACGGGGCGCCGCGCGCCGTCGAGAACGTGGGCGGGTCGATGATCACGAGCTCGTACCGCTCCTTGTCCTTGACCGCGCGCGCGAGGAAGCGCACCGCGTCGCCAGTCTCGAACTTCCACTTCGGGTCGTCGGCAAACCCCGAGCGGCCGAAGTTGCCACGCGCCCACGCCTGTACGCCTTGCGACGTATCGACGCTGGTCACGCTCGCCGCGCCGGCACGCGCGCACGTCACGCTCAGCGCGCCGGTATACGAGAACAGATTGAGCACGCGTTTGCCGGCGGCGAACCGGTGCAAGCCACGCCGCTGCTCGCGCATGTCGGTGAACAGCCCGTGGTTGAGGCCGCCGAGCGGATGCACCTCGAACGGCACGTCGTGCTCGGTGACGACGAGCGACTCCGGCGGCGCCTTGCCGACGACATCTTGCGTGACCTCGCTTGCACCGCCTCGGGCGCGCAACTTGACGACCGCGCCGTCGAGCTTCGCGAAGCCGACGATCGCCTCGGCGACCTGCTTGCCGGCCGCGCGCAAACCTTCGCCATACGCGTACACGACCGCCGTCGGTCCAAGCACGTCGCACGCGAAGCCGGGCAGTCCATCGCCGGCGCCGTGCACGATGCGATACGCACAGCTCGGTCCGACGAGGCCGAGCTGCTTGCGCCAGCGCAGCGCGCGTTCGACGCGCCAGCTGATCAGCGCGCCGTCGATCTTTGGGAATCCATCGGCGAGCGTCGCCATTACGCGCAGCCGCGCGTTGTCCGGATCGACAATCGCGATCGCGAGCTCGTCACCGTTGTGATCGCACAACCGCACGTGCTCGCCGGCTGCCGCGGTGATCGATAGCTTCGTCGTGTCGACGTCGCGTCCACCACCGGCGACGAATTGCGCAGCGCCCTGCGGCAAGTTGATCGAATTCACGACTGGTGCAGACTACACGACACGTTGGGGCTCAGACTCGGGACCCCGAGGACAACGTTCGCATCGAAAACCGAGCCTCGCGGAACCGATCCGCGCGTGGCCGATCCTCGCGACATCGACGGGTACGGTCGCGTTCAAAGCTCGCGGGCGGGGTCGTGCAGACGGCACAGACTCCGATCGGTCGGATCATGGTTCGCGATCCGCCGACGCCCTGACGTGCAGAGCGCGCGGCGTGACGCACCATCCAGCAACGCTAATGGCGATGTCGAGCTAGACTACTCGTCGCGCTTGCGCGGGCGAGCGATGCCGTACTCGTCGAGCCGGTTGATCAGCGTGCGGCGCGAGATGCCGAGCAGCTCGGCGGCGCGCGTCTGGTTACCGGCGCACTTGTCGAGCGCCTCGAGGATGCGTTGCTTCTCGAGCTCGGCGACCGTCGCGCGCACTTGCGTCGGCATGTCGCTGGTCAGCATCCCGGGCGGCGGCGTGGTCGGCGAACGGAACCGCGTCGGCGGCCGCTTTGGCTCGTCGATCGTCAGGTGGCTCTTCTCGATCACCGAGCCGGTGGCGAGCAGCACTGCGCGTTCGCACGCGTTGCGCAGCTCGCGGATGTTGCCGGGCCAGTCGTGTCCCGCGAGCCACGTGCGCGCCTCTTCCGAGAGCGCGAATGCGCGGCCGAGCGGACCCGCGGCCGAGCTGACGAAACTCTCCGCGAGCGGTAGCACTTCGTCTTTACGCTCGCGCAGCGGCGGGATCGTGAACGTAGTGCCGGCGAGGCGGAAGAACAGGTCGCGGCGGAACCGACCGGCGTCGACCTCGCCCTGCAGGTCCTTGTTGCTTGCCGCGATGAACCGCACGTCGACCGTGCGCGGGTTCGCGGAGCCGATGCGGCGCACCTGGTTGTCCTCGAGCACGCGCAGCAGCTTCACTTGCAGCGACTGCGGCAGCTCCGAGACGTCGTTGAGGAACGCGGTGCCCCCATCGGCGTGCTCGATCAGGCCGGGCTTGTTCGTGCCCTCGTTGCCGAACAGCTCGGCTTCGAGCAGCGGCTCGCTGATCGCGGCGCAGTTGATGCGCACGAACGGCGCGGGCCGGCGCGGCGACATCTCGTGTAGCCGCTCGGCGAACCGCTCCTTGCCGACACCGGTCTCGCCGGCGATCAGCACGCTGAGCTTGCCGACCGCGATCCGCGACGCGTCCTGCTCGAGCGCGGCGAGCTTGCTCGTCTTGCTGGCTGGGGCAGGCCGCGCACCGGCGCGTGTCTGTACCATCACGGTCACCCCGCCGATCAGGAACGGGATGCCGATGCCGATACGGACTTGGTTGTTGGCATCGAGACGTTGGCCGTCGACGAACGTACCGTTCGAGCTGCCGACATCTTCGATGTGAACGTCCTGGCCGACCAGCAGATTCGCGTGATGTCGTGACACCGACCCCGAGTCGATCGCCACGTCGCATTTCTGCGAGCGGCCGACCGTGAGCGTGCCGGTACCCGGCAACGGCACTACTTGGAGGGAGGCGCCGTCGATTACGAGCAGCACGCGATCGCCGAACGGAGCCTGACGATCGATTTGTTCGGTCGTTGCACCAACGTCGTCGTCGATCACCTTGGTAGCGTACGGCTGGATGCTCCCGAAGTGCAACTCATGGGCACGTCGGTATATGCGGCTCGATCCTGCTGCCCACAACTTTTAGCGGGACCTTGCAATCGATGTCCCTGAGGATTTGCGCGATAGGCCGGGTATCACGAGGAATATCGAGGAGACCGGGCTGGCGCCGGTTCATTTCTATCCGCCCATCTGGCAGAAACCGCCCGTTGTTCAGGTTCTGGAGCAGATCGAGGCCGTGAACCAGCTCCTCGCCGGTGGCGCGATCCCAGATCGCGAGCGCGTTTCTGCTCGAACGGAGGAGTAGGTCCCCGCTCGCGTCGAAGGTCGGCGCGGCCCCGTAATTGTCGGCGGGGGCCATCGTGCGCGTGATTTGCCAGGTCCGGGTGTCGACGATCGTCGTCGCGCCGGTCGCGAGATGGACCGCGAGCCAGCGTCCATCGGGCGATGACACCATATCCCCCACCTGCTCGCCGACCTCGAGCCGCTTCACCTCGCGCCTGTTCTCGACGACGATCACGTGCCCTTCGCGGGTGCCGAGCACGATCTTGCCGGGCACGACGGCGATCGCGTAGACGTTGGCGGCCGGCAGGATCTCCTCCCAGGCCTCGGTACCGATGGTCCATCGCCAAAGCCCCTTCTGCTCGGCGCCGACCCACAGATGGCCGGCATCCTCGAACGCCGTCGGGCCCCGGCGGTCTGACTTCGCGACAACCTTGCCGTCGCGATCGAACACGTGAATCCCGGCGCCGCCGGTCACCGCGGACCGCCCCGAGGGTGCGTGATGCGTGACTTGCAGCTCCATCTCGGCCGCAGGGTATTCGCCGATGAATTGGCGCCCCATGAACAGGCGGACCTTGTCGCCGCAGCCGTAGCCGGTCGCGATCCCGTTGGAGCTGTACTGCGGCTTGGGGCAGACGTCCTTGTCGTACGTGACTTGTTGGGTGGCCGCGCGCACGAGGACGAGGCTCGCGTCGCTGCCCATCAGCGCGACCACGGTCTTGCCGATCGTTCCGAGCTGGACCTCGGTCAGCGTTGCCGGCACCGAGGCGACGAGGTCGCCGGCTTGGTAATGGCGCAGCACGCCCTGGGGGCCGGCGATCCACGCTTCGTCGCCGCGCAACAAGAACACCGACTGTTCGCGCTCGATCGCGAACCCACCGAGGCGGTTCCCCTTGATGTCATAGATCGACATCTCGGTATCGCCGGCGATGCCCAGGCGCGTGTGGTCCTCGGAGATCACGATGCCCATCGGTCGCGTCGTGGTCTCGATCGTCTTGATCGGCTTGCCGCTGACCTCGATCATATGCACGCGGCGCTCGGGATCGACGTACGCGTAGATCGGTGCGCCATGTTGCGCGGACTGCGAGCCCCAGCCGGCCTCTGCAATCACCGTGCGCTTCATCGTCACGAGGTCGACCGACGCGATGCCATCACCATGTGGCATCAGCACGTGCCGGCCCTGCGGCCCGAACGTCGGCTCCATACCGTTCGCGGCGGGATCCAGCTCTAGCTCGCGGCGCACCTTGCCGTCGAAGCCGAACACTCTGAGCATGCCGTGGCCGAGGCCGGTCAGCTCGTCTGCGCCGGGACCGAAGTGTGCGTACCAGACGTCCTTGGTCGGGATCCGGCGCAATTCTTCGCGCCTGGTGCCGAGGTGCACCGTGCCGGTGTCACCGACGACGAGCAGCGTGTCGTCGGGCTGGCGTTTCACCATCGCGATCGGACCGATTTCGGGCTTGATCACGCCGAGGAGCGCGCCGCTATCGTCCCAGTAGCGCACGCTGCCGATGTGATCGCCCGCGGCGATCCAGCCATTCGGCGAGCCGGTCACCGTCGAGAATGGCGCGTCGCGCGACGTCGTGATCACGTCTTTCCAGCCGCGACTGGCGATCGACACCATCGCGCGCAGGCCCTGGCTGTCGGCGCCGCGGCGCATCGCTGCCGCGAAGTAGGCGAGTGCCGGCAGTGCGCGATCGTCGTTGAGCTCGCGCCGGCCTTGCGCGATCAGGCTCGTGGTCAGCGTGTCCTCGGCGAGCTTCGCCGACTCGGCGGCACGCGTCGCATTGCGCTCGGCCTCTGCGCGGTTCTCGTTCGCGACGACGCTGAGGTACGCCATCACGCTCGCGACGCCGGCGAGCACGATCATCACAGCGGCGACGATGCCGCGGCGAAGCCGGCGCGCGCGCTGCCGTGCACGGGCGGAATCGTGCGCGAACGCGCGCTCGACTTCCGTCAACGCGGCCGAGCGTGCGGCGAGCCGACCGAGCTCGACGAGCGCCTCGCCGCGCCACAATAGATCCGGCGCGCGGCCGCTCTCGTTCCACCGCCGTGCCGCTGCGGTCACGTCGGCGAGCAATGCGCGATCGGCGGCGTCTTCGCTGCGC
>DATDCH010000904.1:0-3979 GCA_036524455.1 Kofleriaceae bacterium | reverse complement strand
GACGCGCACGACGGCGCTAAGCGCCACGCGCCCGGCATGCTGACCACCGATCTCGCGCTCCGCCTCGACCCGGCGTACGAGAAGATCGCTCGCCGCTTCCTCGCGAACCCCGACCAGTTCGCTGACGCGTTCGCGCGGGCGTGGTTCAAGCTGACCCACCGCGATATGGGCCCGCGCGTTCGCTACCTCGGTCCCGAGGTGCCGAAGGAGGACTTGATCTGGCAAGACCCGATTCCCGCCGTCGACCACGCGTTGATCGACGACCGCGACGTGGCCGCGCTCAAGAACCAGATCCTCGGCTCGGGTCTCACGATCTCGCAGCTCGTCTCCACTGCATGGGCGTCGGCATCGACCTTCCGTGGCTCTGACAAACGCGGCGGTGCCAACGGCGCGCGCATTCGGCTCGCGCCGCAGAAGGATTGGGAAGTCAACGAGCCCGCGCAGCTCGCGAAGGTGCTCGGCACGCTCGGCCGCATTCAGAAGGAATTCAACGTCGCGCACACCGGTGGCAAGCAGGTCTCACTCGCCGATCTGATCGTGCTCGCGGGCTCGGCCGCCGTCGAGCAGGCCGCGAAGGCCGCCGGTCACGAAGTGTCGGTTCCGTTCACGCCCGGCCGCATGGACGCATCGCAGGACCAAACCGACGTCGAGTCATTCAGCGTCCTCGAGCCGATCGTCGACGGCTTCCGCAACTACCAGAAGGATCGCTACTCGGTGTCAGCCGAGGAGCTGCTCGTCGATCGCGCGCAGCTGCTCACGCTCACGGCACCCGAGATGACCGTCCTGCTCGGTGGCTTGCGTGTCCTCGGCACGAACGTCGGCGCGAGCAATCACGGCGTGCTGACGAAGCGCCCCGGCACGCTCACGAACGACTACTTCGTGAACCTGCTCGACATGAGGACGTCGTGGCAGCCGGTCACCGAGGACGCCGATGACTTCGAAGGCCGCGACCGCAAGACGGGCGAGATCAAGTGGACGGGCACGCGAGTCGATCTCGTGTTCGGTTCGAACTCGATCCTGCGCAGCCTCGCGGAGGTCTACGCGAGCTCCGACGCGAAGGACAAGTTTGTCCGCGACTTCGCGAAGGCGTGGACGAAGGTGATGAACCTCGACCGCTTCGACGTCGCTGCACGCTGAGAACGTGGTCTCGCACCGGCTCACGTGCATTGCGCAACCTAGGTGGTGCAGGCCGTGTCTGACCGCCGATGCGATTGCTCGCGATCGCCACCGTCGCGACGCTCGTCGTCGCGATCGTCGTGCGTCACATCCCGCCACCGCGCCCGGTGCGCGCCTCGTTGGGACGGGGGCCTGGACCGATATGCGCGTTGCTGCCGCGATCATGTGTCGGCACCACGTGCGCCGAGCTGATCGAGATGCCCCTCGTCGGGCCAGGGTTCATCGACGTGCGGATCGAGAGCGAGAACACATCCGACACATCGACCAGCTATCTGCGGCGCGACGTGATGACCCTCATCCAGTACGCCGCTGCGAAGGTTGCGTGCAAAGCGAAGGACTGGCCGACCGGAAATGGCGGCCCGATCATCTTTGGCGACATGAGCGAGCGCGACGGTTCGACACCGGGCACGCGCGCCGGTTCGCCGCGACATCCCGAGGGCACACACGTGGCAGGACGCGACATCGACATCGCCTACTTCCAACGTGACACGCTCGACAATCAACTGCGACCGATCTGCCGACACCACGAACGACGCGTCGACGCGTATCGTTGCATTGCACCACCCACGCGCCTGGATGCGTGGCGAACCGCGCTGCTCATCGGTGCGCTGCTCGAGGATGCGCGCGTCCGCGTGATCGGCATCGATGGTCTAGCGGCAACTCCATTGCTCGCAGCGTTCGACGAGCTGTGCGAGACCGGTTGGATCGACGACGCCGCGTGCAGCCGGCGAAGCCGAATTGTCTTCGAGACGAGCAACACCGTCCGCGGCTGGTTTCGCGGCCACCACAATCATTTGCACGTGAGCTGGTGGCGATACTAAATCGCAGAGTTGCGCGCGAAGTGCAGCGGTCCGAGCACCGCGATGATTGTCGATGCGCGGAACGCTTCGTAGCTCGGCGGGCTTCTGTGATACCGACGCGCATGCGGCGCTTCGCCTGTCTCGCACTTCTCGTGGTCGTTGCATGCAAAGCCAAACAGACGGCGCCGAAGCAGGAGGCGGTCGCGCCGGCGACGCCAGACGCGCGCACGGTGGCGGCTACCGAGGACGCGCGTCCCGCCTTCGATGCGGAGCCCGTGCCGAAGTGGGCGAACGATCCGCCGGAGGTGTTGCGGGGCAAGATCATCGGCATCAATGCACACGTCATCGTGCTCAAGACCTCGGCGCACCTCACCGAGTATCGCGACGTGTTGGCAAAGGTCGAACGCACGCCTGGCGTCGTCGCGGCCGCGCCGTTCATCTTCGCGGAGCTCGAGATCGCGAAGACGGGAAAGCCGCCGGTCAGCGTCGCGATCAAAGCTGTGGATCCGAAGCGCGTCGGCCGCGTGCTCACGGTCGGCAAGCACATGACGGAGGGAACACTGGAGTCGCTCGCCAAAGGCAAACCTCCGTCGATCGTCCTCGGTGATGTCCTTGCACAGACCCTCGGCGTCAAAGTCGGTGATGAAGTTACGGTGACTCATCCGAAGATGGATGATGCGTTTGCCGGGGTTCTTCCTGAGCCAAAGCCGGGCGTGTTCCGCGTCACCGGCATGTTCCACATGGACTTCGACGAGTATGACGAGCGGCTCGCGTTCGTGCCGTTGGCCGCGATGCAAGAGATGCTCGCGCGCGGTGACCAGGTGATGGGTATCGAGATGACCGTGAAAGATCTCGACCGCTCCGACGAGATCGCGAAGGCGATCGAAACCAAGCTCGGTGGCCATCCTTACGACGCGCAGGACTGGTACGAGCTCAACCAGCAACTGTTCGTGAGCTTGTTTGGCCAGCGCCGCCCGTAAACCCGATCGCGCGCGTCTGCGGCGCAGTGCTTGTGTTGTTCAGCGGCGGCGATGATCGCGGACGCGAGGGGTTCCTGACGATCCGCCCGACGACCACCGACCAGGAACAAACACCGCACCGCGTTTCGTGACCGACCAGGACGCAGGAGCCCACGTCGACTGCTGCGGCGAAGGCGGAATGCGCCACGCGCCTTGGATCCAGATGTACGCGCGACCGTCCCACTGCCAGTAGCCGGGCGTCCACACCGCCGTTGGGGTCGGTGGTGGTTCCACCGGTTTCTCGACGACCACGGTGACGGTGGCGGTGCCGTGGACGTTGGCGTTTGCATCGACGTTCGCGTGCGCGCCGACGTCGACGGCAGCTGCGGGAGCGGGGGCCGGCGGAACCTCGACGGCCACGGTCGGAGGCGGCGCGGGCGGCGGCGGCTTCGGCGCGACAACGGTGAGCTCTTGCTCGATGTCTGCCTGCGGCACCTCCCAGAGGCCGGTGATCCAGTGAAACTTCGTCTCGGCGTAGAGCCAGTAGCCGGGGATCCAGCGCGCGTTCTTGCTCGGCTTCGGCGGCTTCGCTTCGTCGCGCGGTGGTGGCGGTGGCGGCGCAGTCACCTTGCTGTCGACCACTTTGATGCGACCTTGCTCGACCTCGCCGTCGAGGAACGCGTGGTAACGCACGCGCCACGCTCGCTCGGCTTCGACGTACGCTTTCCAGCGATCGACCGTCATGTCGGCGGGAACGGTGTGCTGCTCGACGACGAAGATCATGCCGTCGTAGTCGTTGGGGACTTCCGACCAGATGTCGAGTACCAGGCGGCCTTCGACCGCGATGTAGTCGCCCTCCGCGGTGTGCGTCATGTTGATGATCTCGACGCGCGCGGTACAGCTCGTCGGGATCGACGTGACCTGTTCGAGCGCGACGGTCTTCATCGTGGCCGATTGCGCGGCGGCGACCGCGGCTGCGTCGACGCTCGTCGGCGAGCTGCTCGAAGCGCCGACTTTGCTGGCCTTGCTCGCCTTGCTCGTCTT
>DATDCH010000903.1:0-5511 GCA_036524455.1 Kofleriaceae bacterium | reverse complement strand
CGGTGAATCGAGTCGGGTCGGTGAATCGAGTCGGGTCGGTGAATCGAGTCGGGTGGGTGAATCGAGTCGGGTCGGTGAATCGAGTCGGGTGGGTGAATCGAGTCGGGTCGGTGAATCGAGTCGGGTGGGTGAATCGAGTCGGGTCGGTGAATCGAGTCGGGTCGGTGGGACTATATGCAATTCGATTGCATCTGGTTCGGGGAGGCGTCGAGTGCTAGTTGCGTTCTCGATCGTGGTCGCGATGACCGGCGTCGCGAGCGCGCAGATCAGGGCGTGGCCGCAACCGCAACCGCAGCCGCAGCAGTCACCGCAGCCGCAGCAATCGCCGGAACGCGCGCAAGACCCGAACGAGACGCTGCCGCCGCCGACGCCGAAAGTCGCGGCACCGGCGCAAACGATCGCATGCGACCCGTGCGTGCGCGGCCAGCAGCTGCTTGCCGACATGGGCTCGTACGGCAACACGATCAAGATGCACGCGCGCTACATCGTGCAGATCTTGACGGCCCTGCGCGTCGAGAACGATACGATCAACGGCGCTCAGGAGAGCGAGATTCGCGGGCTCGTCGGGGCGTGGGTCGGCGAATTGATCGAACCGATGCGCCGGCTCGACGGCCTGACCGACGAAGAGCTGGTCGACCTCGGCGCGGCACTCTGCAACTCGCCCGATGCCGAGTGTGCGAAGTACGTCGGCGCGGGACTGAAGCAAGCGCGCGAGCTCGCGAAGACCACGTATCCGCCGGGCGCGATCGATCCGATGGGCAGGCCGGAGCCGTATGGGCTGCCGACGGGACCGGGCACGTGCGATCCGAGCGTCGGTCACGTGCGCTCGCCGAAATTCGGGTTCGGCTTCGAGTACGGAACGGGCTGGCAGGACGCCGCGAAACCTGTCGATGGCCGCGCGTGGTCGATCGGTATCGAGGCACGTGCGCGCGTGCGCGACCGGTATGGGTTCGTCGCGCGCATCGATCGGTCAACCGGGCGCGATGAATCGATCGACGAGGACGGCGACGGCCACGATGATCGGTCGAGCGGATCGGTTGCGCGCTGGACCGGCATGCTCGGCTACAGCATCCGATTGCAGACGACGCGCGCCCGCGACTTGACGCGGTACTGGCAGGTCGACGGACTGGTCGGCTTGTCGCGCGATGGCGATCGCAGCGGCCCGATTGTCGCGATGGACCTGTCGTATCAGCTCGTGGTTGCGCGCCTCGGCGTGCGCGTGATGCAGGGGTTCAGTGGCGCCGCGCAGGAGAAGAGCGCGCTCGTGCACGCCGGCTTCATGATCGGTGCGGGGCCGCAGTACAGCTACGGCAGTGGCTGCGGTTTCGACGAGCGACCGCGCGGCTCGGCGTGGGCGCTTGCGATGGACATTCCGCTGAGCGGCTATGCACACGGCGTCGGATACGTGACGCCAGGGTTCGGCGTCGAGGGCGCGTACCACGTGAAGCCGCGCTTCGATTTGCTGGTGCGCGGCGACTTATTCGCGATGCCGAGCGGCGATCGCGAGCGTTCGCTGCATCAGGCCGTGCTCGCCGGCGCGCGGCTGGATCTAATGCAGAAGGGACGGCCGCGTAGCGGCTTGTTCGCGACGTTGACCGCGGGCTGGGATCACGTCGCGACGACGTCGTCGGCGGCGATTCAATCGGGACCGGTCGTCGATGCGTCGCTCGGCTGGGGCGCGCAGGCATCGGATGGTGCGGCGTACCTGCGCCTGCACGGCCGGTTCGGCCTCAGCGGTGACAACGAGGAGCTGCGCGCGTTGTTCTTGTCGTTCGGCGCCGAGCTACGGCTCGATCGCGGCCGCTGGAACGATCGCAATTAGGAATGGGTCCGGGGCCCATCCGTTTCGCGTGAACACGAGAGCGCGGCGTTAGCAGAGGATGTCGAGCAGCTGCGCGCGCGTCAGGTAGCCCTCGAGCGCGGCCACATACTCCTCGATCATGAGATCGAGCTCGACGGTCATCTTGCGGCCCGCCGTGCGGTGCACGCGGCCCGAGATCGGGATTTCGGTACCCGCGAGGTGCGCGACCCCCGAGACCCAGCTGCCGACGGCGGGCGGATCGTTGTCGAGGTTCACCGTGAGGTGCGTGCGCGAGATGTCGGCGATCGGCGCATTGGCCTTCTCGAACCGGCAGTGGGCGGCGAGCGCCGGCGGCGGCTCGACGCGATAGTTCACGCGACGGTTGTGGGTGATCAGCTTGTCGAGCGTGTCGTGGACCGGCGCAGAGATCGGCGTCTCGACCGATTCGAGCACGAGCTCGCGGAGGCGCTTGAGGTCCTTCTGGGTCGAGATCAAGTTCGCGCGCATGTCGGCCATGCGGCGCTGATCGCGGTGGACCTTGTCGGCGACAGCGGAGAGCAGATTGACGAGGAAGCGGACGCCGAGCTCTTGGTGAGCGGCGAGGTAAGCTTGGAGCTGCTTCGCCGGCAGCGCCCACACCACGGAGGCGGGTGTCACGGTGGCGCGCGTCGAGCGAGCGAGTCCAGTCAGTGCGCCGAGCTCGCCGATCAGCGCCGGCGGGCGCAGGCGGAACACGTCGTCGCCTGGGCGATCGAGGACAACTTCGCCTTTGGTCAACAGGTAGAGCGTGGTCGCCGGTTCGTTGACGTCGAACAACGGTTTGTCGACGGAGTCGACCTGCTTGAACAGGTCGGCGACGTCGGCTAGCTCGCCGTCACCGAAGCCGTGAAACAGCGGGATAGTACGCAGCTCACTGGCGCTCGGACCCATGCCGCGGAACATAACGCGGTATCGTTGTGGGGTGAGGCTCTGGGCCCTTGTTCTGCTGTTGGCATGCGGAAAGGACGCGAAAGACACCCCGCGCAAGGAGCCTGCGCGTGATGACGCACGTGTCGCGGTGGTCGCAGTCGACGCTGCGCCGGCGGTGAAGTCGGATTCGTATCCGGATCTGGCCGCCGCGCTCAAAGCGATCGTGCCCGCAGATGCGCGCGTGATCGGGTTTGGCGAGCTGCACAGCCGCACCGATCGCGCACAGGTGAAGTCGTCGCTGTCGCGGTTCACGACCGATGGCCTGCCGCCGTTCGCGGACAAGCTGAGCGACCTCATCGTCGAGACCTGGATCGTCGATCCCAAATGCGGCCAGGCCGCGCAGACCGCGACCGCAAAGGTCGAGATGAAAGTGCGGCGACCGGCCGAGACGAAGTCGGAGATCGCCGTGCTCGCCGAGACCGCGCGCGCGGCGAAGATCCAGCCGCACGCGATGAAGCTATCGTGCGCCGATTACGAGCGCGTCGCGCCGGCGGGCCAAGAGCCGCTGCCCGACGTGATGCTCGGATTGATCACGAAGGAGCTCGGCCGCATCGCCGACGAAGCGGTCAAGCACCGCGACAAGGATCCGGGCCACCGGCCGCACATCGCCCTCTACGGCGGCGCGCTGCACAACGATCGGTTTCCGAACGAGGGCGTCGCGGACTGGAGCTACGCAGCGCGCATCGATCAATTGACCGGCGGCAGGTTCGTCGAGATCGATCTGATCGTGCCCGAGCTCGCCGAGGCGGATCCGGCAGTGCAGCGCCAACCGTGGTTTCCGCTCGTCAAATCCGCGGACCCCAGCGTGAGGGTGTGGAAGCGCGGCGAGCGGTCGTTCGTCGTGGTTTTTCCGCGCAGCGCCGCGATACCTGTCGAACGGACGACCGCTCCGACCCCCGGCACCGGGAGTCAATGATCAGCGAGATCGCATTCCGCGTGCTCGAAGCGTGGCTGTTGTGCGCGATCGTGCAGGCCGTGTTGTGGCTGGTCTCCGAGCGCACGAAGAATGCCGGGGTCGTCGACGTCGGCTGGGCGCAATCGTTCACCGCGGTCGTGCTGCTGTTCGCGATCCAGCCGCTCGCATCAAAAACGGGCTGGTTACCAATCGCCATCCTCGTCATCGCGTGGAGCACGCGGCTCACCTGTTACCTCGTCGCGCGCGGCGCGGCGACGGGCCCCGAGGAAGGCCGGTACATGGAGCTGCGCCGGCGCTGGGCACTGCACGCGTCGCAGCGCTTCTTCGGGTTCTTTCAGGTCCAGGCCGCACTGACCGCACTGCTGTCGACCGCGTTCGTCGTGCCGTTCGTCGTCGCGCCCTGGGACAGCGGCTGGCTGCGCGTGATCGGCTTTGTCGTGTCGGCGACCGGCATCGTCGGCGAATCGATCGCCGATGCGCAGCTCGCGCGCTGGAAGCGCGATCCGAATAACGTCGGCAAGGTGTGCGAGGTCGGCCTGTGGCAGTACTCGCGCCACCCGAACTACTTCTTCGAGTGGGTGACGTGGCTTGGGTTCGCCATCTATGGCTTTGCGTTCCCCGGTGGCTGGATCGCACTGCTCGGCCAGGCGGTCATCCTCGGATCCATCCTTCGCTTCACGGGCATTCCCCCGACGGAGAATCAAGCTCTGCGCTCGAAGGGCGAGGCGTACCGCGCGTACCAGGCTCGCGTGTCGCGGTTCATTCCGTTGCCACCGAAGCGCACGCGCCCGAGCGCGTGAGCGATCCCGAATTTCTTCGTTCTACACCGGTTCTACACCGACCTGTCGGAGGCTTGTTGTAGGCCTGTCGCCCAATCGGTCCGCTCCCCGAGTTGATCGACACAGTGGTAAACGAGCTGGACGCGGCCCGTGCGCTCTACCGGTCTCGAACGGCACTCCAGCTGCGTACGCCGTTCCGGCTTGATTTCTCTATCCCACCTCGGTCCGCCGCGCGGGCGATCGGCTCGCAATCCGAGGGCGCGCGCGACGTCGCGTCCGAGGCAAGCAAGCGACGACGACAGTTGCCCGACGTCCGGGATTCGGACATCTCGTGCCGCAACCGCGCGACGTGTGGTCGTAAGCGGTCGGCGCGGAACTTTCAATGCACCCGCGCCGATCGTTCTCCAGGACGCAGACAGATCTCGTTCCAGGAGTCGCTTGGCGACTACAACAGGATTATGAGCCGTACGCGTGAATGGGCGCTCATAAGGGTGGCGATCGAGATCGTCAACGTGAATCTCAGATCGCTGCGGAACTGCAGCAAGATGCTGCGGCAAGTTCGAGCGTGCTCGGCTTGCTCGCGAACAGCAACTTCGCGACAGTCCGGGCCCCAGGGGTAAGGTATGCGGAGCTATCTCGCTGAAAACGTCTACTCATTCGTCAAACGGCGCCGGTCACCAGAAGCGCTGATCAAGATCCAAGCGGAGACGGCGGTTTCCGCCGTCGAAGCCACCGTCGATGCTGCGCTGTCGGAAGCAGCGCAGCATCTGCAGCACGAGGAGTACGGGCTTGCGCTCCATGCGTATCAAGCGCTGTCGGCGCTGGTACTTCGCGAGCTCACGCCCGATGCACCACCGGCGAAGTTCGAGGTTGTCGACATCGTGCGCCCGCCGCTGGTGCAAGTACTGCCGAAGCTGTTCGCGACGAGTGTGCGCTTGCTCGGCACGCGCGCGTCGGCCGAGCCGGCACCGCCGACACCGCCGACACCGCCGGCACTGCCGACACCGCCGGTGCGGCCGCCGATCGTCATCGGGACGACGCGGTTT
>DATDCH010000902.1:0-7686 GCA_036524455.1 Kofleriaceae bacterium | reverse complement strand
CCCGCGAAGCAGCTGCCGGCGCTGCCGAGCAAGGCGGTCCCCAAGCGAACCAACGGACCGATGACCGAGGCGAACGACTAGCGCGTGCCGCTGGGTCCGGACATGATCGCCGCCATTTCGCAGCGTCTTGCGGAACGCGCTGGCTTCGAGCTGCCGGCGTGGATCGTCGAGGCGCGAGCGGCAAGCAGAATCGCAACGCTCGAAGTCACAGCCGACGACTATCTCGCGCTGCTCGCGTCACCGCGCGGCACCGTGGAGCTCGACGCGTTGATCGAGGCCGTGCGCGTCGGTGAGAGCCGGCTGTTCCGGCATCGTTCGCAGATCGCCGCGCTCATCGATCACGTGGTGCCGAAGCTGCGCGGCAAGCGCGAGATCAAAGTGTGGAGCGCAGGTTGTTCGACGGGTGAAGAGCCGTACACGCTCGCGGCGGTCCTCAAGCGCTCGCTGCCCGGCACTACGATTTCCGTGATCGCTACCGATGTCAGCGCAACCGCACTCGCGACCGCCGAAGCTGCGCGCTACCCGGCGGCAGCGCTCGCAGACGTTCCGGAAGGCTGGCGCGATGCCTTCGTCGTCGACGACGACTCGCTCCGCGTGCGTCCGGACGTCGCGGCGCTCGTCAGGTTCGAGCGAGCGAACCTCGTCGACAGCTCGAACATCCGCGGCTGCGACGTGGTGTGGTGCCGCAACGTACTCATCTACTTTACGGAGGCGGCGCGGCGCCGGGTCATCGATCGCATCGTCGCGGCGACCGCCCTCGGTGGCTTCGTGTTCGTCGGCTACAGCGAGACGCTGCGCGACGTGCGCGACTTGCAAGCGGTGCGCGCCGGCGAGGCCGTTTACTACGTGCGCGCGGATCGGCCACCGGTCGCGATGCCCGTGCCCGAGCTCGCGAAAGCTTCGTTCGATCGGCTCGAGCCCACACCGCCGCCGATGCGGATCCCGCTCGTACCGCCTCGCGAAGACGTCTATGCGCTGCACGGACACCCGAGCGCTCGCGAAGTGACCGCAGAGCTGACCGCGCGGCTCGCGATCGCCGGGTTGCGCCGGCTCGTGATCGATCTCGACGCAGCCGACCTCCTCGATGACGAGCTCGCGCCCGTGCTGCGCCGCGCCCGCGCTGCGGCACGCGCCGCACATGTCGAGCTCGCGCTGCGGGCGACGCGTGCCGGCACACGCCGCTGGATTGCACGTCACGCGCTCGACGAGGAGGACCGGTGAGCGCGCCGCTGTGGGATCAGTTCGTCGTGAGTGCGGGGCGAGACGCAACAGAGCTCGCGTCGGCGGCGAAGCTCGAACCGCGACACGGCTACGTCGCGTTTCGCATCGGCCTGTCGTGCCTCGGCATCGGCGCCGAGCCGGTCGGCCGTCTCGCGCTTGCCATCGAGCGCGGGCTCGATCGCATCGCGTCGCTCGACGACGCCGGTCGCGCCGCACTGACCGCTGCGATCGGCACGCTCCACGACGCGTTCGTTCAGCTCGCGAATCCCGACAAGTCGGGCGCGCGCGTCGAAGATCTGCCGCTTGGCGAGCGCATGGCCGCGATCGACGCGGTGACCGGTCGGATCGCCGCACCGCAGACCGGGTTTGTCGCTGCACCGAGCACCCCGGCACCAGAGGCGGGTGCGCCGGCGCCCGTCGTAGACTCGGGTGCCGCCAGCGCGCTCGGGTTCGTGTGGACGCCCGCCGTCGAGGACGACATGGTCGAGCTGTTCTTCGACGAAGCCACCGATCGCCTCGAAGCGCTCGCCGGCAAGCTCGTCGAGATCGAGCGCCGTCCCGACGATGCCGATCTATTGCGCGACGTGTTTCGCGACATGCACACCGTCAAAGGCAGTTCCGCGATGGTGGGGCTGCGGCCGGTCAACGATCTCGCCCACGCCGCCGAAGATGTCGTCGGTCAGGTGCGAGACGCCGGCCGCGCCGTCGACGGCCCGATGATCGATGCGCTGCTCGCAGCGCTCGACGCGTTGCGCGCGATGGTCGATCAAGCACGCCGGCGTACGCCGATCACCGTTGACCCCACGCCGACGATCGCGCGCCTGCGCAATCCGGGTGCACCGGTCGCGGCCGCGCCGGCGATCAAGCAAGCCGCCCCCGCGGCGAGCGCACCCGTCGCGTCGGCGGAAGCGCGCGCCACGATCCGCGTCGACTTCGACAAGCTCGACAAGCTGCTCAACCTCGTCGGTGAGCTCGTGCTCGGCCGCGACGAGCTGCGCGGCGCGGTTACGTCCCTCGGCGCGGTGGCATCCGAGCTCGCGGCCGATCGAGGTGTGTCACGCCGGGTCGCCGTCGTACGTGGCACGAGTGGTGGCGCTCTCGTGCGCGGCCTCGATACGCTCGGCGAGGAGCTGTCTCGCGTCGAGCGCGTGCTTTCCGACGTCGCGACCGAGCTCGACCACGGGACCGATCGACTCGACGCGATTTCCGGTCAGTTGCGCGAGCAGGTGATGCGGCTGCGCATGGTGTCGGTCGCCGGCGTGTTTCGCAAACACGTGCGCACGGTGCGTGACCTGGCGGGCTCGCTCGGCAAGCGCGCGCGCCTGCAGCTCGGCGGTGAGGACACCGAGCTCGACAAGCTGCTCGTAGAAGCGCTCGACGAACCGCTCATGCACCTGGTCCGCAACGCGGTCGATCACGGGCTCGAGTTTCCCGACGCGCGCGAAGCGGCCGGCAAGTCACCCGAGGGCCTGGTCCGCCTGGTCGCGGCGCACCGCGGCAACCAGGTCGAGATCCGCGTCTCCGACGACGGCCGCGGCCTCGACCCTGCCAAGCTCAAGGCCAAAGCGCTCGAGCGTGGCTTGATCAACGAAGACGAAGCCGAAGCGATGGATGACCGCGCCGCGCGCGAGCTGATCTTTCGCGCCGGATTTTCGACCGCGGCGACCGTCAGCGAAGTCTCGGGACGCGGCGTCGGCATGGATGTCGTCCGTCAAACGATCATCACGCGCCTCAAAGGAACGATCGATGTCGAATCCACCGTCGGCCAAGGGAGCACGTTCGTGTTGAAGCTACCGCTCACCCTCGCGATCATCCAGGTGTTGATCGCGCGAGTCGGTGGCGAAACGTTCGCGATCCCACTCGATATCGTGCAACGCGTGCTCACGATCGCGCCAACCGAGATCCAGATCGTCGGCGACCGCGAGGTCTGCGTCGTGCGAGGCAAGCAGGTGCCGCTCGTTCGCATCGACGTCGTACTCGAGCTCGAGGCCGCCACGGAGGGCGATCTCCAGCTGGTGCTCGTGCAGCACAACGGCCAGACCTTCGCGCTCGCCTGCGAGCATCTCGTCGGTAAGCGCGAGATCGTGATCAAGTCGCTCGGCAAGCTGTTGAAGAACGTGCCGTGCGTCGCCGGCGCGACGCTGCTCGCCGATCGCGTCGCGCTGATCCTCGACGTGCCCGCGATGATCACGCGCGCATTGGCCCGCCCCGCGGGTATGGCGCGCAAAGTACGCAGTGACAAAGCAGCAAGCTCGTCTCACGTGCTGCTCGTCGAGGATTCGGACATCGTCCGCGAATCACTGCGCCGCATCCTCGCCGACGCCGGCTACATCGTCACCGTCGCAGTCGACGGCGTACACGGGCTCGAGCTCGCGAGGTCGCGCAAGTTCGATCTGGTCTCGACTGACGTCATGATGCCGCGCATGGACGGCTACGAGCTCACGCGCGCGCTGCGCGAGCTCCCCGAGTACGCCGACACGCCGATCGTGATGGTGACCAGCATGGGCGAGCGCATCGATCGCGTGCGCGGGTTCGACGCCGGTGTCGACGAATACATCACCAAGCCCCACGATCGCGTGATGCTGCTGCGCGCCGTCCGCAAGCTGCTCGGCCATTCCGGAGGCAGGGAGGACGACTCGTGAAAGTCGTCGTGCTCTCCGACGAGCCAGTGCTCGCCACGCTCGCGCGCCGTCCGCTCGACCCGCTCGGCTACACGATCACGGCGATCGGCTCGGCCCGCGAGCTGCAGTCCCGGCTCGCCGAGCTTGCACCGCGTGCTGCGATCCTGCCGCGCCGGCTCCCAGATCGATCGTTGCCCGACACCGTCGATATGCTGCGCGCGGCGAATCCCGACTCGCCGTGCGCGATCATCATCGTCGGTACCGCGGTCTCCGATCGCAACGTGGCACGCGACGTCAACGCCGACGCGTTCCTGCAGGTCCCGTTCACAGATGCCCAAATCCTCGACGTGCTCGGCGCGTCGACGCGCGCGAAGAAGCTGATCCTGCTCGCCGACGATTCGCCGCTGATCCATCGCCACACCGTGCCGATCCTCGAGGACGACGGTTACGAGGTGATATCGGCGAACGATGGCCAGGAGGCGATCGAGCTGGCGCGCGCGCACGCCCCAGATCTCGTGATCACCGACATCGAGATGCCAAAGCTCGACGGCTACGGCGTGTGCAAGACGCTGAAGGGCGATGCCGCAACCGCGCACGTTCCCGTGCTGATCTGCAGCTCGCTCGGCGAGTCGGCGGATCTCGAGCGCGGCTTTGACGCCGGCGCCGACGATTATCTCGTCAAGCCCGTGCTCCCCGAGGAGCTATCGACGCGCGTTCGTGCGCTCGTGCAAGGCACGTTGCCCGGCGCACGCGAGCGCATCCTCGTCGTCGACGATTCACCGGCGCAGCGCCACTACGTCGCCGATTGTCTCGCCCGGCAAGGCTTCGAAGTCGCGACCGCCGAAGACGGCAAGGTCGCGCTGAAAAAAGCGCAAGCCGTGCGGCCCGCGCTGATCGTCAGCGACTACGAGATGCCGAACATGACCGGCTTCGAGCTCGTCCACGCGTTGCGCCGCGATCCAGACCTGCGCCAGATCCCGGTGATCATGCTCACCGCTCGCGATTCCAAGCGCGACATGGCGCAGATGCGCGCGGCCGGTGCGTCGGCGTATCTCGTCAAACCGTTCTCGCAAGACAAGTGCATCGCCCTCGTCGAACGCACGCTCGCCGAGCGGCGACTGATCGCCTACAAGGAAGCGTCCGCGGTGTTCATCTCCGAAGGCGCGCGCCAGGCCGCCGAGGAGCGCGCCGCGCGCGGCGAGCTACTCGAGTTCCGCGCCGAGGAGCGCTCGGTCAGCGTGCTGTTCTCGGACCTGGTCGGGTTCACGCCGATGTCGGCGTCGCTCACGCCCGTGCAGCTGATCTCGCTGCTCAACGACTACTTCGACGTGATGTGCCCGATCGTGAAGCACTACGGCGGCGACATCGACAAGTTCATCGGCGACGCGATCATGGCCGTGTTCGAAGACCAGCGCGGCCAACTAGCACCGCCGGAGCGTGCGGTACGTGCCGCCCTCGCGATGCAAGCCGCGATGCCCGCGTTCAACGACGGACGCACGATCCAGCTCTCGATGCGCATCGGCATCAACACCGGTCAGGTCGTGCGCGGCGATCTCGGATCGCGCGTGTTCCGGCGCGACTACACCGTGATCGGCGAGACCGTGAACCAGGCTAATCGCTACGAAGCGCGCTGTCCGCACAACGAGGTGCTCGTCAGTCAATCGACGCGCGACGCACTCGGCGAGCGTGCGCGCGTTCGCGAGATGCCGGGGCTGCAGCTCAAGGGTGTTGCACAACCGGTCACCGGCTACGTCGTCGAAGCCATGGAGCCAGAGCCGCATGAGTGACAAACGATTGCGCGTGCTCATCGTCGACGACTCGCTGTTCATGCGATCCGCGATCGCAAAGGCACTCGCCGACGGTCCATTCGAGGTGGTCGGTCAAGCCAAGGATGGTAACGAGGCGCTCGCGCAGGTCGCGAAGCTCGCGCCCGACGTGATCACGATGGACTTCAACATGCCGGGAATGAACGGCGCCGACACGGTGCGCGCGCTCATGCAGCGCCACCCGACGCCGGTCGTGATGTTCTCCGCACACACGAAGCAGGGCGCGAAGGAGACGTTCGACGCGCTCGGCGCAGGTGCCGTCGACTTCGTCACCAAACCCGACGGCGAGGTGTCGATGGACCTGAGCAAGATCGCCGACGAGCTCAGGGGCAAGTTGCGCGTCGCCGCTTCCGCGACACCGCGTATCGCCGCGCCGCCCAATCGCCCACGCACCGGTCCGGTCTCGATCCCGCCCTCGCGTCCGTCGACACCCGCAATCCCGCGCACGTCGGTCGGCACGGTGACCCGCGTATGCGTGATCGCGATCTCGACCGGCGGGCCGGCGGCGCTGTCCGAGGTGATTCCCGCGCTGCCGGCGGATCTCCGCCTCGCGGTCGTGATCGTGCAGCACATGCCCCCGGGGTTCACGACCGCACTCGCGGAACGCCTCGACGGAGTCAGCCGCGTGAAGGTGCGCGAGGCGGAGAACGGCGACAAGCCAATGCCCGGTGAAGTACTCGTCGCGCCCGGCGACAAGCATCTCGAGTTCGATCAGCGCGGTCTGATCGTGCTCACCGACGGTCCGCCGATCAACGGCTGCCGGCCCGCCGCCGACGTCACGATGCTATCGGCGGTGAAGGCATACGGGAGGCGCACGCTCGGCCTCGTGATGACCGGCATGGGCAAGGATGGTGCGGCCGGCGCACTCGCGATCAAGCAAGCCGATGGCAAGACGTGCGCACAGGATCAGCACACGTCGGTCATTTACGGCATGCCGAAAGCGGCCGTCGAGGCCGGCGGAATCGACGAGGTGCTGCCGCTCGCCGACATCGCCGGCTGGCTGCGCTACGCCTGACCATGCGGGTTTTTTCTCGGTGATGCGGGTTGGGATCGTCGGAGCGGGCGCGATCGGCTGCTACATCGGCGGCAAGCTGCTCGCGGCGAACGCTGCGGATGTCACGCTCGTCGGCCGGCCACGCGTGCGCGACGAGCTCGCGAGCCACGGCCTGCACATCGAGGACGTCGCCGGTGAGCCCACCGCGATCGCGCCGGCGCGTGTCGTCGTGGCGACCGAGCTGTCGGCGGTGACCGGCTGCGATGTGATCCTGTGCTGCGTGAAGAGCGGCCAGACCGCCGAGGTCGCATGCGAGCTCGCGTCGGTGGTAGCGCCGGCCGCAGTCGTGGTGAGCTTGCAGAACGGCATGCGCAACGCGGACGTGCTGCGCGCGGAGCTGCCCGGCAACAGCGTGAGCGCCGGTATCGTCAGCTTCAACGTGCGCGCGCGCGAAGGCGGCGTGTTCCGCCGCAGCACGAGTGGTGCGTTGATGATCGAGCGCATCGACGCGGTGAAGCCCATCGCGGACGTACTGTCGCGTGCGGGGCTCGACGTCGTGTTGCAGCGCGAGCTCGTTCGCCATCAATGGACGAAGCTGCTCGTCAATCTCAATAACGCCGTCAGTGCGCTGTCGGATGCACCGACGCGCCAGCTGTTGCTTTCGCCCGGCTACCGCAAGGTGATTGCCGCGATCGTGCGCGAAGCGCTCGCCGTGTTGCGCGCGGCCGCGATCAAGCCCGCTGCACTGCGCGGCGTACCGGTGGGCTGGATGCCGTTCGTGCTGAGCTTGCCGACGCCGATCGTTCGCCTCGTCACGCGCTCGCAGATGAAAGTCGATCCCGACGCGCGCTCGTCGATGTGGGAAGACTTGGCGCGCAATCGGCCGACCGAGATCGATTACCTAAACGGCGAGATCGTGCGACTTGCGGAGCAGCATGGTCGCGATGCGCCGCTCAATCGGCGCATGGTCGAGCTCGTTCACGCCGCGGAGGGCCGCGGTTCGCCCGCGCTCGCGCCCGATGCG
>DATDCH010000901.1:0-9711 GCA_036524455.1 Kofleriaceae bacterium | reverse complement strand
ATTCGACGCCAAAGCGAACCAGCACTATTGGCCAGGCAGATCGTCGGTCTGGAGACCGAGCGCCTTCATGCGCCGCCACAGCGTCACGCGCGACATGCCGAGGATCTGCGCCGCGCGTTCTCGGTTTCCGTCGGCATGCTCGAGCGCGAGGCGAATGCGCCGCGCCTCCGGCGGTTCATCCTCCGCCGCCGGCTGCGGCCCGCGGATGTTGATCGCGGGCATGTCGGGATCGAATGCCATACCGCTGACCTCTGGAGGCAGCTCGACATCGAGCAACACAGGGCCATCGCCGATCACGTATGCGTACTGCAACGCGTTCTTGAGCTCTCGCACGTTGCCCGGCCATGGATAGCCGGCGATGGCGTCGCGTGCAGCACGAGACACCTGCGTCACGCGCCGCGCTCCTTCTTCATTGAGCTGTTGGATCAACTTGTCTGTGATCAGCTCGAGATCGCCGCGCCGTGCCACGAGCGGCGGCAAGAAGATCGGCACGACGCGCAGCCGGTACATCACGTCGGCGCGGAACTTGTTTTGTTCGACGGCGCGGCGCAGCGACTGGTGGGTCGCGGCCACGATCCGCACGTCGACGTCGATGCCTTCGGTGGCACCAATCGGAATCACGCTGCGTGTCTCGAGAACGCGCAGCAGCTTTGCCTGAAGCTCGAGCGGCATCTCGGCGACCTCGTCGAGAAACAACGTGCCGTGATCTGCGGCGCGGAAGATGCCAGGGCTGTCCTTGACCGCACCCGTGAATGCACCGCGGACGTGCCCGAACAACTCGCTTTCGAGCAGTGTCGGCGGCAGCGCCGCGCAGTTGACCGCGCGGAAAGGCCCGGCGTTACGCGGTGACAGCTCGTGGATCGCGCGCGCGATCAGCTCTTTGCCACTTCCCGTCGGACCGCGCACGAGCACGCTGACGTCCCGCCGCGCAGCGCGCTCGACCACATGAAAGATCTGTTTCATACCCGGATCGCGAGTCCACATGCCGTGGAACAGGATCGGTGCGTCCGCACCGACTCCAAGCTCGTCGGGACGCGAGAAGAGGACAAGCCAGCCGACTCGTTCGCCCGCACGCTGGATCGGGGAAGCGCGGACCTCGAGCGTGCGCATCACACCGGTTACATCAGGCTTCACGATCGCGCCACTCACGGAGCGCCCGGCCGCAAGCGCCTCGGCGATCGGCCGTTGCGGCGCGTCGCCACACATCGCCTTGACCAGAGACATGCCGCGGACGAGCGCTCCGTCGGTGAGCACGTCGGCACTCGGAGTCGCTTCGACGATGGCGAGCTGCGCGTCGAGCACGGCACCGGCGACGCCGAGGTCTTCAATGGCCAAGGTCAGCAGCCGGATCGCGTCACTCACGCGCGCAGTGTACCCACTACAGGTCGCGCGGCACGTACGCTTTCAGCGCATACCGCTCGATCGTCGCTATCAATGCTCCACTGGAAGGCGAGCCTCGTTCCACGCGAGCATCCCTCCGCGCAAGTTGTACAGATGACGAAAGCCCCGCTTTGCGAGCTCGATAGCGGCCCACGCCGACCGTCCGCCCGAGCGACACACGAGCACGATCTCGGCATCGCGATCCCACTCCGCCGACGCATCCATCAGTTTGGTCAGCGGCACGAGTCGGGCGCCGGGAACATGACCGAGCTCGCCGGTAAACTCTTGCGGCTCGCGAACGTCGACGAGCGCGACGTGATCGCGGTTCGCGGTCACGAAGCTCGAATCGACGTCGGCGAACGGCTCCTCGGGCGCTTCGCTGAGTGGCGTAATCAGGTAGCGACGCCCGTTCGCATGCTTGGGCGGCAAGCGCCCGGCATCGATATTGATCTGCACGCTCGGGTACAAGAGGCGAGGTGCCTTGAGCGTGCGATCGCGTGCGGATCGCATCGCCACGAATTCCGGCTTCGTCGTCGTCGCCTTTAGTTGCGGGTTTTCCTGCTTGCTGCGTCCGATCGTGGTCTCCCACGCGACCTCGCGACCGCCCGGTTGATAGTCATGGCCGGGGTGGACGCGCATCGTGTCGGGCAGCGTATAGAGTCGCTTCGCGACCGAGTCGTACAGCGCGTCGGCGCTGCCGCGCGGGAAGTCAGCGCGGCCGGTGCCGTAGTCGTGCATGAACAAGGCGTCGCCCGTGAACAACACGTCGCCGATCTTGTAGGTGACACATGCGGGTGTGTGACCCGGCGTCGCGATGACTTCGATGCGCAGCGTGCCCGCCTCGACCACGTCGCCGTCCTTCAGCAGCCGATCGAATTGGCTTCCGTCCGTCGAGAGATGTGGCAAGTCGAGCACGTCCTTGAACGTCTCCTGCACCTCGCGGATACGCTCACCGATCGCGATCTTCGCGCTGAAGTGTTCCTTCAGCCATTGTGATCCGGACAGGTGGTCGGCATGGGCGTGCGTTTCGAGCACGTAATGGACGCGCAATTCGCGCTCGCGGACAAACGCGGCGACCTGCTCGAGCGATTTCGTCGACGTCTTCGATGCGAGGACGTCGTAATCGAGGACGGGATCGATCACGACCGCATCGCGACTCGCGAGATCGAATACGACATAGGTCAGCGTGAACGTATCGGGATCGAAGAAGGGATGGATCTGCATGACGTTCTCCCACTTCACGATGATTGCAACGCAGAGGCCACTCCTGGAGGGTGGGTGTTCCGCGGTGTTGGCGTTCGCCGTGAAACGCGGCGAAACAGGCTCTTCACGCACGTGTTGTCCGATGCTGCGCGTACATGCCGGCGAGCATCGCCACCACGAACGCGATACCGGAGATGGTTCCCGATGCAGCCGCGACGATCGCCGGCCCGGGGCACAGTCCGCCGAGCCCCCAGCCGACTCCGAATATTCCCGCGCCGAGAATTAGCGGCATGTCGAGATCGCGCCGCGCCGGCAGATGGAACTTCACGTCCAGCCATGGCCGGCCGCGCTTCCGAATTGCCCGGAAGAGGATCGCATAGACTCCCGCCGCGCCGGCCATCACGAATGCGAGGCTCGGGTCCCAGCCATGGGTCGGATCGAGAAAGCCGACCACCTTCGCCGGCTGGGTCATGCCGGAGATCAGGAGGCCGGCACCGAACAGTGCACCGACCACGCCCGCGAGCAACGCTGATGTCGTCCGCGTCATGCTGCACCTCCGACGAGAGTTGCGGTCAAGGCGCCCGTCGCCATGAACGTGATCACGGCAATCAGCGAGCGCACCGCCAGGCGAGACATTCCGCATACGCCGTGTCCACTCGTGCATCCGCTTCCTAGGCGGGTGCCGTAGCCCACGAGCAGTCCAGCGACAATCACCAGCGGCAGCGTTCGGACCGACGTTCCGACTGCCGATGGCGCGACGATGCTCGCGACGACGCCCGCCGACGCCATGCCGACGACAAACGCGATGCGCCAGCCGCGATCGCGAGTGTTCGATTGCAGAAGTGATCCGACGATGCCGCTGATCCCGGCGATCCGGCCGTGCGTGAGTAAGAGGAATGCGCTGGCAACGCCGATCAGCGCGCCACCCGCTAGAGCAAGAATCCAGGTCGACTGCATGGTGTCCGCCTCGTGCAGCGCAGATGCCATGCATTGTTTCCGCGGACCGCGCGAACTTGCATGCTCGATCGGTGAAGCGCGCGAAACGAACGACTGCGGCGCGCGCTTCATGATGTTTCAGTTGCGCCCGACCAGCGAAGCGGTGCCGCGAGTTACGCGATGGCATCTCGCTTGAAGAAAGCGAGCGCATGATCATCGTAGTACTCGGGCTGTCGATCTTGATCGGCGTGTCCCTCGGCCTGCTCGGCGGAGGCGGCTCGATCCTGACGGTTCCGATCCTTACCTACGTCGGCGGCATGTCGGCCAAGGCCGCGATCGCGTCGTCGCTGTTCGTCGTCGGCGTAACGAGCGCAGCGGCCAGCGTCGCGCATGCTCGCGCCGGACGCGTCCGCTGGCGAACCGGCGTGATTTTCGGAGCGGCCGGTATGGTGGGCGCGTATGCAGGCGGCCAGCTCGCCGCGTTCATCCCCGGGCGCGTCCTGATGATCATGTTCGGGCTGATGATGGCCGCCACGGCGGTCGCGATGCTGCGCAAACCGCGCGCCGTCGAGCCGCCGCGAACGAACGACTTGCCGATCCTCAAGGTCATCGTCGAGGGCATCGTCGTCGGCATCATCACAGGCATCGTCGGCGCGGGTGGCGGCTTTCTCGTCGTGCCCGCACTCGTACTGCTCGGCGGACTGTCGATGCCGCTCGCGGTCGGAACATCGCTCGTCGTGATCTCGCTGAAGTCGTTTGCCGGATTCGTCGGCCACCTCGAACACGTCGATATCGATTGGCCGATCACACTCGGTGTGACGGTCGCCGCGGTGATCGGGTCGATCATCGGCGGCAACTTCGTTGGGCGGATCCCACCGGCCGCGCTTCGCCGCGGATTTGGACTGTTCATCATCGCGATGGCCGCGCTCGTACTTGCCAAGGAGCTGCTCTGATGCTGATCGCGTATGCAACCGACCTCAGCGGGGCCGACGACAGCGCGTTTGTTCACGCGACTGCGCTCGCGGCAACGGGTGGTGCGCAGCTCTGCACCATCCACGGCAACCCGGAGCATGCGACCGCGACCGAGTTACCCGACGCTGCAGCGCTAGCCGCACGATGGGGGCGCACCGTCTCACACGAGCGCCGCTGCCACGAGTGTTGCGACGAGGTCGCCGACACGGTGCTCGACGCTCTGCACGGCTTGCACCCGGACCTCGTCGTCGTCGGCACCCACGCTCGACACGGCTTCGCGGCGCTCGTACGCGGCAGTGTCGGCCAGACGATCGCTCGCAACCTCGATGTTCCAGTGCTCGTCGTGCCCAACGGGGCCTGCGGCTTCGTGGACGCAGCGACCGGTGAAATCGCTCTGACCCGCATTTTGATCCCCGCCGGGAACCCCGACGACGCGCGACGCGGAATCGACGCTGCGCGCGCGCTGATCGCATTGGCCGGAGCGCGCGATACGGAGCTCGAGCTCGTGCATGTCGGTGATGAAGATCCGGATCTCGCAACCACCGGCGTGACCGTGACGCGCATGCACGGGAAGCTCGAGGATGCGATCCTCGAGGTTGCGCGATCTCGTCGTGCCTGCGTCATCGTCATGACTACGCGTGGTCACGACAGCGTCGGCGATGTTCTGCTCGGCTCGCATACCGAACGCGTGATGCGAAACGCCGCCTGCCCCGTGCTCTCGGTGCCGGCCCCGCAGCGCTGAGGCGGCGCGGCCGCGCCTCATGTTGACGCCGAGTCAGTAAACAGAAGTCAGCGGCTGGGGTCGCCGCATCACGGTCACGCGCTTGTAGTGTTCATCGCGATGATGAAGGCACGACTCTTCGTGTTCGTCGCCTGTTTCGGCGCGTGCCAGACGGCGGCACCGCTCGTCGAGAGCGACCACGCGCGCAGCGCACCGAACGCTCGCTCCTGCAAGCCCGAGGCTCCGATCGCCGTCGAGGTCGCGACGCGCGAGGTGGGAGCCAACGAGCTCGAGATCACCGCACGCGTGGTGCCGACGGCGACCGTACCGTCGATCGACCTTGCCCTGGCGCTGCCTGCGCATGCGGGGGCGAGCACCGCAACGGAGGCGCGGTTTGGCGCCACGACGGCCGGCGAGCCGCGCGTGCTCACCGCCCGTGTCCAGCTCGCCGATCGACGATCGTCATCGATCACTGCGATCGCGCGCGTTGTCGTCGACGGCATCGATATGAGCCGGACCGCAACCGTCGCCGTCGGGATGCCAAAACCCGCACCGCGCACGCGGACGTACGCGTTGCCCGACGGTGAGCTCGCGCGGGAGGTGCGGCCATGACGAGCAAGCTCTGGTGCGCGCTTGCGTGCGTCACGCTCATCGCGTGCGAAGACTCCAGTGCCCCCGAGCCGGGCGACGGATCGGATTCGATGGATCCCGTCGATGCCTGCGGCGAGGTCACCGCGGAGGGCGCCTGCGAAGGCAACGATGTCGTCCGCTGCGTCGAGGGCGCTGTCGAGCGCGAGCCGTGTGCGACCACGTGCACGACTGACGGCGGCGTGCGCTGCATCGGCCCCGAGGTGTGCAGCGGTGTCGGACCGCTTGGTCGCTGTGACGGCGACTCGCTGTGGCGGTGCGATGGCGAACCGTCGCTCGTGGATTGCGCGGCTGCCGGGCAAATCTGTGGTTATCGCGACGACGTTGTCGGCTACGCCTGCATCGATCCCACCGCCGGCGCGCACCGCGTGTCCGGAACGATCACGTGGGAGGATCGCGCGGTATCGCCGGGCGCACTCGCGGATCCGGTCGCGAAGCCAGCGCGCGGCGTGATGGTCGCTGTGGTCGATGACGCCACCGACGCGCTGCTCGTCACCGTATCGACCGCGGACGACGGCACGTACGTCGCCCACTACGCCGCGACTGCCATGGTTCGCATCGCGACCTACAGTCGCTCGCGCTCCGAGGCGCGACCCGCACGCGTGCGTGACACGGCTGGCTACCTTTACGCGGTCGGCTCGACGGCGTTCGCTGCGGGCAGCATGCCGAGTGTGGACATCGCAGTTAGCGCCGCGTCCACCGCGGGCGGTGCGTGGAACTCACTCGACAACGCCGTCACGGCCATGGACTGGCTGCGCGAGCAGGGCGTCGCGCCGATCTCGCCGGTCTATATGTACTGGCAGCAGACGACGTCCAGCGGCTCGTACTACCAGGGTGGCAGCAACGAGCTGCACCTCGACGGCGACGATGGCTTCGACGACGTCGTCGCGCTGCACGAGCTCGGTCACTACATCCAGGACGAATACTCCGACAGCGACAATCCGGGCGGCGCACACGATGGCAGCCCCGCGGATCCGCGACTGGCCTGGGGCGAAGGCGGTGCGACGTGGTTCGCGATCGCGGTGCGCGGCGTGCCCTATTACATCGACTGGTCGACCGGCGGCGGCTGGTACGTCGAGCTCGAGCAGCGAGCTCACAAGGCGTCGCTGACCGGCGGGATCAGTCAGAACATCAGCGAATGGATGGTCGCCGAAGTGATGTGGGACCTGATCGACGACGGCAGCGGCGATACCGATCCGGTGGTCGGCAGCACGGCGCCACACGTTTGGGACGTCCTCGTGGGTTATCTGATCTCGTCGTCGCGCGTCGACCGCGGCCGCGCTGGCCTCGATCTCGTGGAGTTCCTCGACGGCTGGTTCATGCACCACGGCATGAGTAGCTGCGCCCCGATGCGCACGCTGGTTCTCGACAGGTACACGTTCCCGTACGACTTCGCGGGACCCGCTGGCGCCTGCCCGTAGCGGTCAGGGCTCGAGCTTCTTCGGTAAGCCGACCAAACGCCGCAACAGATCGAGCACACCGGTTCGATCCGGCTCGGCTTCGGGCACCCATGGATCGCGATCCGGGGCTTGCCCGCTCGTTCGATAGACGCGAACGCCAGCGACCGTAACCTGCGCCGAGAGCTCGGACTCGCGCTCCGCGTAGCGCAGGCCGATCGCATGAAGAGTCCGCTGGAGCTCGTCGGCATCGAGCCAGAGCCCGGTATCGCGCTCGCATCGATCGAGCGGGACATCGCCGAAGCGCGTGGGTCGGAGCTCGCCCGCACAGAATGGACACATCAGTTGCGACGCACTCGCCCGCGTGGCGAACGCAAGCTCCGCTTCGGGATCGAGGTCGGGCGCCATCGTCCTGACCAGCACGCGAAAGTCCGCGTCGCCGATCCAGAGCCCGGCGCAGCGCGAGCATGCGTGTCGACCGTCGGGTTGAGCGGTTAGCGTTGTCGCGCAACGCGGGCACTGTCGCGATCCGGACCGGTACGCATCCATCGCGTTGAACGCTAGCATGCCGTTCGGCCGAAGCGCCGACGCTCGGTGGTGACGTGATACGCTGGCTCCGTGCGCGGTCCCGCAATCGTGCTCGTGCTCGCCGGCTGCTATTCGCCGTCCGCGGAGGACTGTGCCTACAAATGCAGCGAGGGCGCCTGCCCTGCCGGGCTCACCTGCGTCGCCAACTATTGTCGGGTCCCCGGTGCGGAGGACACGTGCAACGGGTCTTACGTGACCGCCGTCGCGCAGTCGGAGCCCATCGTCTGGTGGCGGTTCTCCGAAGGGCCGGGCTCGACGATCGTGAAAGACGAGATGAACAACGCCGACGCGACAAACTCCGGTGCGCTTTTGGGCGCCGCCGGCTTCTTGCCGGCTGATCGCGCAGCCGTCTTTTCGGGCGGCCAGATGGACTGTATGACCGCCGGCATGTTCGGAGGCGCAGACTTCACCGACGCGAGCGACTTCACGGTGGAGGCGTGGGTCGCTTTCGTCTCCGGCACCGGTGATCGTCCCATCGTCGGGAAGCTCGGCTACGTCGGCGCAGCCGAGATCGGCTGGGACTTCCGGATCGCAAGCAGTGGACAGCTCCAGCTGCGCACGTGCAACGGCAGCACTTGCTCCACGATCAGCTCATCAACGCCGGTCGGCGAGGATCGATGGTGGTACGTGGCGGCGACGTATCGAGGCGCGGCGACCACCAGCGACGCTGCCGAGATCTACGTTGACGGTGTCCGCATCGGCACGCCAATAGACTTCGTCCCCGGTCCCGCGATCGCCGCACCGTCGCCGCCGCTGACGGTCGGTTGCGTGCAAGGCAACCCAACCCCTGGAAGCTATTTCAGCGGCGCGCTCGACGAGATCGCGATCTACGATCACGCCCTCGACGCCCAGGAGATCGCGGCGCACTTCGCCGCGGGTGACTAACTCGAACGATCAGCAGCGGTCAACGAACGCGCGGTACTCGCACTCCTTCTTGAACGTCTCGATCATCTGAGTCGCGTGGCGCGATCTAGCGAGCGACCTCGAGCCACGCTAGCCGTGGCGTTCGCGCAGCCGGCGCGCGGCGGTCACCATGTTGCGAAGCTTCGCGTACGCCTCGTCGAGCGGGATGTCGGCCGCATTGCCCGGCGCAAAGCCGCAGTCGGGTGCGAGCACGATGCGTTCCTTGGCGACGTGCTCCATCGCGTGCTCGACGCGCTGGATGATCGTGTCGGGCTCGTCGATGACATCGCCGCGGCAGTCAACGCAGCCAAGCCCGATCGTGGTGTGCTCGGGAAGCTCGCGCAGGCACCGGGTGTCACCCGCGACGGGGATCGTGAACTCCATCATGAGTTGATCGACGTCGAGCGCGCGCAGCGCCGGCATGATGGCGTCGTAGGCGCCCTCGCCGATCCAACCGCGTCGGCCTTTGTTGCGACGGCACAGATGGACGGCGCGTGTCGTGCCCGTGATGCCTGCGAACACGCGATTGATCAGTGACACGCAGTGCATCGCCTCGGCATCCGCATCGGCGAACTGTTCGCGCACGCGCGGATCGACGAACAAGCACAGGTGCGGATCGTCGAGCTGCACCGTGTCGACGCCGGCCTCGGCGAGCGCCAGCACTTGATCGCGCAAGATCGGTACGAGCGCGTCGGAGAATGCGGCGCGCGTCGGATAGACGTCGCGCGAGGTAGCCTCGTCCCATAGCCGCACGGCGAGCAGGTACGGGCTGGGCAGTGCGACCTTGATCCGCCGCGACGAGTGCGCGATCGCGAAGCGCGCGTGCGTCGCGAGTGCCTCGGCGTTCTTGGTGCGCACTGCACCCGTCACGGTGTGCCAGTACTTTCCGCCGCGCTCGCCGGAGAGCTCTCTGGTGAAACCGGTCGCGATGTCGCTGATCACCGAGACGTACGAAAATCGCCG
>DATDCH010000900.1:0-16945 GCA_036524455.1 Kofleriaceae bacterium | reverse complement strand
GGGCGAATGGTACGATTCAGCCGTAATGAGGGTGTTGGCGCTAACGGCAACCCTCGCGGGTCTCGCGGTGGGCTGCGACGCCAAACGCGAGACGCTGCGCCATCGCCGCGATCCGGGAGCGCTCGTCGTCGCCCAGGCCGCCGACGTGATCTCATTAGATCCAGTCCGGGCGACGGACAGTGAATCGATCGAAGTCGGCGAGCTCATCTTCGAGGGGCTCGTCGGTTGGCAGGCCGGCACGACCGACATCGAGCCCCGGCTCGCCACCTTCTGGCAAGTCTCCGACGATGGCCTGCGCTGGACGTTCAATCTGCGCTCGCACGTCAGCTTCCACGACGGCACCCGGTTCGACGCCGATGCGGTCGTGTTCTCGTTCGAGCGTCTGCTCGTCAAAGGTCATCCGCAATCGATCGGCGACGCGGCCGGCCACTACTGGCGCAGCCAGCTCAACGACGTCGACCGCGTGGTCGCGATCGATCCGCTCACCGTCGAGATCCACACCCGCCGAAAGTACGCACCGCTGCTCGGCAACCTCGCGATGTTTCCGATGGTGTCGCCGAGCGCGGTCAAGAAGTGGGGGCCGAAGTTCGCCGATCATCCCGTCGGCACCGGTCCGTTTGCGTTCGAGGACTGGATCAAGGAGTCGCGGGTCGTCGTGCGGCGCTACGAAGACTATTGGGGGCAGCCGGCCGGCCTCAACGAGATCGTGTTCCAGGTCGTCGTCGATGCGCGCCAGCGCCTGATCAATCTCGAGTCGGGCTCCGTTGACCTCGCGACCGCGATCCTTCCCGACGAGCAGCCGTTCGTCGAGCTCCACCCCGATCTGGAGCTGCACCACGCCGCGGGCAACGACATCTCGTATCTCGCGTTCAACACGCAGCGCCCGCCGTTCGACGACGTGCGCGTGCGCCGCGCCGGCAACTACGCCGTCAACAAGGAGCCGATCGTCAAGCTCGGCTATCAGGGCCGCGCGATCGCCGCGGACTCGCCACTGCCGCCATCGATGTGGGGCTACCACCAGCCGGCGACGCGCTATCAATACGATCCGGTCGCAGCGAAGCGGCTGCTCGCCGAAGCGGCGGCCGACGGCAAGTTCGATCCGAACCGCGTCTACAAGCTGTACGCGCCGTCGACGCCGCGCCCGTACTTGCCGCAGCCCGAGCGCGTCGTGCGCTTCATCCAGGCGTCGCTCGAACAGGCCGGCATTCGCACCGAGCTGATCATGCAGCCGTACCCGCAGTTCCGCGCCACCGTGCAAGCGGGCGAGCACGACCTCTGCGTGTTCGGCTGGGTCGGCGACACCGGCGATCCGGACAACTTCCTCTACGTGCTGCTGCACTCGAAGCAGTCGAACACCGAGACCGGCGCACAGAACGTCGCGCTGTATCGCGACAAAGAAGTCGACGACATGCTGGTCGCGGCGCAAGAAGCCGCCGACCAGCCGACGCGCAGTGCGCTGTACGCGGCCGTGCAGGACAAGATCGCGTCCGATGCGCCGTGGGTACCGATCGCGCACAGCGAGCTCGTCGTCGCCGGCCGTGTCGAGCTCGTCGACGTCGTGCTGTCGCCGACCGGTCACCCGGTGTATCCGCGGATCCGGCGCAGGGCGGAGGGTCGGTGAACGACGACACGATCACGCCCGAGCCTCGCAGCTCGGTGCGCAAGATCATCACCGACAAGATCCTCAAGCAGCCGCGGCCGATCGAGACCAAACCGCCCGAGCTGCGGCTGCGGCTGCGCACGAAGCTGGTGATCGCGATGGCGCTCGCCGCGCTCGTGCCGGTCGCGATCGTTGCGACCATCGCGACCGGCGTGATCTTGTCGAGCCTCGAAGCGGGCCTGCGCGAAGACGGCGATCGCCAGCTCACCGTCGGGCTCAACTTGATCCTGCGCTCCGTCGAGCGGCTCGGCGACGAGACCGTGCAGCTCGCGGAGTCGAGCGACCTCGCGCACGCGATGCGCACCGGCCCAGCGGCGCTCGAGGCGTGGTTCGCGCGCGAAGGTGCGCACGTGCCGTCGGCGCGGGTGCAGCTCGTCGATGCGGCCGGCAAGATGATCTTCGATCGTGTGATCGGCGGCGCCGAGAAACGGTTCGCCGAAGCCGGCGTCAAAGAAGACGATCCGATGGTCACCGAAGGCCGATCATGGACGCGCAGCGTGACGCTGGTCGCCGTCGGCGATCGCGTCATCGTGCGCGCGAGCTCGCCGGTTGTCGACACGTCGCTATCGCTGCTCGGTGTCGCGATCTTGTCGTTGCCGCTCGATGGCGATTTCGCCGACAGCATCAAAGGCGCGCTGTCGGCCGACGTGTTGATCGGCGGCACCGCCGGTCGGCTCGCCGTCACGTTCCGCAGCTCGCTCGGTCGCCGCGCCGAGCCGGTGGTGCTATCGGATGCCGATCGGGCGGCCGTGCTCGGTCGCGAGCGGTTGATCCGCGATCTCGACGTCAAGTTCGAGAAGACCGCGAGGCAGGGCCACTACACGATGGCCGCCGCCGGGCTGCTCGACAACCACGACAAACCAGTCGGCATCGTCGCCGTCGCTGTCGATCGCGGATCGCTCGCCGCGACGAAGGCCCTCGCCATCCGCTCGCTGATCATCGGTGGGCTCGGCGCGCTCGCGTTCGCGCTCGTCCTCGCGCTGTTCTGGTCGCGCCGCCTCGGCGCACCGATCGCAGAGCTGCATCGTGGCGCGATCGCGGTGTCCCGCGGCGACCTCGATCATCGCATCGACATCCCGGGCGGCGACGAGCTGACCGATCTCGCCGACGCGTTCAATCAGATGACGTCGACACTCAAGGACAACCAGGCGCGTCTCGCCGCGCGTATGAAAGAGATCGTCGCGCTCCACGACGCCGGTCGCGCAGTATCGTCGGTCATCGATCTCGATCAGGTGTCGCGCAAGATCGTCGATGCCGTCGCGCGCACGTTCGACGTCCAGCTCGCGGCGCTGTGGCTCGTCGAGGGTCCGGTGCTGCGCGCATCGGCCGCGCGCGCACGCCGTCCCGATGTCTCCGCCGTGCTCGCGACCGACGAAGCGCTCAATGCGGCCGACGCGTTGCGCGAGACCGCCGAGCGCGTGCGCGACAGCCGCGCCGCGGTGCGCAGTGCGGGAGCACCGGGACCGTTGGTCGCGCTTCCGCTCGAGCGCAAGAACCGCGTCGTCGGTGTGCTCGCGGTGGCGCGTGCCGAGCTCGCGCGCGACTTCTCCGACGCCGACCTCAATCTGTTGACAACGTTCGCCGACCAAGCCGGCGCCGCCGTCGAGAACGCGCAGCTCTATCAGCAGGTGCGCGGCGCGAGTGAAGAGCTCGAGAAGAAGGTGCGGCTGCGCACCGCCGAGCTGACCGCGATCAACACCGAGCTTGGCAAGGCGCTCGCGGATCTGCGCGAGACCCAGGCGCAGCTCGTGCTGTCGGAGCGCATGGCCGGTCTCGGCGTGCTCGTCGCCGGCGTCGCGCACGAGATCAACTCGCCGACCGCCGCGATCCGCGGCTCGATCGATGGCCTCGCGACCGCGATCGCGCGCGTGGCACGCCACAACCTGCCACCTGTCGTCTCCGAGATGATCGAGGTACTCGCACCACAGCTGGCGGAGCGGCCGCTGATTACCGGCCTGACCGCTCGGAAGGTTGCCCGCGACCTCGCGACGGTACTTGAAACGAACGGTATCCCCGATACCCAAACGATCGCGACAGAGCTGGCCGACCTCAACGCGATGCATGACGACGTCGCGAAGTTCGTCGCTGCGCTCGGCAGCGAGCGCGCTCTCGCACCTCGTGCGATTGCCGCGCTAACTGATCATGTATACCTCCATCGCACCGCATCGACCGTGCGCCACGCAATCGGGCAGATCCAGCGGATCGTTGGTGCGCTGAAGAGCTACTCCCACCTCGATCAGCAAGCGACACGTACCGAAGCTGATGTTCACGAAGGGCTCGAGACCACGCTCGCGCTGCTGCACCATGCGCTGCGTGATATCGTCATAGAGCGTCGGTACGGTGTGTTGCCGAGGGTGCCGGTGTTTGTGGACGAGCTGAATCAGGTGTGGACGAACTTGATATCGAACGCGCTGCAGGCGCTCACGGGCAAGGGCACGATCGTGATCGAGACGCTGACCGAGGGCTCGTCCGCGATCGTTCGCGTGATCGACGACGGTCCCGGCGTGTCGACCGACGTGCTGCCGCGCATCTTCGAGCCGTTCTTCACCACGAAGGCGAAGGGCGAGGGCACCGGGCTCGGTCTCGGCATCGCGCGCCAGATCGTGAACAAGCACGGCGGCGAGATGCGCTGCGAGTCGGCACCGGGACGCACGGTGTTCGAGGTGCGATTGCCGATCGAGAGTAGGCATTCGGGGGTGGAGCGCGACGGGGTGGAGCGCGATCGGGTGGAGCGCGATCGGGTGGAGCGCGATAAATGAGCCGCAAGGAAGTCATCGTCTGTGTCGACGACGAAGAGGGCGTGTTGCGCGTGCTGCGCGCGCAGCTCGGCGCGCGTTTCGGTCACGAGGCGCAGGTACTGACCGCGCGCTCCGGCGACGAGGCAGTCGCGCTGTTCGACGAGCTGTCGCGCGACGGCGAATCGATCGCGCTCGTGATCGCCGACCAGATCATGCCCGGCATGAAGGGCGTCGAGCTGCTCGAGATCGTCAATCGCCGGCTGCCGACCACGATGAAGATCCTGCTGACCGGCCAAGCCGGTCTCGACGCCGTGATCGATGCGATCAACCGCGCGCACTTGAACCAGTACATCTCCAAGCCGTGGGACGAGACCGCGATCCTGCTCGCGGTCGAGAATCTGTTGAGGCAATACCGGCTCGTGCACGAGAACCAGCAGCTGATCGCTTCGCTGTCCGCGAAGAACCAGGCGCTGCTCGAGATGAACCGCGAGCTCGAAGCGAAGATCCACGAGCGCACGCACGAGCTCGCCGAAGCGAACACGCGCCTCGCCCAGCTCGCGGTCACCGACGGCCTCACCGGCCTCTACAACCACCGCCACCTGCACGAGCGGCTGTCGCTCGAGGTCGAGCGCAGCCAGCGCAGCGGCTTACCGCTGTCGCTCCTCATGCTCGACGTCGATCACTTCAAGCAATTCAACGACACGTTCGGCCACCCTGCCGGCGACGAGGTGCTGCGCCAGCTCGCGCGCGTGCTCAACGATACGCGCCGTGCGAACGACGTGGTCGCTCGCTACGGCGGCGAGGAGTTCGCGGTCATCCTCGTCGACACGGCGAAGTTCACCGCTGCGAAGGTCGCCGAGCGCGTGCGCGAGCGCATCGCCGGCCACGATTTCTCTGAGGCCGCGCAGCGCGCCGGCAAGATTTCGGTCTCGATCGGTGTCGCGACGTTCCCTGACGACGGCACTGACGCCGAGGGGCTGGTCCGGGCCGCCGACACGGCGCTCTATGCCGCGAAGCGGGCGGGCCGCAATCGGGTCGTCATCGCGACCGACGCCATGTCGAGCACGCCCTCGGTGGGATGACCGCTCCCGCCGTCACGTCAGCGTGATAGGTTGTCCTCGCGAAAATGAGCGTGGAAGACATCGCCGTCGTCGGCGCCGGCAGCTACGGAAGTTGCCTGGCGATGCTGTTCGGCCGCGCCGGTCACCGCGTCAGTCTGTGGGCGAGAAATCCCGAGACGGCGGACGCGATGGAGCAGTCGCGCGAGGCCCAGGCCTACCTGCCGGGGCACAAGCTGCCCGCGACGGTCAGCGTGACCGCGGACCTCGAGACCGCGGTCAAAGGCAAGCGGTTCATCGTCGGCGTCACGCCGTCGCACGGCATTCGAGACGTGCTCGGCCGCGCGGCGCAGTGGCTCGATCCCGACGCGATCGTGATCAACGCGAGCAAGGGGCTCGAGGAGAGCACGCTGCGCACGATCGACGGCGTGTACGCGGAGATCTTTCCCAAGCGGATCGCCGACCGCGCGACGTACCTGTCGGGCCCGACCTTCGCGACCGAGATCGCGGCGGGTTTGCCGGCTGCGATCGTGCTCGCCGGCCGCGACGACGCCACCACGCAGCTCGCGCAGGCCGCACTCGGTGCGCTCCACTTCCGGATCTATCGCACCGACGACGTCGTCGGCGTACTGATGGGCGGCGCGCTCAAGAACGTCGTCGCGATCGGCGCCGGTGTCTCCGACGGCCTCGGCTTTGGCTCGAACACGCGCGTCGCGCTGATGACGCGCGGCCTCGCCGAGATCACGCGCGTCGGCGTCGCGCTCGGTGCCAATCCGATGACGTTCGCCGGCCTGTCGGGGATGGGCGATCTCGTGCTGACCTGCTCCGGCGATGCGTCGCGTAACCGTCGCGTCGGTCTCGCGCTCGGCCAGGGCAAGAAGATGCCCGACATCCTCGGCGAAATGCGCCAGGTCGCCGAGGGTGTGAAGACCGCGAAGGTCGCGAAGGAGCTCGCGGCCAAGATCGGTGTCGACGCGCCGATCATCGACGCGATGTACGCGATCATTCACGAGGGCGTGCCGGTGCGTGACGCGATCACGCGCTTGTTGTCTCGCCCCACGCGCTCGGAACGCGACTAGAGCTGCATGCTGGGCTACGTCCTCGACGACATCTTCGTCCAGCACCGCGCACCGTCGGGGCATCCCGAACGACCTGCGCGCGCCGAGGCGATACGCGACGCGTTGATCGCGGCCGACATCGCCCACCGCGGCACGAAGATCGAGACGCGGCTCGCGACGGATCACGAGCTCGCGGCCGTGCACGGCGGCGCGTACCTCTCGCAGCTCGAGCGCATCGTGCCGGGCAACCAGGGTTGGCTCGACGCAGACACGTACTACTCGCCGGCCACGTGGGACGCCGCGCGGATGGCGGCCGGTTCGTCGAGCGAGCTCGCGACGCGCCTGCTCAGCGGCGAGCTGTCACAGGCGATCGCAGTCGTGCGCCCGCCCGGTCATCACGCAACGCGCGACCAGGCGATGGGGTTCTGCCTGCTCAACAACGTCGCGGTCGCGGCGGCGGCGGCGCGTGCGGCGGGTGCGGCGCGCGTCGCGATCGTCGACTGGGATGTCCACCACGGTAACGGCACGCAGGACATCTTTTGGGACGATCCGAGCGTGCTCTATACGAGCGTGCACCAGTTCCCGTACTACCCGGGCACCGGTGCGCCATCGGAAGTCGGTGGTACGAAGGCGCTCGGCTCGACGATCAATGTCGGCTTGCCGGCGGGCAGCACCGATGCGGACTACGCGGCGGTGTTCGACCACGTGTTCATGCCGGCGCTCGCGCAGTTCAAGCCCGATTTGCTCATCATCTCGGCGGGCTTCGACGCATTCGAGGCCGATCCGCTCGCCGGCATGCGCGTCAGTCACGCGGGCTTTGCCGCGATGGCGCAGCGGCTGCGCTGGGCGGCGAAGCGGTGGTCGGGCGATCGCGTGATGGCCGTGCTCGAGGGCGGCTACGATCTCGACGGGCTCGCCGGCGGCATGACGTCGGTGCTGACCGCACTGACCGGTGAACCGGTTGCGCCCGGCGCGATCGCCCCGCTGCCGAGCCCCGATCGGCTGCAACGCGCCGCGATCGACGGCACGCTCGCCGCACACGCGCGCGCGGGCTCGCCGATTGCCGCCCCGGAGACTGCCCGAGATGGAGCGGGGCCGGCTTTGCCGGACCCGAGGGACCGATGAGACGCCGGCAGACCGGCGAAATCGATCCGATGTCGTTCGGCGGTCGCTACACGTTGATCCGCCGGCTCGCGGTCGGTGGCATGGCCGAGATTTATCTCGCGCGGCAGGCCGCGATGGCCGGCTTCGAGAAGGACGTCGTGATCAAGCGCCTCCGGCAGGAGCTCGCCGACGATCCGCGGATCGTCGAGATGTTCCTCGACGAGGCGAAGATCGGCGCACAGCTCAACCACCCGAACATCGTCCACGTCTACGACGTCGACGAGCACGACGGCATCCCGTACATCGCGATGGAGTACATCATCGGCGAAGAGCTCAACGAGCTGTGTCGCCGCGGCATCGCGCACGATCGGTTCTTGCCGATCGAGCACGCCGTCGAGCTGATGCGGCAAGCCGCTGCGGGCATGGGCTACTTCCACGCGCGCCGCACGTCGGAAGGCGAGGCGCTCGACGTCGTGCACCTCGACATCTCGCCGTCGAATCTGCTCGTCACCCAGGACGGCTTCCTCAAAGTGATCGACTTCGGGATTGCGCGCTATCGCGGCCAGCACGCGCGCCACGACGTGCTGCCTGGCAAGCTGAGCTACATGTCGCCCGAGCAGGCGGCGCGCAAGCACGTCGATCACCGCAGCGACATCTTCTCGCTCGGCATCGTGCTCTACGAAATCACCGTCGGCAAGCGCCTGTTCCGCGGCACCGCGCAAGAGGTCGTCGATCGCCTCGATGCGGGTGTCGTCGAGCCGCCCACGTTCGCACGTCGCAACTTTCCGCCGTCGCTCGAGTCGATCGTGATGCGCACGCTCGAGCGTCACCCGGAGGATCGCTACCAGAGCGCGTACGATCTCGCCGACGACCTCGAGAGCTTCTTGCGCGATGCGCAGCTGCACTCCGGCGAAGTTCGCATCGCGCGCTATCTCGATGTGCTGTCGATCGCGGCGGGCGGCGCGCGGCGGCCCGAGCTGATCTCGGAAGCCGAAGCGCGCGGCGAGCAGGGCGAGGAGCTCGACTTCGACAGCCAGGTGTTCGACGGCTTCGCGCCGAGCGAAGGTGCGCCGGGTCCGGAGCAAGCGCCGCTGTGGGAGGACGTCGAACAGAACGACGCCGAGATCGCAGCCGCACTCCACCTCGAGCTCGCCGAGCTGCGCGCGTTGCGCACGCCGGTGCCGATGCGGCCCTCGGGCATGATGCCGGTGAGCGGTGCGTCGGCACTGTTGCCGCCGGAGCTGCACAGGTCGCAGCACGACGACGACGAAGAGGTCGGTGTCACCAATCCGGTGCGCAAGGTGACCGGTGAGGTCGCCGCGCAGGACGTCGACATGGACGACGAGGAAGATGACCTCGCGGCCACGATGCAGACGCCCAAGCCGCTGCTCGTCGCGCCCCAGCCGCAGGCGCGTCCCACGCCGCAGCCGCGCCCCACGCCGCAGCCGCGCGCGACTCCCGTGCCGCGCGAGATCAAGCCGCAGTCGTCCGCTCCGGTCGGCGCGGGCTATCTCGCCCGCAAATCCCTGCCCGACGCGCCTTCGAAGTTCCCGTGGTGGCTTGTCATCGTGCTCGGCATGGCAGTGGTGGGTTTGGTGGCGTATATCGTCATGCAGTGAAGCTGCTCGCTCTGCTGGTCCTGCTCGTTGCATGCTCGGAGAGCAAGAAGCCCGAGATCAAGCGTGACCACGACCGCCAGCGCCTCGAGCCGCCGACGCGGGGTGTGCGCGCGCTGCCGCCGCACGCGATTCGCGCCGACGGCGTCGGACCCTACAAGCTCGGCGCGACGGTGACCCAGTTGCTCGACCAGCTGCCATCCGGACCGCGCATCACGCAATTCTCGCTGCCGGGCGTGATCCAGCGCGACATCCTGCGCGCCGAAGATGGCGCGATCCTGATCGGCACGGAGCCACAGGGCAAGGCGATGTTCGTCAGCGTGGTGCGCTCGGAAATCGCGCGTACCGAGTCGGGCGTGCACGTCGGCTCGACGCGAGAGCAGCTCGAGGAAGCGCTCGGCGCACCGGTCAAGGACCCCGAGCGCGCGCAGGATCCGCGCATCGTGATCCCGAGCAAGCTCGAGCACGCGCGCGCGCTATTCGCCGGAGATCGCATCGTCGGGCTCGTGCTCGCGGCCGAGCCCGAGCGCCCCAAGGACAAACCGAATAGCGGCGAGCCGCGCGACCCTGCGGAGGCCGAGAAGGCGGTCGCGAAAATAGGCCTGACGGGCGTCGTATTCTCCGCGATGCTGCGCAATCCCAACGACGGTCGCGACGACATCGTTGCGATCGTAAAACGCGAGGACGCGCTGAGCCACACGTGGGCGCTCGTCGCGTATCGCGCGAACGACGGCAAGTACGTGCGCACGATCGAGCAGGACGTGTATCAGCTGACCGCCGCCAACGCGCGCTGGATCGGGGCCGAGCTCCGCGATCTGGAGCTGTATTTGGAGCTGACGAGCCGCGCGGATTCGATCGAAGTCGGAGGTCTGCTCACCACGCGAGTGGGCGAGAAGATCCGCGACATCGTCGTGATCCAACCTGTTAGCGTCGCTCGCAAGCGTGCCAAGCCCATCCCACACGATTCAAATGATGCGGGAACCTCCGACGCTCAGTGAGCCTACCCCTTTGCGAGCAAAGGAGTTTTTGGGCACACTACTAGACGGGAACGCGGCGTGAAATTCCTCTGCGACAAGTGCAAGACCCGGTACTCCATCGGGGACGATCGCGTTCGCGGCAAGATCCTCAAGATTCGCTGTAAGAACTGCGCCAACGTCATCACGGTTCGCGAGGGCATGGACATCTCTCCGGCCGAGCCGCGCCGCAACCCGACGATGGCGATCCAGAAAGTCGACATCAGCGAGCACGACGCGGCGAACCCGCACGCCTACTCGCCGCCCGTGGCGCAACAGCCGCAGGGCGCGCTCGGCGCTGCATTCGCAAACCAGCTCACGAAGCCGCCGCCGGCGCTCGAAGAGGAATGGTACGTCTCGATCGACGGCAACCAGGAAGGTCCGTTCTCGCTCGCAACCGCGCAGCGCTGGGTCGCCGGCAAGCCGTTCGAGGCCGAGCTGCACTGCTGGAGCGAGGGCTTCGACGACTGGCTACCCGTCGACAAAGTCAGCCACTTCCGAAACCTGCGCAAGCGGTCCGAGAGGCGGCCGCCGACGATGCCGCCGCCGATTCCGAGGGTTCCGGCGCGCGGCGAAGAGCCCAAGCCGCTGTTCGCAGCGACGATGGCGTCGATCGAGAAGAGCGCCGGCGTCAGCGTGCCCGACAAGCCGCAGTTGCCGTCGCTCGCGACCACGCCGACCACGCTGCGCGGTGCAGGCACGCCGATGGCTGCGCGCGGCACTGCAGCGAGCTCGCTGATGGCGGCGCGCGCGAACGGTACCGGCGTCGCGCATGCGCTGCCGTCGCCATTCCGGCAAGACGATCCGGGCGACGCGATGACCGCGGTCGAAGCACCCGCGTTCAACGACGAGCTCGCCACCACCGCCGAACCGATCGCCGCCAAGCGCGCGTCGGGCGTCGCGGTAAGGCCGGCCCAGGCAGCGGCCCCCGTGCCGGCCCGGCCGATCATGGACGACGAGGAGGACAACCTCGAGATCGGCGAGGTGTCGCGCGTCGTCAAGCTGGCCGACATCGCGCAGATGGGGCGGAAGACGGCCTCGAATCCGGCGCTGCGCGTCGGCGGCGGCACGTCATCGAACCCGTCGCTCCAAGCGATCCGCAACAGCACGGCGAGCATGCAGAAGCTCTCGCCGAGCGAGCTGGGCATGAACGTCGATCCGTCGCTCGCCGCGCTCGCACCGCCCGGTGGTCCGATGCCCGACGAGAGCATCGTGGCGCGGTCGTTCGCGCAACGTCACCGTCGCGGCATGGTCGTGTTGCTCACCGTCTCGGCCGTCATGGTGCTCAGCGTGGTCGCCGCGGTCGTGTTCTTCGTCTCGAAGGGCGAGGGCGACTTGCCGCTCGGCCTCGGCGGCACGCGCACGATCGATACGTCGCGGCCCGAGGACATCGTGCGCAAGCAGCTGCCGCCGCCGCCGAATGCAACCGGTTCGGCGACGCGCCCGCGTCCGCGCCCAGGTGGCAGCCATATCGCGGTGCCGCAGATCGATGAAGGACCCGAGACCGGCCCAGGCAGCAAGCTCGACGCGGGCGAGGTCGAGCAGATGGCGGCGAAGTACGGCGAGGGCACGAAGCGCTGCTACATGCGCGCGCAAAAGGGTGCGCTCGGCTTCGAGATTGCCGACACGAAGAAGATCGATGTCACGCTCACCGTCGGCAAAGACGGCATCGTCAACGATGTGCAGCTGTCGAAGCACGCGAACAACGAGTTCGGGCAGTGCCTGATCTCGCGCATCAAGGGTTGGCGGTTCCGCGAATCGCGCGGCGGGACGTTCCGCATTGCGCTCGCGTTCTCCGCGTCGTGACGACTCGCGGATCGCACGGCGACGTCAGGCAACGTCAGGCGTCGCCGTCGCAGGACGGGTGCCAGAGTTAGCCGCCAAGACGCCAAGGGCGCCAAGATCGGAGCGCCAAGGAGAGGGTTTCGGCGCGCACTCTGCTCGCACGCGCGGTCGGTCGATCACCAGCGGAAGGGGCGAGCACGCGACGATTCGCACGAGCACGAGCGCGAGCACGAGCACGAGCACGAGGCACGAGCGGCTGCCGGCTACTTCTTCAGCTCGGACGCGACATCGGCGAGGACCTTCGCGGCGGCGTCGACTTCTTCGGGTTTGGTGTCGAGTGCGAACGACAGGCGCACCATGCCGTGATCGGCGGGTAGGCCGATTGCTTCGAGCGCGGGGGATGGCTTGGCTTCGCCATCGGCGCAGGCCGAACCGGTGGAGATGTAGATGTTGCGGCTCGACAGCACGTTGCGAAGCGCGGAGGCGGGGACGCCCGCGATACCGAGCGCGAGGATGTGCGGCGCGCGGCGATGATCGGGCACGAGCTGGCGGAAGGCGATGTTGCGTTCGGTGAGGATCGCGACGACACGACCGGCGAGCTCGAGCCACTTCGCGCGCGCGGTGGTGAGTGCAAAGACCGCGCGCTGGGCTGCGAGGCCAAGGCCCGCTGCGCCGGGCGCGTCTTGCGTGCCGCCGCGCATGCCCTTTTGTTGGCCACCGCCGACCCACAGCGGCTCGAGCGTCGCGCCGGTGCGCAGCCAGAGTGCGCCGGTGCCTTTGGGGCCGTGCAGCTTGTGGCCAGCGATCGAGATCGAGTCGGCGCCGAGCGTGGTGACGTCGAGCGCGACTTTGCCGAGCGCTTGTGCGGCATCGACGTGAATGTAGACGTCGGGGGTGCGCGCGCGAATCGCAGATGCGATGGCGGCGATCGGTTGGACGACGCCGATCTCGTTCTGCACCATGATGAGCGCGACCACGGCGGCGCCTTGTGCGGCGCGCGCGACCTCGTCGGGATCGAGCACGCCGTCGCGGCCGGGCGCGACGCGGATGACTTCGCGGCCTTCAGCGGCGAGGCGGTCGGTGAGCGTGGAGGTGGCGGGATGCTCGAACGTCGAGATCACGAGGCGGCCCGGTTTGACGCGTGCGGCGCCGAGCACGGCGAGCGCGTTGGACTCGCTGCAGCCGCTGGTCCAGACGACGTCGCCGATGCCGCGATCGCCGAGCGATTCGAGCATGCGTTTGCGCGCGGTCTCGATGTGACCACGTGCCGCGGCACCTTGCGGATGCTGCGCGCTCGGGTTGCCCCACGCTGTGCGCATGACTTCGGTCATCAATGCGACCACCTCGTCGGAGACGCGCGTCGAGGCGGCATTGTCGAGGTAGATTGCTGTCATTACCGATCTAGGCGTCTACCTCCATTACCCGTGGTGCCGCAAGCTGTGCCCGTACTGCGATTTCGCAGTCGAGGTCGGCGCGCCCGAGCACGATGCCTATCTGGCTGCAATCGTGCGCGAGCTCGACGGGCGCGCCGCGAGGTTTTCGGGGCGGCTCGTCTCGATCTATCTGGGCGGCGGCACACCGTCGCTGTGGCGACCCGACTGCATCGCGCAGGCGATCGATACGATCTGCGAGCGGTTTGGCGCGCGCGAGGGCGAGCTCGAGATCACGATCGAGGCGAATCCGACGGATTGCGACGAAGACAGGTTGGCGGCGTGGCGTGCCGCGGGCGTTAATCGGGTCTCGATCGGCGTGCAATCGCTCGCGCAGGACGAGCTCGTCGTGCTCGGGCGCGATCATCGGTTTGGCGACGGCGCTGCCGCGCTCGGGCACGTGCTCGCGGTCGGCGGGTTCACCGTGTCGTGCGACTTCATCTTGGGCGTGCCGCCGCGCAAGCAGGCGGGGTTCATTACCGAGGGTGTCGATCATCTGTCGGTGTACGAGCTGACGATCGAGGAGCGCACGGCGTTCGGGCAGCGCGTGAAGACGGGGCGGTTGGTGCCGCTCGACGAGGACGCGCTGACCGAGCTGTACATTGCGACGCATCACACGCTGACCGCAGCGGGCTTCGAGCACTACGAGATCAGCTCGTATGCGCGGCCGGGCAAGCGCGCGGTGCACAACTCGCTGTATTGGCGCGGCGCACCGTTTCTCGGGCTCGGCGTCGGCGCGGCGTCGCTGTGGCTCGCGCCCGATGGCAGCGGCGAGCGCGCGACCAATCCGCGGCGCGCGGCGGACTACATGGCGGCGCCGGGCGCGCCGGCGGAGGTCGTTTCGATCGGTGCGGCAGAGATGGCGGCGGATCGGGCGTGGCTCGGGATGCGTACGTTGGAAGGCGTAGAAGAGCCATTGTTGTCGACGGAGATCGTGCAGTTTCTGCTCGACGGTGGGCTCGCCGAACGGCGCGCTGGACGGATCTGCCCGACTCTGCGCGGCTTTCTGATGGCAGATCGGATCGCGGCGCGGATCGCTGGGGCGTTGTAAGCTCGAACGGTTCGGCAATGGCGGGTAACGAACTATCCAGACGCTCGCAGAAGATTCTGCACGCGGTCGTGACCGAGTACCTGCAAGGTGGCGAGGCAGTCGGTTCGCGCACGGTGACGCGTCGCCACGATCTAGGGCTGTCGCCCGCGACGGTGCGCAACGTGATGGCCGATCTCGAAGAGCTCGGGCTGCTGGAGCAGCGTCATACGTCGGCGGGTCGCGTGCCGACGCCCTCGGGGCTGCGCTTCTTCATCGACAGCTTGCTCAAGGTGCGCGGTCTGACGCCGCGCGAGAAGGATGAGATTCGCGAGCGCGTGATCGCGACGTCGCCCGATCAGGTCGTGCAGAACGCGTCGCGGCTGCTGTCAGATCTCACGCACCACGCGGCGGTGATCCTCGCGCCGGATCCGGATCAGCAGCGGCTCGAGCGCATCGAGTTCATCCCGCTGCGCGACGGCAAGCTGATCGCGGTGCTCGTGACGACCGACGGCCGCATCGAGAATCGATTGCTGCTCGAGGACGTCGATGGCACCCGACTCGATCGCATCCACAACTACCTGAACGACCTGCTGTCGGGCATGACGCTCGACGAAGTTCGCGATCGCGTGATCCGCGAGATCGCCGTCGACAAGAATCAGTACGACGTGGCCGTCGCGACCGCGTTGCGTCTCGGCCATGCGGTGTTCGTGTCGCAACCCGAGCGCTCGGCGTCGGTCGTGGTCGCCGGCCAGGCGAACTTGGTCGATGACGTGCAGCCGGATCGGATCCGGGATCTGCTCCGCACGCTCGAGGACAAAGAGACGCTCGTGCGGCTGCTCGATCGCACGCGCCAAGCGGAAGGGCTGCAAGTCTTCCTCGGCGCCGAGACTGCGATGCAGGCGCTCTCGGGTAGCTCCGTCGTCGCAATGTCGTATGGCCCCGAGGAGACGCCGATCGGCGCGCTCGCGGTGATCGGTCCGATGCGGATGAACTACGGCAAGGTGATGTCGGTCGTCGACTTCACCGCCGATACCGTGAGCCAACTCCTCGCGGAGCTGGCCCGTGGCGGCAACTCCTAGGAGTTGTTATGTTCCGCCGCGATGAGCGGAGATGACCAAGACGACCCGAAGCAGCCCTCGGAAGAGGGGGCCTCGGGCGACGTAATTCCCGTCGAGGTCGAGGCGCCGGATCTGGTTCCCGAGCCGGCACCCGATCCGATCAAGGAGCTCGAAGCGAAGCTGGCGGCGGCGGAGAAGGAGAAGAAGGACAACTGGGATCGCTACCTGCGTTCCGCAGCTGACCTCGAGAACCTGCGCAAGCGCCAGAAGCGCGAGCTCGAAGACGTGAAGTTCGAGACCAAGAACAAGGTGCTCAAGGAGATGCTGCCCGTCGTCGACAACCTCGAGCGCGCGATCGAGCACGCCGGTGGTGGCGGTGAGGGCGATCAAGCGCTGCGGCCGATCGTCGACGGCGTGCAGCTCGTGCTGCGTCAGTTTACGACCGCGTTCGAGCGGCTCGATGTGCAAGCGATCGACGCGCTCGGTCAGCCGTTCGATCCGAACCTGCACGAGGCGATCTCGCAGGTGGAGAGCGATCAACCAGCGGGCACGATCGTCCAGGTCCTGCAGCGCGGATATCGCGCCGGCGAGCGCTTGCTGCGCCCGGCACTTGTCGTCGTAGCAAAGGCGAAGGCACAGGCTGAATGAGTCGAGTGGTCGGGATCGATCTCGGCACGACCAACTCCTGCGTTGCGGTGATGGATGGCGATCAGGCGGTGGTGATCGCGAATGCCGAAGGCACGCGGACGACCCCGTCGGTGGTCGGCTTTGCGCCGTCGGGTGAGCGGCTGGTCGGGCAGGCCGCGCGCCGCCAGGCGATGACGAACGCCGAGAACACGATCTACGCGGTCAAGCGTCTGATGGGGCGCAAGTTCGAGGACGCCGAAGTGCAGCGCCACTTGCTGACGTGCCCCTACGAGGTCGTTGGGGCGCCGAACGGTGATGCGCACGTGCGCGTGCGCGGCCGCGATTACTCGCCACCGGAAGTGTCGGCGATCGTGCTCCAGAAGATGCGCCAGACCGCCGAGGACTGGCTCGGCGAACAAGTCACCGAAGCGGTGATCACGGTGCCCGCGTACTTCGACGATGCGCAGCGCCAGGCGACGAAAGATGCAGGCCGGATTGCCGGGCTCAACGTGCTCCGCATCGTCAACGAGCCGACCGCTGCGGCGCTCGCGTACGGTATCGAGACGCAAGGCGCGGCGCGCGTCGCGGTCTACGATCTCGGCGGCGGCACGTTCGATATTTCGATCCTCGAAATCGGCGACGGCGTGTTCGAAGTGAAGTCGACGAACGGTGACACGTTCCTCGGCGGCGAAGACTTCGACAACACGATTGTCGAGCACATGCTCGCGACGTTCATGGACCAGAACGGCATGGACCTCCGCGGCGATC
>DATDCH010000899.1:0-2378 GCA_036524455.1 Kofleriaceae bacterium | reverse complement strand
GCCGCGCGCGGCCGCTTTGGCGAGTGCGCGGCGAACGCCACGGTCAGGCAGGAAGTACGCGTTCTCGATCCGCACCATACGGTGCGCCGCGCGGATCACGTGCAGGTAGGCACGGCGGAACGTGGCGCGGTTGCGTCGCTTCGTGTTCTCGAGCAGCCGCACGAAGCCCGAGCCCGGCCCGCCGGCCTGCTTGGGCCGCGGCACCGGCGGATACGTCGCGCCGCCGGATCGAACCCAGTTGCGCCGAAACAGCCGCGCCATGTCGTAGACGATCGGGCCCTTCACGCGGCAGTGCATGTCGTGCCATCCCACGCCGCCTTCCTCGACCGACGCGTAGTCGTTGGCGATGTTGAGCCCGCCGGTGAAACCGACCTCGTTATCGATGATCAGCAGCTTGCGGTGATCGCGATGCGACAGCCGGAACCGGGCCCGCCACGGCGGGATCGGATTGAAGTCGATGACCTCGATGCCGGCGGTGCGGAGATCATCGACCCACGCGTCGGAGATACCGAACGAGCCAACCGCATCGTAGATCACGCGAATCTTGACGCCGGCGCGCGCGCGTTCGACGAGCGCGAGCTTGAACCGATCGCCGGTGATATCCGACGCGAGGATGTACGTCTCGAGACAGATCGACTCCTTCGCGGATTGGATCGCATCGAGCATCGCGTGGTACGTCGGGCCGCCGTCGCGCAGCACGGTGACCTCGCAGCCGACGCGCCAGCGCAGCGGCGAGCGCGCGTAGATCTGCATCGCGGCGGGCAGCTGGATTGCGATCGCGCGCGACGGCTTGTCGTCGACGGGTTGCGGAACTCCGTCGGGCTCGCGTGCGGGTGCAGGAGCAGCGGCCATGTCAGGGCTCGTAGCGGATCGCGATCACGGTGTACGTGGTATCGCCCTTCGGTCGCCGGACCATGACTTCGTCGCCTTGGCGTTTGCCGAACAGCGCCTTCGCGACCGGCGCTTCCATGCTGATCCAACCTTTGTCGACGTCGGATTCGTCGGGTCCGACGATCCGATACGTGACCTCGTCGCCATCTTCGTTTTCGAGCGTGACGTACGCGCCGAAGAATGCGCGCGAGGGATCGCTCGGCGGTTCGTTGACGATCGTCACCTCGTCGAGTCGCTTGCTCAGGAAGCGCACCCGGCGATCGATCTCGCGCAGCCTGCGCTTGCCGTAGATGTACTCCGCGTTCTCGCTGCGATCGCCTTGCGCCGCGGCATCGGCGACCTCTTGCGTCACCCGCGGACGTTCGACGGTCCACAATTGATCGAGCTCGGCACGAAGCTTCTTCGCTCCATCAGGAGTGATGTAGCTTTTCTTGACGGGCACCGGCGGTCGATCCCGCGTCGACATCGCCGCCAGCATATAGCGTAAGATGCGCCGCGGCGACGATGGCAACTGAGTTCCTGATCGTGTTCGGGTTCCTGTTAGCCAACGGGCTATTCGCAGGCGCCGAAATTGCGGTGCTTTCGGTCCGCAAGACGCGGCTGCGCGAGTTCATCCGCCGCAAGGACAAGCGCGCGCTCGCGGTCAAGAACCTGCGCGATCATCCCGAGCGCTTCCTCGCCACCGTACAGATAGCGATCACCACCGTCGGTACGGCCGCCGCTGCCTTCGGCGGCGCGAAGCTCGAGCACTCGCTGCGTCCCAAGTTCGAGGCGATCGGCCTTGGTGCCAACGCGTCGCTGGCCGCGGTGATCGTGCTGATCGTGTTCCTCGAGCTCGTGGTCGGCGAGCTCGTACCGAAGTCGCTGGCGCTGCGTTACTCGGACCGCTACTCGTTCTTGATCGCCCGGCCGCTGCTCGTGCTGTCGGCGATCATGCGGCCGCTCGTCTGGCTGCTGACCGTGACCTCGAACTTCGTGCTGCGCTTCTTTGGCGACAAGACCACGTTCACCGAGACGCGACTGTCGCGCGACGAGCTGCAGCAGCTGGTCGAGGAAGCCGCGAAGACCGGCTCGGTCGATCCGCGTGCGAGCGAGATCGCATCGCGAGCACTTGGCTTTGGTGAGGTCACGGTCGCCGAGGTCATGGTGCCGCGCAATCGCGTCGTCGCGATCCGGCGTGGCGCACCGCCGGAAGAAGTCCAGCGCATGATCCTCGAAGAGGGTCACAGCCGCATGCCCGTCTACGACAACTCGATCGACAACATCGTCGGCTACGTCGTCGCCCGCGACGTGCTCGCGCTCGCGTGGGAAAAGGGCCTCGTCGTGCTCGAGGACATCCTGCGTCCGCCGCACAAGGTGCCCGAGTCGACGCGCGCGCTCGATCTACTGCGCGAGTTGCAGCGCCGCCGTACGCAGATGGCGGTGGTAGTCGACGACAACGGCGGCTTGTCTGGTCTCGTCACCGCCGAAGATCTGATCGAAGAGCT
>DATDCH010000898.1:0-30522 GCA_036524455.1 Kofleriaceae bacterium | reverse complement strand
AGCTCCGAAAACGACTGCGCACCGATCTGTGCTCCGATCGATGCTTCGTTGAGCACTACGTAGCCAGTCGGCTGGCCGCGTTCGTAGAGCACGCCTCGTCCGTGCGCGGCGCCGGCGATGAAGCCACCCTTACCGATCTCCGGGAATACGATGTAGCCCGCCGAGCTCGAGAGCAACGCCGGCAGCGTAGCGTCCTTGGCGATCATCGACTGGAGCGCCGATGCTGATTTTTGCTGGAGCGTCGCGCGTTCGCCCTCTGTAGACGGCGCACCACCGCACGCGACGGTCGCTATCAACACGAAACTCGTCACTAGGTTCTTCATAGTTTTTTCTCCTGAAATGGTCTGAACCCATGTGCTTGCACGGTTGCGGCCAGCGCACCGCGCGGCACGCTGGCTGCACGATGTCTTGCCATGGGCAATCCGACGACGAACGAGCAGCCGTGGGATGTCGTCGACGAAGCAAGCCTCGAATCGTTTCCGGCGAGCGATCCACCGGGTTATGGATCGTTTCACGCGAGCACGATCGACCCCGATGAGTTTCTCTCTCGCGACACGCCTGATCAGCCCCACGTACTGATCGCGTTCGACAGCGCGCACCATCATCGAATGGCTTGGATCGCTCAGACGATCGGCGCCTATCTCGAGAGCGCCGGCTTTATCGCCGACGTCGCGGATGTCTCCGCGCACGCGATGCCTGCACCACCGGACTACGAGCTCGTGGTCGTCGGAATGACACTGACGCGGCTCGGCGACCACGCAATTCTTCGCTGGGTCGAATCAGTCTCCGCCGAGCTGCGAGGCGTGCCATCGGCGCTGTTCGTGGTCAACCCGCGCCGGCGGAGCGTTCATCACCCGATCGCGCGATTCCTGCATTGGCATCCGCTCGTGGTGCACGTGTTTCCACCGACGCGACGCAACGAGCGCTACGAGCGATCCATTGCAGTGTTCGTACGCAGTGTCGCGGTGGTCCTCCGTTCGTTGGTCGCGCGCAGCAGCGATCTTGCACCTACTGTTGATCATCGATGATCGGATGGCCGCTCGGGTAAAGAACGACGTCCCCTCCGTCCTGGGTTGTCCGAGCGGCCCATCCGGTCATTGACTGTGCGCAGCGTGTAGGCGGCGCAGTGGCGCGCACGCGTAGTTGTACGCAAGCGATGCCGTAGCTACCGCACAGGACAGCGTCGCGATGCTCCGATCAGTTCGTAGGCACTGGCACGTCGAGTGCTCATGTCGCTGCCAGGAGGATCATCAATGCTGGACATCGTCAAAAGGCATCTAGCGGCATTTTCGTCGTCGAACTGGACCGAGTATCGGGCGACGCTCGCTCCCGATGCGGTGTACGAAGAGGTCGCGAGTCTCGAGCGCGTCGTCGGGATCGAAAAGTTCGTGGCAAGCGCGCAGCGCTGGAAGACGGCGTTTCCCGATCTCAAGGCGACCATCGCTCGCGGTTACACCGTCGGCGAGCGCGTGATCGTCGAGCTCGAGTGGGAAGGCACGCAGAGCGGGCCGCTCGAGGGCACGTTCGGGATGCTGCCGCCGACTCGCCGCCGCGGCCGTCTCAACGCTCTCATCCTGTTCACCGTGAAGCAGGGCAAGATCGTGGAGAGCCGCAACTACTTCGACATGCTCACGATGCTGAGCCAACTCGGAGTCTCGACGGCGATTGGAGCTCAACCGGGCACCTCCCCTAGCTCCGTCCGGGTCTAGGAGGCTCCCATGAACGCTCACGAGCTGATGACCAAGCACGTCGTTACATGCCGTATCGACGAGAACCTCGCGGTCGCCGCACAGCGGATGTGGGAGCACGATTGTGGCGTCATTCCGATCGTGACGCACGAGGGTGCCCTGGTCGGAATCCTGACCGACCGCGACATCTGCATGGCGACGTTGTTCTCCGGGCGCCCTGCGAACGCGATCGGAATCGCGGAAGCAATGTCCAAACAGGTTGCTTTCGTGCGGCCTGGACAAGGCGTCGAAGCCGTATCGCGTCTGATGGCGGACATGAAGGTCCGGCGCATTCCGGTCGTGGACACGGGCGAGACCCTGCTCGGCATCATCTCGATCACCGATATCGCGCGCGAAGCTGCGAAGCCGGGCGCGAAGGTGGAGCGCAACAACGTGCGAGCGATCGATACTCTCGCCGCGATCTGCCAGCCGCGCGGCGGCCCCGCAGCTCGGGCGTTGTGAGCGAACGCTGATCGCGGGCCGAGCTGAGTCGCTCCCGCGCTGCTTATCAGGAGCAAGTCGCGCTCGATGATGTGCAAGCGTGCACGCTACCCCGTCGTGCAACAGCGGCCGTACGGCGAACTTCCGGCGCCGGGCCGCATGGCCTTCATCTCGCCGATGCGTGTGAGCGGCTCAGCTCAGCCCTCGATCAGGTCGACAACACCAGACGTTGGATCGCCGGATACTCATCGGCGAGTAACTCCCGCAGGTCGAGCGCTTGCGGCGCCGCCGGCGACAGCACGGCGAACCCGATGTCACGGCTGAACTGTTCGAGCAGTTGGATCGCTTCGAGTGGGGTCTGACAGGCAAGCACTTCGTAACCGTTCATCCGAACGGCAGCCGAGAGAGCATCGCGCAGAGCTGGTTCCGCGAGCACGAGGACGCGAGAAGAAGATGTCATGGCCTCGCACTCCAAAGCAGGCAACAGGCCAACGACGTGAGCCGTCGTCGTAGCGAGTTGTGTTCGTGCCAACGCGCCTTGGCGCGCACTCGCTCAACGTAGTGCACGCAACATCGGAGCTGGATCAGCTCGTGGGTGGGCGAACAGGACGGCACACGGCATGTGCCGTACGAGACTCACGTGTGGGGAGCCGAGGAGCTTTGCTCGGATGCTGGTGTCCTCGCGGGCAGCGATCACGACGAGGTCGAAGTTCCGCTCTGCGACCATGTCGACGACAACGCGCATTGGCTCGCCCGAACGCATGACGGCCATGACCTCGACGCCTGTGGTAGCGCGGACGTCATCCGCGAGTCGTGCAAGGCGCACGCCACCTGGTCCTCCTGCATGCAGCAGCGTAAGCCGACCGGTATGCTCGACGAGGTCGCAGGCGAGCTCGACTGCAGCGCGCGAGGCTTCGGAGTCGTCAATCGGGCACAGCACGTTCTCGAATCGCTCGACCGTCGTGCTGTGGTTGGTGATCAAGACCGAGCAAGGCGCGCGGTGGAATACGTGCTTTGCACTCGCTCCCATTCGATAGCCACCATGGCGCGCTGGCTGTTCGACTCCCAGCACGACCAGATCGAACGCCTCGGTCTCGAGCATCTCGAGCACACGCAGCGACGGCACGCCCGCGAGCATGCGCGAAGTAACGCGCTCGACACCCGCTCGCTTGCACCGACGGACTGCGAGCGCAAGCTGGGTCTGCTGCTTGTCGGCGACCGTGTCGAGTATCGCGCGCGGTAACACGCCAGCGTCACCAGCGTACTCGAGCGGTAACCAGTGCCAAGCGTCGACGATGACGAGCTCGGCGCCGGTGAGCCGTGCGATGTGCGTCGCAGCACGAAGCATCGGGTCGATGCGTGTCGAGAAGCAGATCGGGCACAGGATCTTGCGAATCACGAGCTCGACCCATCGGGGACGAGCTGGATCTCGACGGACTGCGAAGAGTCGAGCGCGTTGGCAGCCAGCCGTGCCAGTAACGCCTGAGCGCGCTGCTCCCCGACCTGCGATCGGGCGCCGAGCGCCTGGTGGTAGGCCACATGCGCGAGCCGGCGAGCGCGGCTCAGATCTCCAAGATGGGCGTAGAGCGCAGCGAGCGTGATGTACACGCACCAGATCGACCGCGGCGGCGTACCCGCGTTCGTCCACTGGCACAGCAGCCCGACGGCTTGCTCGAGCTCGGCTGCCGCGCGTGCGGGCTGATCTTCGTCGAGCAACGCACGCGCGAGCTCGAGATAGGCGGCGTTGGTCTCGTCGCAGCGGCGCATCGCTTCGGCGCGGAGCTTCTCGATGTGTTGCACCTGCGGGCGGGCCGACTCGCCTGTGGTCCGCGTCACTGCGCGGAGTTGTTCGGCAAACGTTTTCGCATCGGGGAACCGCGCGCCGGGTCGTTTGTCGAGCGCACGCAGCACGAGGTCGTCGAGCTCGGCAGCGATCCAGCCGTCTCCGCGCGCCCGGGAAGGTGGAATCACTTCCATCTGCAGGTGACGAGCGAGTACTTCATGACTCTGGCCGCCACCAAACGGTGTCCTCGCGGTCAGCAGCTCGTACAGCATCGCGCCCGCGGCGTAGATGTCCGAGCACACCGACGGTCGATGGCCGCGGATGAGCTCGGGAGCGATGTAGTCAGGCGTGCCGTAGAGCAGTCCCGGTTCGGTGTCCTCGTGATCGTCGAACCGCGCGACGCCGAAATCGAAGACGCGGGCGAACGGTTCGCGTTGCTGCTCGATAAACACGTTGTCGGGTTTGACATCGGCGTGCACGATGCCGACGGCATGCGCCGCCGCAAGGGCGTCCAAGACTTGCGCGACGAGCTCGGTCGCAAGTGCCGGATTCAGTGCACCGCTGGTGCGTACGATGCGGCCAAGCAACCGGCCGTGCACGCGTTCCATCGCGAGGTAAGGCAGCTCATTGCAGTTTCCGTAGTCGATCACGCTCACGACGTTGCGATGCCACAGCCGACTTGCGACTCGGGCCTCGTTGCGAAAACGCCGTTCGGCGAGCTCTGGTGCGCTGACGTCCGAGCGCGGCATCTTCACTGCGACTGCGCGTCCCAACGAACGCTGCACCGCCGAGTAGACGATTCCCATCCCGCCGACGCCGAGAACATCGCCAAGGATATAGTTGCCGATGTGCTCGCCGCATCGCAGCTCGTCGTCCACGTTGATCTCCTGCATGTCACCGAGGGATGAGCACGCTCTGTGCCGCAATAGGGGCTGTTATTCGGTGCTGCAGTCGCCATCCGAGATCGGCGAGCGAGACGACACGCTACAAGGGCTCGGCCACCGCACTACCGAACGCAACGCAGAAGCCGGGCTCGAACACTGCAACTCCGCGCCGATGACGAATCAGATGTGGTCCACCGCGTGCACCGATTTCAACTGCGCTCGTCCGAGAGCCCGCGAAGGATCGCTTGCCGCTACATGGGATCCTCCGTTCATGATCGCTGACTCTCGGCGAGCGTCTGTGTTACGGGTGCACCGCATTCGCGACGAGATCGAGTAGTGCGTCGACGTCGACGGGCTTGCTGAGGTAGGAGCTTTGCGAAGTCGCGATCGCACGCGCGATCAGCGGATGATCCGGCGGATACCCCGTGAGCAGCGCCGCCGGCAACGCAGGTCGCAGCGTCCGCGCGTGAGCGATCAGATCGACACCATTGTAGTCGGGCAACTGAACATCGACGATCAGAAAATCAGGAACCCGCACAGCGAGTCGCTCGATCGCTTCGCAACCCGACGTCGCAAACTCGGCTGTGAGCCCTTCGATTCGCAGCACCTCGGCCAGTGCAGTTACCTGCTCGTAGTTATCGTCGACGAGCAGGATGCGACTGCCGTTGGGCCACCGCCGGGCAGCACAGCTCGGCGCCGGAAGCTCGACACACCAGGTGACGACGTCGCCGGCGACCACCGCTGACGCACTTCCACCGTGCGCCTCGGCGATCTGACGAGTGATTTCGATAGCGACAGAATGAGGTTCGCGCGGCTGCGCCGTTGCCGCAAACGAGATCGTCGTGCGCGAACCGTGCTGAGCCGCTGTCACCCTGATCCTCGAGTGCGGAGTCGTGCAGGTGAGGATCATCCTCAGCAACGCGACGAGTGCAAACCGAAGCCGTGCGCGATCAGCGAGCACAGTGATGTGTGCGGCGCACTCGTGATCAATTCGTATGCGTTCTCCACTGGTACAGCCGGCAACGACGGACTCGATCAAGGTCCCGAGCTCGATCGTGCGAATCTGCAGATCCAGGGTTAGCGCATCGAGTAGCTCGACGACTTCCGCATCCAGCTTGGGGTGTAGCGGGTTACCAACCATGCGCGTCATCCTCGTGGAGAAGTACGCGTACCCTGGACGACCATTCGGCCGTTGGCTATGCGCGAAAATACGTATTTCAGAGGCACGGCTGCTGCAATTTGCTGCACTCATGAACGCGCACGTGCTCGTTGCCGATGACGACCCAGCTACCCTCGCACTGGTAGCCGATGTGCTCGTACGAATCGGTTGCACGGTAATCCGCGTCGACGATGGCGACGAGCTGCTGCAGGCGCTTGCCGCGAACGGTTCGTTTGATCTACTCGTGACGGATATCTCGATGCCCTGGATGACCGGCCTGCAGGTCGCGTACAGCGCACGTGCGGCCGGCCTGACGACGCCGGTGATCGTGATGACCGCGCTGCCGATCGATGCCGCGCGGATCGACGCAATCGGCCACACCGTGCTGCTGCGCAAGCCGTTCGGCGCCAAGCAGCTCGAAGCGGCCGTGCTGCACCTGCTACGCGTGAATCACGCCGCCTGATCCAGTTGGTGGGCCGCGACCGGAAACTCCAGCCGCACCGTCGTGCCGTGTGACCGCAAGAGCGAAATCGTGCCGTCCAGCTGCTTCGATAACGTGTACGCGATGCGTAGGCCGAACGTCTCCACCCGTGCGAAGTCGATAGGCTCGGCAATTCCGATGCCGTCATCGGCGACCGTGAGGGTCACGAGGTTGGCGTGCTGTTCGAGCGCGACCCACACTTGCCCGCGCCGCTCATCGGGAAAAGCGTGGGTCAGCGCATTGGTGACGAGCTCGTTGACGATCAGGCCGCACGGAATCGCGCGGTCGATATCGAGCATCAGTGGCGACGAATAGACGTGCACCCCGATGCGTTCGGGCGCGACGTTGTATGTCTCGACGAGCCGCTTCGTCAGCTGAGTCAAGTACTCGTCTGCATCGATCTTGGAGATGTCCGTTGATTGGTAGAGCAGCTGGTGGACGAGCGCCATCGACTGGATTCGGTTTTGACTCTCGATCAGTCCTTTGCGAGCAGCCTCGCCGTGTTCCTGGGAGACCTGGATACTGAGCAGGCTCGAGACCACCTGCAGGTTGTTCTTCACGCGATGGTGAATCTCGCGGAGCAGCACTTCCTTCTCGTCGAGAGACTCGCGGATCTGCGTCTCGACGCGCTTCTTGTCGGTGACATCGCGCAGCACTTTGGAGATGCCGACCACTTGGCCGCACTCGTCGTACACCGCTGACGCCGTGACTGACGCTTCGAACAGGCTGCCGTCCTTGCGCACGTACTGCACCTCGTAGGGCGGAAGGCGTTCGCCCTTGCGCACGGCCTCGACGAGTGCGCGGACGTCAGAGCGGAAGGTGGTCGGCACCAGCTCGGTGCACGGCTTGCCGATCGCTTCCTGGGCGGAGTAACCGAACATCTTGGACGCTGCAGCGTTCCAGGTCTCGACGTGCCCCGCCGGCGACAGGCTGATCATCGCATCCGCCGAGGACTCGACGAGCTGGACGAGCCGCGAGCGCACAGCGTCAGCCTGTTTGCGCTCGGTGATGTCCTGGCAGCAGCCGGCGAGCCGGATCGGTAGCCCCTTATCGTCGACGAAGATACGCGCTTGCGTCTGCAAGATGCGCAGCGAGCCGTCGGGTCGAATGATCCGCTCTTCGAAGCCAAACGGTTTCTTGGTCGCGGTGGCGCGCTCGATACGGCTCTGCAGCAGCATGCGATCGTCGGGATGGACAGCTTCGAGAAAGCTCCAGTACGAGGGTTGGAACGTGTTGACGTCGCGGCCGTAGATCTCGAACAGCTCGTCGGACCACTTCAGCTTCTTCGTCGTCAGGTCGAAGTCGAAGCTGCCGAGGTGGGCGAGCTTTTCGGCCTCGCGCATGAGCGAGTCATGCCGCTCGAGCTCGAGGTTCGCGGCAACCAGGTCTGCCGTACGAGCTGCGACCTTGCGCTCGAGCTGGGCGTTGGCGTCGCGCCACGCGGTTTCGGCGCGATGTTCCGCCGTGACGTCTCGAATGAAGCCGGTGACCAGGACCTCGCTCTCGACGGGCACTCGCGTGATGGCGATCTCGACGGGAAATTCCGTGTTGTCTCTCGCGCGCCACGCCCAGGCGCGGTAGCGCTGATCGCTCGTGCCGCCTGGCCCGCTCACGTATTTCCTGACGCCGCGGTGATACGCATCGCGTAGTCGCGGTGGGACTATCAGGGCCGCGAGGTCCTTGCCGAGGACCTCGCGCTCGCGGATCTCGAACATACGTTCTGCCGCCGGGTTGAGCTCGACGACGTGACCAAGCTTGTTGATCGTGATGATTGCATCGAGCGCGGTCATCTGGATGGCGCCCTTGCGTTCGACCGCGCGCAGCCGTTCGATCGTGAGCGCGCTCAGCATCAGTGTCGAGATCGTCGCAATTGCGATGAACGACTGCAGCTCGAACAGACGCTGGAACGGACCGAGCCCGAACGACTGCGCAATGATCGCGATGACGCTCGCACCGAGGCTCGCGATTGCGGCACCGCGCGGGCCGAATCGAATGCCGGCCCAGAGCAGAAACGGGAGTAAGTAGTACGGCGCCTGCGCTCCCGGGAGCCAGGGTGGCAACCAGCGGCCGAGCACCAAGAGCACGACGATCATGCTCGTGACGATGAGCGTGACCACTTCGAGCGATACCCGGGACGCCTTGACCCGGGGCGCTCGCGAGCGTCGCACACAAGTAAGGATCGCCGGCGCAATGATCAGGTCGCCGCTGAAATGGCTCCACACCCAACGTGCCCACACGTCGGCGGCTCGCGTCGCATCGAATCTGCCGAGCTCGAATAGTGTCACCGACGTTGCGGTGACGCTCAGAAGCGAGATCACGAAGGCGACCACGACGAATACAATCACGTCTCGGACGCGATCGAGCTCGGGTCGGAAGTGCAGGACGCGAATCAGCAGTATCGATCCGAGCCAAACCTCGGCAAGGTCCGAGATCACGATGACGAGCGACGGCGTTACCGGAACACCGCGGCTCGCCAGCACGACGAACGTCCCGAGCGCGATGCCGGGTATCCACTTCAGTCCGTAAAGCAACACGACTGCGAGCCCGATCGCGCTCGGTGCCCACAGTAGCGTCGCGATGCCGCCGATCGCATGCAGCGAAAGGCCAAGCGTACCCGTCACGAAATAGCAGAGCGCGATCGCGAGATTTCCGAACGCGTATTTGACGCGAGCATTCATGCCGCTTCTGGCAGGTTGAAATAGAACCGACTGCCGATGCTCAGCTTGGATTCGACGAGCAGTACGCTGCCATGGGCCGCGATGATGCCGCGCGAGATGAACAAGCCGAGACCGGCGCCGTTGTTGCGGCCTTGGCCGCGCCAGAACCGATCGAAGAGATAGGGCACTTGGTCGGGCGCGATGCCTTGGCCGGTATCTTGGACCTCGAAGTGGACGCCCTCGCCCTCGCGCTCGACACGAATCGCCACGGTCCCACCGCGCGCCGTGAACTTGATCGCGTTGCCGAGCAGGTTCGAGAGCACTTGCACGATGCGGTCTCGGTCGCACGCGATTCGCAGCGAATCATCGGGCAACTCATCGACCAGCGTGATCGCCCGCGCTTCGGCCAGTGAGCGAAACATCTCGAGCGCTTCGCGCGCGATGTCGGCGGCGCTGTGTGGTCGGATGTCGAGGGCGAGATGGCCGGCGTTGATCGCCGAGGCATCTAACAAGTCTCCGATCAGCCGGTTCATGCGGTGCGCCGAGCGCATGATCGCGACGCCGAGCCTCGAGACCTCGGGCGTTCCGACGAGCGTCTCGGCCTGGAGCAGGATCGTGCCGAGCGGTGTGCGTAGGTCGTGTGACACGATCGCAAGCACGTCGTCACGCATGCGGATCGCACGCTCGGCGGCGCGATAGAGAATCGCATTGTCGAGCGCCATCGCGAGCCGGTGACCGAAGTCCTCGATGAACGCGAGGTCGTCCGCGGAGTAACGCGGTCGGTTGCGCCCGGAAGCGATCGCGAGCGCGCCGATCACCTGCTCGCGCGCGAGGAACGGTACGCACAGCGCGGAACGCGCGCCCAGGTCGAGCAGCACATCGACGTGCTGGCCACCCAACGCGTCGACCAGGGACGCCGCATCTGGAATCTGCGCCATCAGCTCGGCCTTGCCGGTATGCTCGACGGTATCGATCAGGCGCCCAGCGCGATGATGGCCATTCGATTGGCCTTCGCCATCGGGAACGGTGTACGTGAACGCGGCGACCAGGTCGTTCGTTTCCTTGAGGTGGATCGTGCACCAGTCGGCGTAGCGGGGAACGATCAGCTCCGCCGCGTCAACCGCGACGGCGCCATAGTCGAGCGTGGCCGCCAGCCGTGCACTCGCGTCGGCGAGGAAGCGTTGTAGCTGCTGCTGAGCCGAGCGCCGCTTGTCAGCACGGTGGCGCTGCAGTGCCATGCCGATCGCGGCCTTGAGCTCACGTTCCTGGAAGGGCTTGAGCACGTAACCGTACGGCTCCGTCATCCGCGCACGCGACAGCGTCTGGTTGTCGGCATACGCCGTGAGATAGATGACCGGGACGTCGTACAAGGCGCGCAACTGACGGGCGGTATCGATGCCGTCGAGGTCGCCTTTGAGCTTGATATCCATCAATACGAGATCGAAATGCTGCTCTGCCGCGATCTCGAGCGCGTCGTGGCCGGTGTAAACGACGGAAGGCCCATGACCCATGCGCTCGAGACGGAGCTGGATGTCGAGTGCGACCAGATGCTCGTCCTCGACGATAAGGATCTTGGCGGAGCTCTCACCAGAGCGGCTCGGCTCTAGCTGGTCGAGTTGGTCCGGATCAATGGATGTCGAAACCATATCGAGATCTACTCCTCGCACCATGAGGGGCAACGCGAATGATCTGCATACGTGGCGCTACGCTCGGAAGTGTTCGCTCGCGACAAAGTTCGCAAGCGCGAGAATCGTGATCGCGCTGAGCACGATGATGAGGAAGATCAACATCACTCTCTCCTTTCGATCTGCGTCGCGAGCAAATACGGTACCGATACCGTGTGCTACGTGCGCGAGCTGCGAACGCTCGGTAGCGAGATCGAGAATGTCGGAACCTGCCCTGGTGCGTGTCGCAGCGCCTCGAGCGTTCCGCCGTGCAATGCGATCAGCTCGCCCGCGAGCACGAGTCCGAGCTCGAGCTCGTTGACGCGCTCGGGGCGGCGGCCGGGAACTGGCTTGCCAACCCAGATCACGGTCTGGCTCCGTATGCGCCGCGCAGAGATCGGAACCGCCGAGCCTGCCGGCGCGATTCGTGCCGCGGTCTCGATCACCTTCACGAGTGCCTGGTGCAGACGTGCGGCATCCCCGCGCGCGTACCCGAGTGGCGGTTCCAGGTCGATGGTAAAGGCAGCCCGCTTCGCGGTTGCGGTCGCCTCGATCGCGCCTGCCAGTACGGACTCGATGGGTACGCGATTGTTCGCGAGCCCGACTACGCCGGCCACAACCGACGCGATCTCGACGAGCTCCGCGAGCAGACTCGACTGCGTCGTCGCGCTTTCGCGGATCGCATCGAGAGCGCGCTTGCGGGCATCACTCTCGTCGGAGCGGTCGCGCAGGATCCGCTCCCACAGCAGAATCGTGCTGATCGGTCCACGTAGATCGTGAGAGACGGCCGAGAGCGCTCGCTCCTTGAATCGCCGTGCGCTTGCGGCTTCCGCTCGTGCTCGGTGCAGCTCTGTACAGTCGATGCAGGTCGCGAGCAGCTCCTCGTTCGGCACCGGTCGGATCACGATCCGTAGCGTACGCGCTGCGGTCTGTAGCGTGACGTTGGTCGTCCGCTGCGTGCGATACGTGCGCTCGAGGCGTTCGAGGAGTGCGGCTGGAGCCTTGCGCGGGAACAGCCGTCGCCACGGTTCGCTCGCGGTAACGCAGTCTAGCTGGGGCCCGCGAAACACCGCGATCGGCAACGGCGCATGCGCGAGCGCTTCCGTCATTCCGAGAGTGCGCCTTGCTGGGCTGCAACTCGGATCATGTCGAGTATAGAGTGCGTCGCCAGCTTCTTCATGATGCGCTGGCGATGGGTCTCGACCGTGCGGCGCGCGATGAACAGCCGACAACCGATCTCGTCATTGCTGTGTCCGCGGATCAAGAGATCGAAGATTTCGCGCTCGCGTCGGGTCAGGCGATGCAGCGGCTGGTCTCGCTGGCCTCCTACGAGTGCAGTCACGGCTGGCTGCGAAACGCGCGGTGAGATGTAGCGGCTTCCAGCGAGCACCGTCCGGATGGCCTCGGTTACCTCGTCCGGAGGCTGTGTCTTGAGCGCATAGCCGCAGGCGCCGGCGCGTAACATAGACGCAACGATCGTCGGCTCGTCGAGGACCGAGAGCCCTAGGATCTTGAGGCGAGGATTCACCTCGATCAGGTGGCTCGCGAGCGAGATGCCGGTTGTGGTTGGCATCAGGACGTCGGTGACCGCGAGGTCGATCAACTCCTCTCGAACGTACCGAACGGCTTCCTCGGCGGTGCTCGCCTCGCCGATGACCTGCAAGTCGGGTTCGACTGCAAGGACCATCGCCAGCCCGGCACGAAACAAAGGGTGATCATCAACGAGCAGGATCTGGGAGCGGAGTACGTCGACCATTGTGACTTGAGAGTGAAAGCACCGTGCGTGCCAGTACGCACGCATCTTGGTGCCACGAGTGGGGCTAGCCTCCCAATGAGTAGATCTACGTATTTTCAACGCGGCATGGCGTGTGAAAGATGCAGCCAGGATGCAGCCACACTCGCAGCAACAGCCACAGAGGCGAATCCACGGAAGGACGCTGATCCTCGTCGCAGAGTCCCACGGTCACACGCACGCAGTTGCGACTGCGATCGCGTCGCGGATGCGCACCGCAGGACACGTGGTCGACGTGAGAGACGCGAATAGCGGCAGCCAGCCGGCGGCCGATGACTACGATGCGATCATCCTCGGCGCCGACGCCGCAGTGAAACGCGATCGCCGCGTCCTCGGTGATTACGTCGCAAACCATCGCGGCCGGCTTCACGATATTCCGACCGGTCTATTCCTCGTGTGTGAATCGGATCGAGGCGCCGACCCGCATCACTTCGTCGATGCGTTCGAGACTCGACTCGGCATGCGCGCCCGATTCGCCGCCGTATTCTCGTATGGACGGCTGCGGACGTTCAGCAACTTGTTGCGCAGCTTGCTCGTCGCCGTGTTGCACTACATTGATGGAGCAGTCGCCGACCGCGGTGCGAAAGAGCTCAGGGCGCTGGCCGACGCGATGATGAACGAAGTCGCGAAGTCGCGCGCGCGTCGGTAGTACGCAAGCTCCCGCAGAGCGAATACGCTCTCCGCACACCGGGATCGGTCCGCGTACGTGGCGGATACGTTCAGTGCGCAACGGCCGGCTGCTCGCAGTCCGGATCTTCATCTTTCTGTCACGGGCCTGGCGAGGATGAGGGAGCTCGACGAAACGATCGTCATGGTGGTGATGATCGGTCGGCGAGCTCGGTGGACCGAAGGCGCCGGGCCGGCCACGCCTCTATATAGATGCCGAGCTCGGGGTACGCGGAGGCATCAATAAAGATCTGACGTGCGCGGCGTGGGAGGTTCCGCTGTAGCCGATGCGTACCGCGCATCGTTTGCGTTCACGGGCGAGCTCGATCAATCCCGCTGTCGGCGTCTCCGGAGAGTGATCGAAGACCGAAGCAGCGATGACAGCACCATGGCGCATCAATGAGTGCGATCGCGTACGCGCTTGCATGTGCCGCCGCGCTCGCGTTGGCCGGGTGGTTTCTCCGAGGCCGACGGCCAACGGCGCGCGAAACAAGATGATCGGCATCGAGCCTGCGAACTGATCGCACCGGCATGAAGCATGCTGAGTGCTGCTGCCAGGAGGTTCGAATGACGACTATCAATCGACTACACGGATCGATCGCCACGCTCATGGTCGTGGCTACCAGCAACGCATACGCCGAGGAGCCTGCGCTCACCGACCCGCCCGAGGAGGCGGCGAAGTGCGAGAGCGATATCCCGGCTGATTGCCCGCAACCGGCGCCCGAGCCCGCACCGATGCCTGAACCGGCACCGGCACCCGCGCCGGTCTACACCACGGACGTCGAGGTCTACGAGGAACCCGAGGAGGAGTGGTACGACACCATGGGCATTGGTCTGAGTATCGGCGGCGGCGTCGATGACTTCGTCGGCGATACGTTCCGAGCCGCGACGAGTCTCGGTGGCAGTTGGAACGTGCGCGCTACGTTCGGCACGCGATCCATCTTCGCACTCGAGGGCTCGTACATCGGATCCGCTCAGAATATCGACATGGGTTTCGACGTTGACGACGCAACGCTCGTCGGAAACGGTCTGCAGGCGGCGGCGCGCCTCAACGTGTTGCCGGACCTTGACGTTCAGCCGTTCCTCTACGCTGGCGCGGCGTGGCGCCACTACGATGTTTCGACCGACTCCGCGCTAGATTTCGTGGATATCGAGGATTCGGATGACGTGTTCGAGCTTCCCGTGGGCATTGGCGTCGCGGGTTACGTCGGAGGCCTTATGGCGGATGTGCGCGCCGAGTACCGTGGCGCGTGGGGCAACGACCTGATCGACACGTTCGACATCGACGACGACAGCACGATCGTTGGCTCGGCGGATCGCTGGGGCGTGACCGGTAGTCTCGGCGCCGAGTTCTGATCTGCGCGGCATGAGGCTTGCTGTAATGCAGGAACGGACCTCGCAGAAAAGGAAGTCACATGAGGTATCCATTCCTAGCATCTGCACTCTCGCTCGTGGTCGCATCAGGGATCGCGTACGCAGACGAAGACGCGCCGGCGCCGTCGCCGGCGGCGTCGACGGATCAGACCAGCAATAGAGTCGAAAACGTCGACCTGTTCTTTGATACAGACTCGGCGATGCTCGGCGACGATGCGAGCTCTGATCTGGAGGCACTCGCGAAATGGACGAAGTGCAGCTCGAAGAACGCGATCATTCTCGAAGGCCATGCCGATCCGCGAGGCACGAAAGAGCACAACCTGACTCTTTCTGGCGAGCGGGCGGCACAGGTGCGTCAGAGGCTGATCGATATGGGCGTTCCGTCGCAGCGGATCGTCGTGACCGTGTACGGCGAGCTCGGTGATCGAAGAGATTCGCTCAACGAGGATCGTCGCGTCACGGCACGCGGAACCGACGCGCCGGTCGACCCAGAGGATCTTTCGATCTAGCTCAGCGTTCGCGATGCGCCCACGCGGAGCGAGCCAATCGCGCCGCGAGGCGCTCGGCGCGATCACAGCCGAGCGGCGAACCAACGTCGCCGGCTTGCTCGTGTGCCTGCTCGGCGAGCGCGCGAGCTCGATCGCGATCGCCGATTCCATCGTAGAGTGCGGCGAGCGTAAGCATCAGGCGCCATACAGGCGCCGAGCGCGGCTCCTCAGCCAACAGCTCGATGCCGTGCTCGAGCTCTCCGATAGCGTCGTCCAGTCGATGCTCGTCCACGAGCACGCGCGCAAGCTCGAGGTATGCGACCACGACCGCATCGGGGTCCTGCTCTTGTAGCGCGGCGACGAGAGCCACGCGGCAGCGTGCGACCGCGCCGCAAGTTGTGGCGAGCACGTCGTCGGCAAGCGGCATGGCCGCAGTCGGTGCTTCTGTCGAGAACACGGGCAGCGACGCGCCCCTCGTCGCGATCGGCTCGCAGTCGTCTGATGGCAGTGTGATCGCATCGAGTGCGCGTCCGAGCATCGTCGCATCGGCGAATCGTGACGCCGGATCCGTGGCAAGCGCTCTCTCCACGATCGCGTCGAGCCCATGCGGAAGCTTGCTCTGCAGCTGGCGCATCGCCAGCGGCACGGCCCCGGCCTCGAGCTTGTACAGGGCGGGCTGACCGGCGAACGGCGTCGCGCCGACGATGAGCTCGTACAGCATGACGCCGACCGCATATACGTCTGCGGCGTACGTCGGCCGGCCTCCGACGACAACCTCGGGTGCGAGGTATTCGGGGGTCCCGGTTACGAACGCCGCATCACTTTGGTCATGCCGATGGCCAAAGCGCGCGATGCCCCAGTCGATGACACGCGGCACGAGCGAGCCGTCACGTCGCGTCTCGATCAGGATGTTGTCGCACTTGATGTCGGCATGAACGATCTGGTTCGCGTGCGCCTCCTCGAGCACGGACGTGACCTGGCGAACGACGCGAACCGCGAAGCTGACCGGCAGGGGGCCGTGCTCGGCGAGCAGCTGACCGAGGCGGGGCCCGGTGACGTGCTCCATCACGATGTACGGCGCACCGGCGTGGTCGCCGTAATCGAAGACGTGGACGCTGTTGCGATGACTGATACGCGAGCTCGCGAGCGCCTCGACCTGCAGCCGCCGGCGGACGTGTGGATCGTTCGAGAGCTCGCGGCGCGGCACCTTGAGCGCGACGACGCGGTCGAGCGAGCGTTGGACGGCCGCGTACACGACTCCCATGCCTCCCACGCCGAGTACGTCGCTCAGGACGTAGTTGCCGCCGATCAGCTCGCCGCGCCGCGCGGCGTAGATTTCGAGCTCGGGAACGTCCGACATCGCTGCACGCTACGGATCGAGTGGAAGATCGAAGTAGAAGACTGAACCGACACCCTTCACGCTGTGCACCCCGATCGTTCCTCCGTGCGCTTCGACGATCCGCTTACTGACGTAGAGCCCGAGGCCGTTGCCCTCGAGACTCTTCGCGCTCGAGGCGCGTGTGTACTTGTCGAAGATCTGCGTAGCCTCGTAATCCGAAATCCCAGGACCCGCATCGGTCACCGACACCCGAGCGGCCATCTGCCGCTTCTCGAGGCGAAGCACGACTTGAGTCGTCGCCGGCGAGTACTTGAGCGCGTTGTGCAATAGATTTGCGACGACGCGCTCGATGCGCAGCGCGTCGAGCGGCAGCGTGAGCTCCGCTGCCGACTGGAATGAGACACGGGCGCGGTCGCGTGTCGCGATCGATCGCTCGATCACCTCCTCGATGAGCTCGCGCAGGCTCGTCCGACTGCGGTGAACGTGGAAGCAATCAGCTTCCATCGAGCTCGCGTCGAGCAGGTCGTGCACCATGCGATCGAGGAACGCGACATTCTGGCTGACGCGGTTGACCACGTTTCGCAGCTCGGACTGCATGAGCTTGTCCTCGAGCAGGCACATCTCGAGTGCGATCGTTGCCAATGGGTTCTTCAGATCGTGGACGATCTGCACGACCTCCGAGTTGCGGCGTGCAAGCTCCTGCGACGACCGTGGCGTCATGAACACGATGTTCGCGTTCGTCGAGTCGGGGCAGAGCAGGACATCGACAAGGACCTCGTGGCCGCTGCGATGACGCATGCACGCTGCAAACGAACGCACATGAGCTGTTGGCAGCGGGATGTCATTCGTGAGGAATCGCAGTCGCTGACCGATCAGCTCGTCGCGCGGATAGCCGACGAGGTCCTCAGCGACTGCATTCACATCGTCGACGACACCATTGGTGTCGATCACAAACACCGCCTGCGCGACGGTTGCGAGCTGGAGCGATGCCGCTTGCTCGTCGAGAACCTCGACGGCCAATCGATCCATCTCGCACGTTCCGAGCGCAAACTGAACTTCTGGATCTGTCCCTTCACCCCACGCTGTGGGGTTCGTTTTGGATGCTTCCGTGATTAGGTGTTGAATCTCGTCGCCGCACTGGTGCCTCGCGCGTCGCATGTTCCCTCCTTCACGCTCGCTCCAGGTTGGAGAGATCGGATCAAGTTTTCCATTCTGTGTTTTACGTAATCGTTCGTTCGACGCGAACGTGCGTGGACATCCGCAGCTCCGCCGACCGCGTGACCGCGGCGCACGCGCAGAATCCGCGTGGACTAGCTCGCGGGCAGCTCGAAGAAGAAACGAGAACCGGCGCCTTTGATGCTCTCGACGCCGATCTGCCCACCATGCGCTTCGACGATCCGCTTGCAGACGTAGAGACCAAGTCCGCAGCCGCTCTTGCGACCGGCGCTCGCTGCGCGCCGGTACCGATCGAAGATGTACGTGAGCTCCGATGCCGCGATTCCCGGCCCGGTGTCGATTACCGATACACAAGCGCCGCCGCCGTAACCGGTGAGCCGCACCACGATACTCGCCGCTGGAGATGAGTACTTGAGCGCATTGTCGATCAGGTTGGCGACGACGCGTTCGATGCGCAGCGGATCGACAGCCAATGTGACTGACGCGCTCGCGTCGAGCACCGCACGCTCTGGCGACAAGCGCCTACACACGTCGGCGAGCAGGGTGCGGAGGTCTGTCGGTTCGCGATACAGCTGGAAGTGTCCGGTTGCGAGCGCGCAGACGTCCAACAGGTCGAGCACCAATCGATCGAGGAACGCGACGTTGTGATTGATGCGCGCGATCGAACGACTCCCGCTGGTTCGATCGCCACGCGCTAGCTTGTCCTCGAGCAGGACCGCTTCCAGCGTGATCGCCGACAGTGGGTTCTTCAGGTCGTGCACGATCTCCGCGACCTCGGTCTCGAGCAAGCGTTCGCTGTCGACGTTGACGCGATCAGAATTCGCGTCGACGCTGACGCGATCAGAATTCGCGTTGACGATCGGAACCTCGACTTCGAGCGTGCCGTGCGCGAAGCGTCTGAGCATCGGCTCCCCATCCATCGCCACCACCGCCCGCTGCTGCTCGACGTCATGTCTCCGCGTCATGTCACCTGCTCCCATCATCGGAAACGTAGGTAGTCGGTTTCGGCGGACGATGACTATGAGGAGATCTACGTAATTCGCATTGAGCTCAAACAGTTTTGTTTCGTCGCAAATCGATCACCTGAGTGAGACTCGTGACGAGGTTTTGAAAGTCGACTGGCTTCGCGACGTGAAGATCAAATCCCGCAGCGACTGCTTCTTCGGCGTCGGCACGCGAAGCGTAGGCAGTAAGCGCGATCGCAGGAATCTGGCTACCAGAGGCTCGTATGCCGCGAATGAACGTATAGCCATCTTCGTCGGGCATTGCGATGTCGCAAATAATCACCTGCGGCAGCCCGCGCGACATCTGCTGTCGCGCCGCTGTCGCGGACTCGGCTCGGTCGACGATCGCGCCGGCACGATCGAGCAGCAGGGCGAGCGCGTTGCGAACGCGTTCGTCATCATCGATGACGAGGACCCGCACCGCTTTGAGCGCACCGATCGGCGCGACACCGGAGGGCGGCGAGGGAGCACGTGGCTGGCCAGCGACGGGCAGCGTCAGCGTCAAGCGAGCGCCGCGAGCGGGACCTTCGCTGTACGCGCTCAGCGTTCCGTGGTGAAGCTCGACGATTTGGCGGGAGATCGCGAGGCCGAGCCCGAGCCCGCCGTGACGCTTGGCGATGACGTCACTGCCCTGGCTGAATGGTTCGAAGATTCGGTCGAGCTCTTTGGGTGGAATCCCGCAGCCCGTGTCCTCGACCTGAATCACGATGATCCGCCCCTTGCGCTGCATCGAGATCGTGACGCGACCGCCGGGCTCCGTGAACTTGATTGCGTTCGACAGCAGATTATCGAGGACCTGCCGCAGGCGTGCTGCATCACCAGAAATTTCGCCGTTGAATGTACCGGTCTCGTGCATCAACGAAATTCGCTTCGCGAGCGCGGCAGGTAGAGCAGCTTCGGTTGATTCGCCAACGACCCGACCGATTTCGATGCTGCGAAAATCAACATAGAGCTTGCCGCTGATCGCACGCGACATATCGAGCAAGTCGGCGACGATTCGAGACTGCGCGGTTGCGCTCTGCCGGATGGCGTCCAGCGCCTGTAAGCGCGCAGCGGTGTCAGCCATCGGATCGCGTAGGACGCGCTCCCACAGCATCAGCGTCGTCACGGGAGCGCGCAATTCGTGCGACACGGCGGCGAGCACCTGATCCTTCACGCGGTGTGCGCGCTCGGCGTCGAGGCGAGCGGCGTGGACGCGCTCGAGCAGCTCACCGCGTTCTGCTTCGAGGGAGCGTTCGTGGTGACAATCGACCGCGACCGAGAACCAGCGCGTGTTACTGGTTGTGACGAGCACGCGGACGCTGTGCCATTGATAGCGGCCATCCTGGCGTAGCAAGCGGAGATCGATCGGGAGTGACTGGCGCTGTCGGGAGGCCTGTGCGAGGGCCTGCGTCCACCGGGGGATATCGTCGGGGTACACGAGCGACTGCCAGTTCAACGACGGCGCCTCGCCGCAGAGCGCACGCATCTGCTCGTTGCAATAGTCTGCGACGGTCGGCGTGGTGATCGCACCGCTCCACACGCATGCGTCGCTGCTGACCCGAAGCTCGCGACCGATCGCTGCGTCGGTCATCTCCCTGCAGATCAGCGCGCCGACGTGGTGCTCTCCCGAGCGAATGCTCGTCAGCGTCGCGGCCAGCCATACGTTGCGGTCTCCGATCCGCGTGATCACTTCCGACAGGTGCAGCGTCACGCCGGTGCGAAGCACGAGCTCGAGGCCAGCACGCGCCCACTCGGGAAACGCAGTACCGATCGAGCGGCGCCACTCTTCATTCGCGAAGCGAATCTCGGTGGCGTCGAGAATGGCCGCCGGCAATGCCAGGTGCTCGAAGCGGTCGAGCGCTTGTTGCCGCGCGGCTCGCGTCGTCTCGTTGTCGGTGAGAAGCCCGACGCTCATCAATGCGTTGACTAGTGCGCACGCCCAGCCGAGCTCCTGCTCTGTCGCATTGGTCTCCGCCGCATCGGCGGATCTCACAAACCGAGGCCCCCGTAGCGTGCGGCTAGACGCTGCATTTGCACGATCGAGTGCGCCGACAGCTTGTTCATGATCCGTTGCCGGTGCGTCTCGACCGTACGGCGAGCGATAAACAGACGCGTCGAGATATCGTCATTCGAGTAGCCACGGATCAGCAGCTCGAAGATTTCTCGCTCCCGCTTGGTCAGGCGTTGCAGCGGGCGCGCTTCGTCGCGATCGAGCTCGGCCTGAACAGCATCCCGCGAGACCGACGGAGGCAAGTAACGCAGCCCACCGAGCACCTGCCGGATCGCATCGATGATCTCAGCCACGGGTTGGGTCTTGAGCGCGAACCCGCACGCACGCGCTCGCAACATGTCGGCGATCAAGCCGGGTTCGTCGATCACCGACAGTCCGAGCACGCGGCACTCGGGGCGCCGGTCGTGCAGCTCGGATGCGAGGGTAATGCCCGAGACTCCGGGCATCAGAATGTCGATCACCGCGATGTCGACGGCGACGTGCTCCACCAAGTCCAGCGCCTCAGCAGCGCTTCCTGCTTCGCCAACAATCTCGAAGTCTGGCTCGGCGCGTAGCGCAACAACGAGGCCCTGTCGGAACAGGGGGTGATCATCGACAACCGCTACCGCTACTTTCCCAGACCGCACGCTCCACACGCTCACCATTAATCTAGCCCCATCTCACGTTCCAACGTCCCGCGTTGCAAGTCAAAACAAGAGTCGTATCGCTTTTAGAAACTCGCTGCTGAAAAAGATCGTTCGACGCGGAATCAGCGCAGCAAATTGCTGCACCGATTCAATGACCAACACCGATCGAAGTGACCCCGATTACGTGGGATTGGTCGAACATGGGCTCGATGCGAAACCGATAGGACTGGACAGTTCCGTCGAGAGTGATCGCGACGTCGGCAACCGTGGTGATTCCGGTCGCGAAAACTCTGCGCGTAAGCGCTGCATAGTCATTTCGGTCGGCGAGGAATAGCGCGATGTCGTCCACCCGCTTGCCGCGTAGGTAGGCGCAGCTCACGCGAAGCTCGGCGTCGTGACTGATCAAGACGGCGCCGGTGGTGCGCAACGCGAGCTCGAGCCGCAGCTCGGCGGCCGAGAGCTCGTCCTCGGCACGGCGACGCCCCTCTTCGGCATGTAAGCGCTCGGTGATGTCTACGAAGCGACACACGACGCCGTCGATTCGATCCTCGCGAGAACGGTGCGGCGTCATTCGCACGAGGTAACGGCGCCCGCTGCGAGCACGCACGGCGCGTTCGATCGGGTACAGCGTCGCGACCACCTGCTGCGCCGACGCAACGAGATCATCGCAATCGAGTTGATGAGTCAGGTCGCTCAGCGGGCGCCCGATATCGGATTCGATGACATTGAACAGCTGCTTCATGGACGGCGTGAAGTGGCGAATCTTGAGATCCTCGTCGAGGAATACAACGCCAACGTCCGCGATGCTCAGCATCTCCTGCAAGTCATTGCTGCGCCGGCCGAGCTCGTCGAGCCGTGCCGATAGCTGGTGATTCAATCCGCTGAGCTCGTCGTTGACCGCGTGAAGCTCGCTACGACCACGCTCGATCTCGTCGGTTGCAGAACGCAGTTCCTCGTTCATCACGTACAGCTCTTCGTTCGATGCTCGCAGCTCGTCGAGTGCAGCTTCGTAGTCCTCGGTGGTGCTCGCTCGAGTCGAGACACGTTGCTCATTGCTGCCGACGTCGTGATTTCTATCGAGCTCCTCGATCGTGAGCAGCAGCAACCGGTTGTCGACATCGGGCATGGCGACCGCACGCACGCGGAGCTCGATCGTACGGAGCCGGCGATCCTCTTCGAACACGACGGTGCGCGCGACACTGCTGCGCCGGAGCTCGCCGGCCGCGTAGGTCGCCCGACTCAGCGCGGGGCGTAACGCGGGGTGGACGAGCTTGAGCGCATTGCGGGTGACCGCGCGATCGGCGGCGCCGAAGTACGGCTGCGCACGTTCGCTCAGGTAAACAATATCCAGCTTGTCGTCGAGGAGCACACCGGGCGGTGCGTGGGTCGCCAGCACGTGCTCGTGCAAGTCGCGGCCTGGAGCTGCGCTCGAACCGCTAGGTGGGGCACTAGGTACCAGCGCGTCCCCGGCCTCGCGCCTATAGATGTGGTGCTCCGGGTCGATCGCCAGGAAGTGCGATGCCGAGGCGTGCTCATCCGCACCGAGCAGCAGATGACCGTCTCTGCGTAGCGCGTGGTGGAAGGTCGCGAGCGCGCGCTGCGTGGCAGCGTCGTCGAGATACGACAGCACGCCGCGACAGCTAATAAGATCGAGGCGGGAGAACGGGGCATCGCGCAACAGACTGTGTGCCGCGAACGAGATGATGTCGCGAAGCTCGTCGTTGACGCGGTAATGGTCGACTTCGTGCGTGAAGAATTGCTGCAGCCGGTGTGGTGTTACGTCCGTCGCGATCGCTTCGGGGTAGATTCCGGCCCGCGCATCTCGCAGGGCCTCCTCGTCGATGTCTGTGGCGAACAGCTGCAGCCGCGGCGGGCTCGCTAGCCGCGCTGCGTACTCCCACAGCATGATCGCGATCGAATAAGCCTCTTCACCGGTCGCACAGCCGGGCACCCAAACGCGGACTTCATCGTTGCGGCCTTTGCCCTCGAACAGCGTTGGAATCACGCGGGCAGCGAGCGCCTCGAACGTGCCGGCGTCGCGGAAGAAGTCCGTCACGCTGATCAGGAAATCGCGAAACAGGTGAGCGAGCTCCCCGGGCGTCTTGCGGAGAAACCGCTCGTACTCGACGACCGTTGCGGTCTGACGGATCCGCATGCGCCGCAGCAACCGCTGTTGCAGGACGGCGCGCTTGTACACCGCAAAGTCATGGCCGGTGCGCGTTTGCAGCAGCTCGAGAATGCCGGCAAGCGGATCGGCTGTATCGGTCGAGGCAACAACGTCCTCGCGCGCTGATTCTGCGAGCGCTACGAGGCGCGGGCCGATTTCGTTGGCGGGCAGCGCGAGGTCGATGATGCCGGTCGCGCTCGCGGTTCGCGGCAACTCCGATTGATCGGCCCCGGCGAGCTGACAGATCGTAAGCCCGCCCGCTTCCTTCACCCGCTTCGCTCCCAACACACCATCCGAGCCGGGCCCGCCGAGGATGATGGCCGCACAGTCGGCACCGTATGAGTCGGCGAGTGAACGGAGCAGGCGGTCGCGTCCAACGTGGCCGTTCGGTGCATCGAGTGCGAGCCATCGTTTGGTGATCGAAGTCTCGCGATCCTTGGGCAGCACATAGATGTGGTCGGGCTCGAGACTCAACGACTTGCGGACATCCACGACGGGAACCGCGCTGGCGTCGCGCAGCCGTTTCATGAGGTGGCGAGGGTCGCTCATCGCGAACACGACGGACATGCCACTCGCCGTAGGCAAACTTCGTGCGAGCGCTTCGGCGGCGGCATGGTCACGCCCGACTACGACCGCGACCTGAAGCCTCGCCTCCGCTACCGCTACCATCGCGCGAAGTGCACCATGCAAGGATCACCTCAGCAACGGTACCGACCGTATACGCAGCGAAATTCGATGACGCTACGGGACAATACGTACGCGGCTCGATGTGCGGCCGAGCTGAGGTGACATCGGGACTACAGGTCTGAGTCAGCGCGCCCGCAAGCGCTCGGTTGCGGATTCAGTTCATCTGCACGCGCACGAACCGGCCACCCGGATCGGGCGTCACCGAGACCGGTGTACCGAGGCCGGGAATGTCGGGCAGCGCGATCGCGGCTCCGTCGCCGAGCAGCTTTGCAGCGGCGCTGCCGATCTGGACCTCGACGGCCTGCTCGAGGGCAGCGTCGGTTCCGTCGTGGCGCTCGTCGAGCAGCGAGACCTTGGCTTTGGTGTCGACCACCGTCGGTACGAGCGCGCCGTTCATCGGCACGAGATCGAGCGCGAGGGTGAGCACCGTGCCGAACCGCAGCACGCGCTTGCCGTCGATCGCGATATCGATCATCAGATCGCCGAGCTCGATCGACAGGTCGGCCGCACCGCCTGGTGTCGCGCGCACGAGGCCAGGTAGCTCGCCGTCGATCGTGACCTGCGCGACGGTCGCCTCGGGGAATTCCTTCTCTAGACCGGGCATCAGGATCTGCAACACGCCGGCGTCGATCTCGGGGCCTGGCCTCGCGAGACCGTTATCGCGCCACGACGCGTAGAGCAGCTGTGCGATGAGATTTGCATCGAGCACGAGCTCGTTCGCGCCGGGCTGCACGAGCGGGCCGTCGATCTGTGGAGCGCCGGGCGCTACTCGCTCGCCCGCGCCGTTCGATCGCGCTGCGATGCGTGCGATCAACGTTTGCCCGCTGGTCTCGAGCCCGCCGACGCAGAGCTCGAGCGTGATCGGCCTGCCGAGCAGCATCAGCTCCGACATCCGCTCGAACACCGAAACGTTCGCGAGCTTCATACCGAGCAGCTGGTTCGCGCGCGTACCGACTTCGCTCGTGAGCTGCGCGCGTGCCTCGGTCGACTTCTCGCCCGAGAACATCTCGACGATCCAGCTCTGCAGCGGGCCACTCGTCCCCCACACGTCAAAGCCCCAGTTCGTGATCGAGACTTGCGGCGTGGTGTGATCGAACGCGGTGAGACAGCCGCCGCCGGCGGGTGGCTTCGGGGTCAGACGCGTCCAGATGTCGATCGAGCCGCCCATTTCGCCGGCGATCGGGATGGTGCTGAACAACCCCTGGCACGAGCCCTCGAAGTAGATATAGAGGTTCGGCACGCGAATGCGCAGCCACAGGTTGCCGCGATCCTCCACGAGCGTTGCCGTCGGCGTGCCTTGCTGACCCGACACCGGCCACGTCACGCAGCGATCGTCTTGCGACAGCACTTCGCGCGCGAGGATCTCGCCGGCAACATCGACATCCTGCGCGTAGCTCGCGATGCTCGCGCTCATGCCCGCCAGGATCGCGTCGTCGAGCACGACGCTCGCTGCGTCGCCGTTGTAGGTGCCGTCGCCGAGGAAGCGCGCGGCGAGCAGCGTGCGGTCGCCTTTGCGTTCGTGCCCGGCCGCGTCGGTCGCGAGGATCGCGACGCGAGTGAGTCCCGGCATCACCGGCACGGTCGTCGCGAACGCGCCTTTGCCGTCGAGCTCGACGAGTGCGCCGTCGACGGCGACTGATTGCAGGCCTTCGGTTGCGGTCGCGATCCCGCCGACCGACCAGCTCGTCGCTTCGACCGGCTGCACGAACCGATCGAGCCCCGACATGTCGATCGTGATCGTCCAGCCCTTCGGATCGGGCTCGGGCGTCATCTCGTCCGTCGAAGACTTCGTAGAGCAACCAAGTGCCGCGACGACCGCGGCCCACGTCAGCAAACGCATAACATCCCCCTTACAGTTGACTCTCCGTCAGCAACCGAGCGGGACGTCCACATCTGGAGCGCCCTCGACGCGGTACCTCTCGTCCTTCGGATCGATGAACAACGTGTGCGCGTGGCCGTCGACTGTCGTCGTGCCGACCGTGATGCGCTCGCCGCGCTTGAGCGCGTCGAAGTGCGTTGGCTGCAGCGTGAAGCGGTGCACCTGGCCGCCGTGGCCGTGCCAGAAGTCCATCGTGATCGCCGCGCTCGAGATCACGTGCGCGACGCTGACGATGCCGGTCAGCGGACCGAGCATGCCATCGAGATACAGCGCCTGCGCATGGGTGTCGTGCATCTTGACGACCTGCTGCACGCACGCGTCGATGCTCGCCGCGTCGACCACGATGTCTTGATTGCTGCCCCCGCCGGTGGCGGCGTCAGCGGCTGGCACGTGGTCGTCGTCGCTGCCGGCTTCGCAGCCGACCACGCAAGTGACGACACCGCCGCCGAACAGCCAGATGAAGTCGCGGCGCCGCATGGTTAGTACCGGAAGTCGGTCCACTCGCGAACGATGCGCTTGTAGACGGTGGCGGGATGCTGACTCGGTGAGTACGGCGCGACGAGACCGGCGGCGGCGAAGTCAGGCCGGATCTGCCGGTTGTCGTGGTTGAAGTTGACGACCGCGCCGCTGCTGTTGACGAAGCGACTGATCGTGAATGGGTGCCACGTGAAGATCTCGTCGTTCCCCCACAGCTCGCCGTACGCGAGGATGTTGTCGTACCAGGTCTCGAACGGTCGGCCGGCATCGCGATGGCAGCTCGTGCACGATGTGTCGTCGACGCTGATCGCCGCGGCGTTGTAGCCCTTCGGCACGATCGAGCCCGGACCGGCCGCGGCCGCCGCATACGCGATCGTGTTGCCGGCTTGCTTCCAGACGATGCCGCGCGCCGAGCGATACGCCGTGGTGAGCAGCAGCTCGTGCATCAGGTCGGCATCGCTGCCGGCGAGCGCAGGCAGCACGTCGATCCCGGAATCGCGCGCAGGGAACGCGCCCGGAAAGTGCGTGGCCGCTACGCGGAACGGCGCCAGGTTCGTCTCGCTCAGCTGGCCGACGAGCTTGTCGAGCTCGGCGGATTCGGCCCACTCGGGCTTGTCCGTACGCCGCTGCTCGACGGCGGTTGCCAGGTCGGTCGCGGCGGGGAACGGGCGATGGACGTCGTTGACCCAGCCGTCGACGGTGCGCGTGCGTGTGCGGATCTCGAACGGAAACCGGGTTTCGCCTTCGACCAGGAACAACAGCTCGCCGAACACCGTGCCGGCGGGGAACATCCACTCGACGCGATGCGTGTACTCGTTCGGATCACGCTGCCAGTGCACGACCGGCAGCAGCGAGCCCGCCGCTTCGGGGACGTGCCAGAAATCGACGACCTCGACATTCGTCGTGTCGCCGATCGGCCGACCGAACGGGAAGTGGAACGTGCCGAGCGAGACGAAGATCTGCTGGTGCCCCCCCGGCACCGCGAGATTGATCAAGCCCGGATCGATCGTGTTCGGTCGCATACCGATCGGCGTCACGACGTTGTCGCCGAACGAATCCTGATACCCCGGGGTCAGCGAAGTCTTGTCGTACCAGAGCGTGCGCTTGGACTCGACGACGTCGCGCAAGCTGCCCGGTGCGATGCACGGCATCCGCGACGCGACCTCGGCGAGCCGCGCCATCGGCATCAGATCGACCGGCCGGCCGCTGAGTGGAACGGCGACCGGCGTCGCGCACGGATCGACCTCGGTGTCGGAGCCGCTGCCCATGCCGTCATCGTCATCGTCGTCGGGCGGCTGCATGTCGCCCGGTTCTTCGGCTGCACACGCGGACACCAACACGAGCGCGATCGTCGTGGCCCTCATCGCAGCTAACCGTGCTCGCGTGCGCGCGAGCAGACCAGCACGTGGCAACAACACCGACTGACACTTGTTGAGAGAGCGTCAACAAGCAGGCATCACCTTGTTGACGCTGCGTCAGTCTTTGGTTGTGCCGAACCGGTCACCCGCGGTACCAACGGTGACGGTGCCCCCCAAGCGTAAACGTGTGATCCAGCGGCTCGACAACGACGAACGCCGCGCACAGTTGCTCGCGCTCGGTCGCGCGGCGTTTTCGGCTCGCCCGTATGATGAGGTCTCGATCGATGACCTCGCCGCCAAGGCCAAGTTGTCGAAGGGCCTGTTCTATTACTACTTCCCGACCAAGCGCGACCTCTACATCGCTGCGCTCGAGGGCACGGCGCGCGAGCTGATCGAGAAGCTGGTCTCCAACGTCGCGCGCGAGCGCACACCCCGCGAACGCGCGCTGGCCGGTGTCGAGGCTTACCTCGATCATGTAGCGAGTCAGGGCACGGCGTTCGTGTCGCTCATGCGCGGCGGCATCGGCGCCGACCCCGCGGTCGCGGCGGTGCTCGAGAAGGTCCGGTCCGAGCTGCTCGACGAATTCATCAGCGGCAATCCGATCGGTGCGTTCCTGCAGACCCGGCCGCTCAGCCGCGTCGCGATCCGCTCGTGGATCGGCATGGTCGAGGCGGCGAGCATCGAGTGGCTAGCATCACCGGGCTTGTCGAAGGACGCCGTTCGCGATCTGCTCGTCGATCTATTGTTCGACCTGCTGTCGCGCGTACTCGGCAACGAAGTGTCGCAGACCAAACTGGCCGGCCCGGTTCCCGAACGCGCGCGCAAGAAAGCCTAGAGCGCGGCGAGCAGCGCGTCGAACGCGAGCAGCTCCGGGCCGCGCTCGATGATGAACGATCGCGTCGCGCCGGCCTCCATGATCGAGAACGCCCCGGTTCCCTTCGCGCGCTCGGTCGTATGCAGCCCCGCGTTGGCCTCGAGCGCGCGTACCTGCGTCCACAGTTCCACGACGCGTGCGGCGTCGAGCGGACCCTTGCGTGGATCGCCGCCGGAGTACATCCCGGTCGAGCTGCGCTCGGGTGTCACCGGATCGTATTCGAACGTCGCAGCGTCGCCGTCGCCGTTGATGCTGTAGGCGTTCGCGCTGCCGTCGGCGTATTGGAGTGACCACGCTCCGCTGGGTAGTGCCATCGCTGAAGAGACTGCCACAGGTCCGACCATCGCGACGACTCGCGCGCGCTCGCGACTCGTCTGCAAACGGAAAGGACTCGCCATGATTAGGACAATGATCGTGTGGTTTGCATTCGTCGTTTGCGCGTGCGGCGGAGAGGGCGGCGGCGACGACGATAGCCCCGCGGCAGATGCGGCGAACGCACAGCCGCTGACCTGCAAGAGCATCGCGCTGTGCACCACCTATGACGTGAAGACGTTCCTGGGCAGCGTGCCCGCGCCGGCCGGTGGTGCAGTGAACGATGGGCTCTATCGACTCGCGTGGGTCATGGATCCAGACAACGTCGACGAGGATGCTGGTTACTTCCAGGATCTGGATGCGCTCGCGATTCGGGGGAGCTCGTTCAATTGGGCAGGGTTCTTTCGCGACGACATCGGCACGTGGTCGACATCGGGCTCCGTGATGACGTTCAAGCACACGCAGAACTGCGAGCGCGGCAGCGACGGCAGCGTGTCGACCGACATGCGCGAGTACAAGTACACCGCGTCGGCGAGCGAGCTGCGCATCTTCAGCCACGTCAGCCGTAGCGACGGTGTCGAGTGGGACCGGATGTACGTCTACGTGCTGACGTCCTCGCCCGCCGACGTGTGCAAGGCCGTGACAAGCGAACCGAGCACACCGGGTGACTCCGCCGATTGTCAGGTCACGAACTGCGCGTGCAAGTTTGCCGTCGAGGGCACGGTCAGCGAGTGCACCTAACGCCCTCGTGTCACAGATCCGAGCGGTCCGGCCTCTTGGCCGGAGCGCTCGGCATCGAGCGCCGACCACGCGACCGACGTCGTCACGATGCGCAGGATGCTGTCGACGGTGGTGTCGCCGACGTCGAGCTGGTTGCGAATCGCGTCGCGTGTCCCCGCGATCAGCGCGGCGCGCGCGCTCGAGGCTCGCCGATACGCGGTGGCGCGATGGATCTGGTACAGCTTCGCGATCGCGTCGACGTCGAGCCGCTCGTGCAGCTGCAGGCCGAGCATGAATCGATCGTGCGGGGCGAGTGCGAGCCACGCCGTGCGCAACGCTTCGCGCAGCACCGGCGCGTACTGCTGCCGCATGTAGTCGAGCTCGGGATCCGCGTTCGTAGCCGCGAGCACGTCTTCGATGTGCTCGTCGGGTGTCTCGCGGTCGCGGCGCTGCAGCTCGATCGCGGTGCGCAACACGACGGTGCGCACGAACGCGTGCAAGGGGCCGCGCCCACGATACGTGCGCAGCGCCGGTGCGTCGCCGAGCAGCAGGCGTATGCGCGCGAGCTGGAGCGCGTCGTCGACAAGCGGCGGTGCGAACCCGGAGGCTCGCGCGTGGTGGGCCGCCGGCGTGATCGCAGTCGCGTCGAGCGCGGCAAGCGCGGTGTCGCTGCGCGCGAGGCACGCCCACGCCAGCAGCACGTCGTCGCGATGCGCGGCATCGACCGCTGGTGCGAGCTGTTGCAGCTCGGCCCGCGCCTCGGGCGTAAGCTCGACCGCCCATCGCTCGCGGAT
>DATDCH010000897.1:0-3654 GCA_036524455.1 Kofleriaceae bacterium | reverse complement strand
GATCACGACAATCACGGCCTGCATCGCCGCGCCGCACGGTTCGCGGCGCCGCCCGCTACCAAGACCGAGCTCGTCGCGAGCGTCGTGCGCGACTGGACTGCGCTGACCGCGGCCGAGCAGCGCATCGTGTGGGCATCCGTGCAACCGCTCGCGACGATGTTGCCGGTGCTCGCCGAGCGCGACGTCAAGATGCGGATCTTGCCGATCGATGTCCGCGCGACCGACGTCGGCCTGTTCGAGGACGTCGCCGGCGAGCGCGCGGAAGATGACCATCGCAGCTACGACGCGATCACCGGCGTCGCAACCCACGGCGGTGCCGTCGCGAAGATCGAAGAGCTGCTCGACGTCATCACCGATGGCGGGTGGACGTTCGCACACGAGCTCTCGCACCTCGTGTTCTTCCACATGGAAGAGCCGGATGGCGAGCCGCTGCTCGCGATCTACGAACGCGCACTCGCCGTCGGCTACGCGAATATCGAGTACGCGTTGTCGAATCCCGACGAATTCTTTGCCGTCTCGTATGTAGATTTCCTGCGCAAGCGGCACGAGCTACCTGGCGTTCCCGAGCCCGACGACGCGGGGATCCAGCAGGACCTCATGAGCTATTTCGATCGACTCGCAAAACGCTGAACCAGCTCCGCACGCCGGCGAGCACCGGCGTGCACATGATGCGCATGGCTTCACCAATTGTGAGAGCGCGTGTTGTCGTGGCATGGCTAGCTCATGTGGCTTCGCTACCTCGTGCTCGCAGGTTGTGCCTCGTCGACAACGGCGGCGACGACGTCGCACAAGGACAAGCGTCCCGCAGACAATCGCGATCGCGATCAGATCGAGAAAGCGTACGCAGCCCGCGATGCGCGCGCGCTCCACGAGCTACTCGACCTCGTCACCGATCAGGAAAACGTGGCGCTCGCACGCCAGTACTACGTCAAGCTCGAGCTCGATGCGCTGGTCAAGCTCGACTGCGATGCGTTCATCGCAGCATTCCACCCGGTAAAGAATCGCGCGAACCCGCGCACCGAGTTCGGCGCGCTCACCGCCGACTTCGATCAGACCAAGAAGACGCACATCGTCTCGACGGTGCTCGGCATTGCCGCGCGCTGCCGCAGCCCGCACCTGTTTTCGACCGCGATCCGCCGAGCCGTGCCCGATGCGACGGACGCGGTGTGGTCGAACGCGCTGATCGACCTCGACCGCAGGGGCTTGCCGGTCTACGACGCGTTCCTCGGCGCGTTGCGCACCTCGACCAAGGGATTCGATACGGCGCTCGCGAGCAAGTGGCTGGTCGCGACGAAGTCGACCGCCGATTGCAAGGACCTCGAGACTGCGGCCACCCGAGCCGAGCCGCGCGTGCGCGCCTGGCTGGTCGACTTCTACGTTCAGAAGGGCTGCCGAACCGAGGCCGCGCGCGGCTGCAAGGCGCTCCGGGCGGCCGACAAGACGCCGGCGTGCGCGCAGGACGTTGCGGCCCCACAGAGCTAGCGAAAAAATCTGCACGTACCGCGCGACCGAATCACGCACCCGCGCCACTAAGGGGCGGTGAAACACATACTCGCGGTCATCGCAGGGGCGGTGACGCACGTACTCGCTGCTGCGGGTCGCGGTCGCGCGCTCGCGGTCATCGGCGTGCTACTTGCCGGCTGTGATCCCGATCCCGACGGCAGCGGCGTGCCGCCCGACGCCAGCGTCGTCGTCGACACCTTCGTTCCGCAACCGAAGGACGCCCCGTTCATGTGTGTGCCGATCGCGCCAGCGCATGGTCCACCACCGGTGTGTCTTGCGCTCGCGCCCGCCGACCTGCGCGGAACGACCCCGTTCGGCAACCTCGACGTCGCGCTCGAGTACTTCGGTGCCGGCGACTGCATCACGATCTCGAGTGCGACGATCACGTGGCGCGGCGCATGCGGCGAACTGCTGCGCGTGCAGTTCCCCTACCCTGTCGAGTCGACAAGCGCGGGCCGCCGCGTCATCACGAGCTTCGACACCGACGCGCGCTTCGAATTCGATCCACCCGACGCGGCGCCGCGCGAGGACGTCACGATGATTCACGTCGAGGTCGTGCGCTGGCAAGAAGGCCAAGGCACGCACGACATCGACATCACGGTCAGCGTCACGGATCCCGCCTACACGATCGCGCCGCTACACGTGGTCGGCACGTTCTGCGACTGGGCGTACCTCCTGTGCTGAGCGCGGACGTGACCTTCGTCAACGCCGCGCGCGTTCGCGCGACCCCGGCTTCGTGAGCTCGCGTCCCCACTCGACGAGTGCCTTCGACACGTCGTGGAACGCGCGGCCATGCTTCGTCAGCTCGTACGTCACCTTCACGGGTGGTCCGGTATCGACGCGGCGATGCACGAGCCCACGCGCCTCGAGATCCTTGAGCCGTGCGGAGAGCAGCTTGTCGCCGGGTCCGTTGGGTCGCGCCGAGATCTCTGAAAACCGTAACGGCCCTTCCTGCAACATGGTCAGTAGAAATGCGTTCCACGGCCGGCCGAGGACCTCGACCGCGTTCTGAAACGCCTTGCACTGACAATCGACCAGCATGGCTTTATTATGGCTCGTTACTTTCCAAAAGAAAGTACCTTGACGTTAGAAAGTCGTGAGCCATGATGAGGGCTATGCTGAATATGGCCGAGCTGCTGATCCACAGTGACGACGTGCCCCAGGCGGCACGCGTCGCGCTTGCGAGCGCTGTATCGGGTCCCGACAGCCACCGCACGAACAAGCTGGTCGAAGCTGCGAGGATCTTGCACTTCGACGGTGGCCTCGATTGCGCCGACGCGTGCGAGCTGGTCGGCCTCGGCGACGACTGCGGATGCGAGCCCGGCGCGCAGGGCGACTGAGCCCGCTGTCGGCGCTTGCCGCCTGATAGTGTTACGATTACACTATTAGGCGCAATGGGAGTCTTCATCGGCGCGCCGGCGTTTGTCGAGGTCGATGGACCGCTGGTGTTCTTGGCCGGGCCGGTCTGGTGGGGACCCGATGCGTGGCACGACCGTGCCGCCTCGTATCTCGCTGCACTAGATCCGCGCATTCACGTGGCGAGCCCGCGTCGCGATCGCGAAGCCAGCGCCCGGCTGTGGAATCCGCGCGAGGATGCGAGTGCGCGCCGCGCCGATACAGCGGCCGACTTTGCCGAGACCGACTACAACCTGCAGATGGATTGGGAGACGCGCTATCTCCAGCGCGCGGCGGAACACGGCGTCGTGATGTTCTGGCTCGCGCGCGAACGCGAGCACCGCTGCGAGCGTCCGCACGCGCAGACCACGCGGTTCGAGCTCGGCGAATGGAAGCAACGTCATGTCCATGACGGCGTGAAGCTGGTTGTCGGCATCGAGGCCGGCTTCACCGGCGAGCGCTACATCCGACGGCGGTTCGAACAGGACTGCCCGCGCGTGCCGGTACGCGCGACGCTCGAGGAGGCATGCGGCGCCGCTGCCGAGCTGTGTAACCGCTAGCGAATGCGCAAACCGCGCACGGCTTGAGCTGCGAAGGACGGCGCACTCCACTTTTTCGGTCCGAAGTTGTCCGCTGTATCCACTACAAAGCAGCAATGCCCGCAGCAGGCGCCCCCGATGACGCGTTGATCGACGCGAGCCGCAACGGCGATTGCGTGGCGTTTGCGCAGATCGTCGAGCGCTACCAGCGCGCGGT
>DATDCH010000896.1:0-10337 GCA_036524455.1 Kofleriaceae bacterium | reverse complement strand
CCGCCGAACCACCCGCAGGAGATGGCGGCGACGCAGCAAGCCGCACTCGATAAGGCCGGTACGCAACTGCCACCGACGCCGAAGGGCCCAGCGACCGCCGAGCCACCGGCACCCGCGAGATCCGCGCCGGAGGCCGCGCCCAAGGCCGTGCCGAAAGCCGCGCCAAAGGCGGCGCCGGCACCCAAGACGCTCGATTTCTCGAACGACGATCCGGCGAGCGACGGCTCCGCAGCGACTCCGTGACTGCGCTACTCGCGCCGCCCGCGCTGCCGTTCTCCGCAGCGATCCATCCGCTGTCGAGCGAGCTGTGCGCGCGGATCACGAACAAGTCGTGGCGCGACGACGCGCGCTGCCCGCGGTTTGTCGATCTCGCATATCTCGACGTCGCGCACGTCACGTTCGACGGTGGTATCGCGCGCGGGGAGCTCGTCGTCGCGGCGCCGCTCGCGACTCGCGCGGTCGAAGTGTTTCGCCGGCTCTATCGGCTCGGCTTTCCGATCCGGCAGATGAAGCTCGTCGACGACTACGACGCCGATGACGACGCGTCGATGGCCGCCGACAATTCATCCGCGTTCAACTTCCGCGTCATCGCGGGCACCGACCTATTGTCGCAACACGCGCTCGGCCGCGCGATCGACATCAACCCCGTCGAGAATCCATGGCGCAAACCCGATCGCGTGGTTCCGAAAGCGGGTGAGGCGTTCGCCGATCGCAAGCGCGTGCGTCCCGGGATGATCGTGCGGCCCGGTCCGGTGGTCGCGATGTTCGACGAGCTCGGCTGGGAGTGGGGCGGCGACTGGCGCCACGCGTTCGACGATCACCACATCGTGTGGTCGCGCCCGCTGTGACTCGGCGCTACTCGACCGCGCCGAAGCGGCCCCAGTCGCGTTCGCCGTGCGGCGGCGAGTGGAGCCAGATCCCGATCGCGCGCCCGATCACCGCGTCGACCGAGACCGCGCCCCAGTAGCGCGAATCGTTCGCGTTGTTGCGGTTGTCCCCCATCACGAACACCGCATTCGCAGGCACGACGAAGTGCGCCTGCTGATCGCACGCAGCCGCCACTTCCTTGGTCACGACGAGCTTGCCGATCGGCTGCGTGCTCGCGCCCGGGCGCGGCTCGTAGTACTCCGATTGCTGGCAGCTCGGCGCGAACATGCGATCGCGCATCGGGAAGTCGCGCGCGTCGGCGACCGGCTCCTTGTCGCGCATGCGTTCGCGCAGCGGTGCGTCGCGGTCGTGGAACGTGTCGTAGCTGTGATCGCCATGCGTTTCGCGATAGCGGCTCGCGTCGCGCGCGAACCACTCGCCGTGCGATTCGTCGTAGTCACGGTAGCTGTCGGACTCGGCTAGCAGTTGGTTCGGAATCACCGTGCCGTTGACGTAGACGCGGTTGCAACGCACCTCGACGGTGTCGCCGCCGAGGGCGATCACGCGCTTGATGTAGGGGACGCGCGCGCACGGCTGCGTGAACACGATGATCTCGCCGCGCTCCGGCGGCCGCCACCGCACCGAGAGCTTGTCGACGTAGATGTGATCGCCGATCAACAGGGTCGGGGACATCGACGACGATGGGATCTTGAACGCCTCGAGCGCGAGCTTGTACGAGCCGCCACTGACCGCGCCGATCACGATCGCGATCGCGGCGAGCACGCGGTGGCTGGGCGACGTGTGGTGGCGCAGCAGCAGAAACGCGTCGATGCCCGCTGCGATCCGGACCGCGAACATGATTGGCAGGAACCACACGCTGACCAGGATCGCGAGTGTCGTCGCGATCGCCGCCCCCGCGAACCCGAGCATGCGGTAGCGCCGGAACGCGAGCCCCTGGCCGAAGCCCGGGAACAGCAGCGTCAGCAGCACGGAACCGAACAGCCGCCCGCCGGTCATCCGCGAAGCACAACACGGCGAGCGCGTCCGAGCAACTCGCACCAGCGCGCCCGACGGAGAACCTGCCGTGCGTGTTACCTTTGCCGGCGATGCCTCAGGTCGTCGACCTACCGCCGATCGGCCACGACCAACGTGGTGCGTTGGCGGCGTTGGTTCGCGTTTGCAAGGACACACCCGCCAAGGGCGAGACGTTCAAGGAATTTCGCTCGCGGCTGCGTACCGCGAAGCTGTGGGACCGCGAGCGGCCGATCGTGCTGCTGCGTTTTCTCGGCGTCGGTGGTTCGCAGATCGCGCCGTCGGCGTTCATGCAGTCCGTGGCCGCCGCAAGCAGCGACGACGATACGGCGCACGCGGTGATGGATCGCGTGTGGCAGCTCAACCCGCTGCTCGGCAAGACGATCGTCGATCTCGTCACGCAGCGCGCGTACGGCAAGGACGAGATCTACAAGTACCTCAACTCCGTCGCGTTCAAGGGCGCGCTGCCGTCACGACCCGGTCTCGAAACGTGGCTGCAGATCGGCATCGCGACGGGTGTGCTCAAGACGATCGGCATCGCGGTCGTTGCCGGGCCGCGCGCGGATCGCTACGCGCAACTCGCCGCGACGATCGACGTCGAAGAATTCCTCGCCGAGGACAAGCCCGAGCCCGATCCGGTGATCCCCGCGGCGGGCGAAGACGAAGCCGCCGCGCCAGTGGCCGAAGTCGCGAGCACCGCGGAGACCTCGATTCCCGTCGCAGCGGCCGCGCCGGCGGGCTCGTCGCTGCCTGCGCCGCTGCGCCATCTCAGCGCCGACGGTGTGCTGCCCGCGCGCGGTCGCGACCGGGCGACACCCCTGTCGCGATTCTCCGCCGGGTTTTCCGACGACGTGCTCGACGAAACGGCGAAGAAGCTCGCCGCGTGGTGGAACGCAGCGAACGTCGCGGCCAAGACGTACCAGCCGAGCGATTTCCAGCTCGACCCCGAGCAGTGGGTCGAGAACGCCGACGAAGTGCTGTATCGCATCGCGGTCGCCGCGGCGCTCGCGTTCCGGCTCGATCGCGATCGCGCCGGCGTGATCGCGGCATACACCGCGCTCGACAAGGCCAGCGTGCTCGCCGATCTGTATCAAGGCATCGTGCCGGAGAACTTGCCGGCGCATGTCGATGCACGCGCGCTGATGCTGGCATCGCTCGCCGCGCGCCGCTGCGCCGAAGTGCCCGAGCTCGCCTCGAGCCTCAACGGTCGCGCGTCGGCGGCCGAGGCATTCGCGTCGCTCGACACCGCGCTCGGTCGCGGCCTGTTCCGCACCGAGCTGTTCTGGATCTTCGACATGCTGTCGCGGCTCGGCGTGATCCGTTACGACGACCTCGCCGATTTCACGGTGACGCCACACCGGATCGTGCGCGACACGCTGTTCCGGCTCGGCTTCGTCGCATCACCGTACGCGAACGATGCCGCGTCGCTCGCGGCTGCCGCGAAGGCCGCGCGTCGCGCGATCCCGAGCGGTCCTGCCGACGAGATCCTCACGCTGTTCGCGCTGTCGGCAGCGTGCTCGTACGACTGCGTGCATCGCAAGACGTGCGATTTCCCGTGTCGCGAGCGTCTCGAGTAGGCCCGCCAGAACGGGTAGGGACCTCAAGGAATCCTCGCAGTTCTGAGCATGGCGTCGGTGCTGTGCTACGGTTCTTTCAATGCTTCCGGCTCTCATCGTTGGGGCGCTAACGGCGTGGTACCTCGGGCTTCGTATCGGCGCTGTCGTCGCGGTTGCAACCGCGATCGCGCTGCTCGTCGCGACGTTTGTCCCCGGCATGAGCATCACGGTCTACGCGCTCGTGCTCGCATGGTGCGCCGCGCTCTACTTCTTCGGGCCGAAGATCTCCAAAGCGTCGGGCAAGAGCAGCATGTCCAGCATGTTCGGTAGCCCGGTCGCGCAGGCGAAGGCCTGGGCGATCAAGCTGTGGAACCGCAAGTAGAGTTGCCAGGGGGCTGTGGGCACTGAGTAGGGAGATAACTCCCCGGTCGTGCGTGCGCGATTCGGCTACAAACGCGGAGTTAGTGCCGGCATGGCGCTTGTACTTGGAGGTGCCATGCGCATCTCTGCCCTCGCATTGGCTCTCTTGCTCCCGGCATGCATGGTGACGGGTGAAATCGAAGGCGTGGGTGGAGACGACGAAGGCGGCGGAGGCGGCGGAGGGGGCGGTGGCGGTGACGGCTCTGGATCGGGAAGCGGCAGCAACACGAACACGCCGCGGATCACCGCGAGCATCGACAAGGCGACGGTCTCGACGGAGCTCGGCAAGACCGAGACGGTCGCGGTCACGATCAACAGCGTCAACGCCTTCACCGGCGCAGTCACGCTGACGCCGTCGGTGATGGACGGCACGACTGCATTGACGGGTTGGACGATCACGGCGACGCCGCCGAGCGTCGATCTGACCGCGGATTCGAGTCAGACGGTGATGCTGTCGGTGAAGGTTCCGACCGACACCGCGGCGCTCGCGCCCACGCTCAACATCGATCTCGCGAGCTCGGCCCCTGCCGTAAGCGTCACGTCGGCACTGACGGTCGCGAATCAGGTGACCGTCAGCTTCACCGCCGGGATGGGCGCAGGCGCGCCGCATCAAGGTCTACCCTCGCCGAACACGCCGCTGCGCATCCGCGCCGGCGCGAAGATCGTGTTCCAGAACAGCGACACGATCCAGCACGTCATTCATGCCGACGGCGGCATCAATCACCAGAACACCGGTCAGGGTCAGCCCGGCACCGCGTACACGGTGACGCCGGACGACAGCGCGACCTGGTACTGCCACAGCCATGAGGGTGGCGGCACCGCGCGCCCCGTTCTGCTGGTCCAGTAGGTACCGGTCCGCGATCGACAAAGCCGCGCAGCGAACGGCGAAACGATCCCGCCGGGGCCAATAGGCTCCAGCTGGGGTCCCAGCTCCCATCCTGAGGTGACCTCTCCCAGTGTAAACGGGAAGTTACTTTGGGCATGACGCGTGCTCTTACTGCGCAATATGCGTACACCCCTCGTTGCTGGCCTCCTTGGTTTGCTGGTCACGGGCTGTGTGGCGGGTGAGATCACCGACGTCGGTGGTGGGGATGACGGCTCGGGCTCGGGCTCCGGATCCGGATCGGGCAGCGGGAGCAACAACCCGACGCCCCGCGTGACCGGCTCGTTCGACAAGACGATGGTCACGACCGAGCTCGGCAAGACCGAGATGATCACGCTCAACCTGACCAGCGAGAACGGCTTCGCGGGTGACGTGACCATCGGGGCGCGGCTGGTCGATGCCGCGGACACCGCGTTGCCGAACATCATGATGATGGGACCGACGAACGTCACCCTCACGGCGGGTGGGACCGGCACCGCGGCCTACATGATCCAGATTCCGATCAATGCGACCGGCTCGACGCTCAACGGATCTCTCAAGGTCGACCTGATGAGCAGCGCGGGCAACCAGAGCGTGACGTCGATGGTGACGGTCAATGCGGTCTACACGGTCGACTACGCGGCCGGCACCGGCGCGACGATCGGCAATCACATGAACGCGAACAACGCGCCGAACCTCACCGTCAAGCGCGGTGCGGTGCTCCGCTTCCACAACAGCGACACGATCGGTCACATCATCCACGGCGGTGGCGCGTTCCCGCACGAGAACACCGTCAGCGGCGGTGCGCCGAATCGCAACTACGACGTCGAGACGATCGCCATCGCGCCGGGCTCGACGGGCACGCTTGGGTGCCACGATCACGGCACCGCAACGTACTCGACGTATCGCGTCGAGTAGTCGACCGCACGCGGTAGTCGCTCGCCCCTTAGTCGTGGCAGGCTCGCCCCATGTGGCAGCCTGCCATTGCTCGTTTCGGTCGCTTCGGCGCCATCGCCGTCGTCGCGATGTCGTGCTGGAGCGGCAGGGCGCAGGACTCCACGATCGACAACCGCGGCGCCGGCGACCGCGATCTGACCGCCGCGTACTACTGCTCGATCCAGGACGGCGAGTTTCACTATCCGCGCTTCCCGTGCGCGGTGCGCAAGATCGAAGGCCACTGGATGCTCGCGAAGCTCGCCGGCTCGCAGCGGTTCCGCGGCGTCGTCACCCCGCGAGGCAACGGCTTCTCGTTCGATGGCGAGTTCTATTGCCCGTGGGGCGACTGCAGCCAGCCGCTACACGGCATGTTCAAGCCGATCGGCGACGGCCGGCTGCGCGGCACATTTCGCGACGCGACGATGGTCGTCCTACTCGAGCGCGCCCCCGACCACGCGTTCGGCGGTGCCAGCTATGGCGGCGACGGCTATGGCGGATTCGGCTACGGCGGCGCCACCTACGGCATGCCGCTGAAAGCACGCAACCGCCGACCATGACGCACGATACACCCCTCATGCTGCGCATTACCCTCGCCCTGATCATGATGACGTCGCTCGCGCACGCGGGCGGTGTCGTACTCGAGTCCTACACGGGCGAGCGCCCGGCCGATGCGCCGCGGTTGCTCGCGCCGATCCTCGAGGAGCTCGCGCGCCGTGATTACGCGGCGGGCGACACGGTGGCGCGCACGTACGAGACGCAGGCCTCGCGCGCCGCGGTCACGGCGACCGGATTGCCGAGCGACTTTTCGGCGCAGGTCGATCGCGGCTTTCAGGCGTGGGTCGGTGGCCGCTTCGAGGAATCGATCAAGATCCTCGTACCGCTCGTCGAGGCGGCACAGGCAAACTCGGGTGCGTTCGCGAAGACGCCATCGCTCCGCGAGCCGCTGCTCAAAGGACTGGTCGCGCTCGCGCTCGCGTACCAACGCATTGGCGATCTCAGTGCGATGCGCTCGACGTTCGGCGAAGTGCTGCGTAGCTTCCCCGACGCTCAGGTCTCGCGCGCGACCTATGGCCCCGATGCGGCGCAAGCGTTCGACCAAGTGCGGCGCGAGACGCAAGCAGCGGGTCGCGGCAAGCTCTCCGTCAAGTGCGACGACGCCGCAGTCGTGTTTGTCGACGAGAACTATCGCGCCGCCGGCTCGACGACGCTCGAGCTGCCGCCCGGCGAGTACCGTGTGGTCGTGATGCTGAACAAGCAGCCGTCGCGCAATCACCGCGTCAGCGTGCGCGCGAACGCCGAGACCACCGTCGAGATCGACGCGAAGCTCGATCAAGCGATCCGCACTGCTGGCTACACCGGGCTTGGCTTCGCAACCGAAGCCGACCGCGACGCAAACGAAGCTGCGTTCGCGCAGCGGTTCGCGAAGACGATCGGTGCGAGTGCGGTCGCCGTGGTCGGCATCGACTCGGTGCGCGGTCGCCCCGCGGTGGTCGGCTCACTGATCAGCCTGCAAACCGGCCGCGAGATCCGGCGCGCGAGCATCCCGATCGAGCCCGATCCGTCGCGCGACAAGTTGCGTGCGCTCGCGCGCTTTCTCGCCGGCGACGACCCGGCTCCCGGGCTCGACGTCCAGGTCGTCGGAGCCGCGGGCGGCGAAGGGCCAACTGAGGACGATCCAGAGACGCCGAGCGGCGGTGGTGGTGGGCGATGGGGCGGCTGGCGGTTCATCACCGGCGGCGTCGCGCTCGCCGGCATCGCGACCGGCGTCGTGCTGCTCGTTCTCGACGGCAAGTGCCCGGAGACGCCGCCGGCGGGCCAGCAGTGCAACAACCTCTATGACACCGCCACCCCCGGTTACATCGCGCTCGGCGCCGGTATCGGCGTCGGGGCGCTGTCAGCGTATTTGTTCGCGACGCACAAGACGGCGCCGGTCGTCGCGCCCACGCAGGGCGGTGCAACTGTGGGCTTCGCGACTCGCTTCTAAGGCGCTACATTCGGGCGCATGGAACGTCCACAGAGCTTCGAAGAGTTCTGGCCCTATTACGTCTCGCAGCATCGCAATCGCACGTGCAGGCAGCTGCACTTCGTCGGCACGTCGATCGCGATGGGCTGTGTCGCGGTCGCGCCGTTCTATCCGCCCGCATTGATCGCCGCGCCGATCGCCGGTTACGGCCTCGCGTGGATCGGTCACTTCGTGTTCGAAAAGAACAAACCCGCGTCGTGGGGCGGCCCGAAGGAATGGATGTGGTCGCTGCGCGGCGATCTGCGAATGTGGCGCAAGATGGCGATGGGCGAGATGGACGCCGAGGTCGAGCGCGTCGGTCCGATCGGCGCGCCGCTCACGTCGATCGCGTAGCTCGCGACGCGCGCTACTTCTCGATCAGCTTGCGCTCGGCCGAGTGCCAACGCCACACCGGGCCTCTGCCGCTCAGGTGAACGGCGCCGCGCCACTCGTCGATAGCGCACTCGTGCACGCGATCGATCGCGCCGGCAAGTGCCTGGCGACCGAGCGCCGTCACGCTCGCATTGATCGACTTCAGCGTTTCGGCTCCGGGCGCTCCAGTCGGTGCGCCTTCGATGAACCCGCACGCGCCGAACCGCTTCAGGATGTCGATCAATAACCCGTCGGTGATCGGATAGCGCGGATCGATCGCCTGGCTCGCCTGGATCAGCGCTTCGCCCGTGCCTTCACCGCGCGCGATCGCAGCGAGCGTTTGCCTCTCGGTGCGCGACAGCCCGCTCGTCGGATCCGGAAACTCTTCGAGGTGACGCTCGAGAGCGCCCGCGAGAAACGGCAGCGCCTTGACGCGCTTGGTGAGAAACGGCAGCGCGCGCGGGTCGCCCGCGGTCACCGCGATCCACGCCGTCACCGCCTCGTCGATCGAGTCGCGGCTCAGCGGTGCACGTCGCGGCCATAGCTCGGCGAGCTGCTCGGGCTTGAGCTGCCCCATGCCGAGGAAGTTCGGAATCTCGGGATGCCGATCGATCGACACGATCGTCAGGGTCTGCGGTAGCCCGCGTCGCGCGAGCCGCGCGAGCAAGCGAATCAGCGCGAGCTGATCGAACAGGTCGTGCTCGTACCAGAGGATCAGCTCGTCGGCGCCGGCCGCCTCGTCGAATCCCTTGTCCCATTGTGCAAGCTTCTGCGCGTTGTCACTGGCGGTGCCGTAGCCCTTCGACGACCAGTACTCGCCGCGGAGCTTGTAGCTCTCTGCGTCGGAAACCGCCAGAACCGGGCCTTGATCCAGTGCATCGGCCCATACGCGGATGTCGCCGGGCAGGTCCGCCAGCGACAGCGTGTCGGCCGTCGTATCGCCGTTGCAGATGTGGACGATGCGTTCCATGCCACGGACGTAGCACGCACGCGCTAAGATTTGGGGGTGCGGGGCCTGTCGATCGCGATCGTCGTGCTTGCGGCGTGTGGCCGGTTCGGATTCGATCCGCACACCGGCGGCGGCGATGACGTGCAACCGAACGGCGATGCGCAGGGCAACGGTGACGGCAACGGCACCGGTGATGGCGGCACCGGCGATGGCGCGATCGATGCGCCCGCGCTGATCAGTCCGAACTGCGGCACGACCGTGCTGATCAACGACGACTTCGGCGATGGCGCGATCGGCTCGCAATGGACGATGGTCACGAGCGCCGGCTACACCGTCAACGAGGCCGGTGGCAACGTCGCGGTCACGTTCCCCGCGACGGCAAACGCGAACACGCGCGCGGGTTACCGCCAGGTCGCGTCGGTTCCGTTCGCGAACGTGTGCGCGATCGCCGAAATCACCGGCGTTCCCGCTTCCGCGCAAGCGTTCGTTTACGTCCGCCTCGGCACACCGACGCTCAACGTCGAGATGTACGTGCAGGCCGGTAACCTCACCGCGCGGTTCACGAACGGCGGCACCAGCGCCACGATCGGTGGCGCCACCGCGTGGAGCGCGACGAACCACCGTTTCTTGCGCGTCCGCAACACCGGCGGCACCAACTACGTGTTCGAGGCGGGTCCGTCGCTCACGTCGTTTCCGACGTTTCTCGGCAGCCAAGGCGGCATCCTGCTGAACAACCTGTCCCCGTCGTCGCTCGAGATCGGCGGCTCGACGTCGACAATGGCCGCGAGTGGCGCGGGCACAGTCCGGTTCGAGAGCGTCACGTTCCTCGCGCCCTGAGCTAGGCTGCACCGATGATCGAGCGACTACGCGCGCGGCTGATCGCGACGGCGCCGGCCGGCTACACGGTGACCGACAAGCGCACGCAGTACTTCATGGACGAGGACTCCGCGGCGTTCTGCGACATCGCGGTGTCGGGCGGCGGCCGCGAGTTTGCGCTCGTCGTCTGCCGCGGCAGCGACGACACCAAGCGCAACGAGTTCTTCGCGCGTGTATGGCTCTACTACGCGCCCGAAGTCTGGCTCGTCGACGAGGAAGCGAAGCGCGTGCTGCGCGCGACGCAAGACGCGCCGGCACTCGTCGAGGTGACCGATCAGCTCGCGCCGATCGCGATCGCGGGCGTTCGGTTCAACGTCGCCGACATGTGACGTAATTGGCGCTCCGAGCCGGTCGCGCCATTTGCCGTCGGCGGTCGGCGCGGACAGGGGTATCTTCTGCGCGTGCGTATCTGCACCGCATTCGGCTTGGTTGTCCTCGTCGTTGGTTGTGGTGACGACGATGGGC
>DATDCH010000895.1:0-2342 GCA_036524455.1 Kofleriaceae bacterium | reverse complement strand
TCGTCGGATCGGCGCAGTTCAGCGAGCTCGAACCCGAGCCCGAGCCCGAACCGCTACCGCTACCGCTCGAGCAGTCTTGCGGGCACGAAGCGCCGTTCTCGCCCTTCGTGGTCTCGCACTGCCCGTTGCCGCATGCGTTGTTGTTGTTGCTGCCGCCGCTGCCGCAGTCATCCGCGCAGACACCAACTTCGAACGACGCGCACGTGCCATCGCCACAGCTATGCACCATGTCACTGCCGCTGCCGTCGTCGCCGCCACCACCGCCCATGGTGGAGTCCGCGCAGGCGAACGCGAGAGCCATGGCCAGGGCGCAAAAGATCCCCGCTTTGATCCTCATCATGGGCGGCATCGTGTACTTGGCGCAGTGAACTGATCAACTACAAAGTGAGCCGCGGACCCTGATCAGCCGCTTTCAGCGCCATACACAGAATGCGCAAGCCGACGCGATAACGCGTGGCGCAAAGCGATGTGCTCCGGTCGGACCAAGTCCGGATCCTCGTCGAGGATTCGCTCTGCATGTCGCCGCGCTTCCAGCAGAAGCTCCGTATGCTGGCTGAGGTTGCCGAAGCGGAGACGGGGGACCCCAGCTTGCCGAGGTCCCAACAACTCACCCGGTCCACGCAGCGCGAGATCCTCCTCGGCGATGCGAAACCCGTCGGTGGTGGCGACCATCGCGTCGAGGCGACGGCGGCCGTCTTCGCTGATCCCGCCGTGCGTGACGAGCAGGCAGTGCCCGGCGTTCGTGCCTCGACCGACGCGGCCACGCAGCTGATGCAGCTGAGCGAGACCGAAGCGCTCCGCGTCGTGGATCACCATCACCGTCGCCGCCGGCACGTCGACGCCGACCTCGATCACCGTGGTCGCGACGAGCGCGTCGAGCTCGCCGGCTTTGAACGCGCGCATCACGCGATCGCGCGTTTCGCTATCGAGGCGGCCATGCACGAGACCGACGCGCAGCTGCGGCAACGCCGCGCTCAGCTCGTTGGCGACGGTCGTCGCGTCCTTCCAGTCGACCTCGCTCTCGCCGTCGTCTTCGACCTTCGGACACACGACGTACGCGCGCTCGCCTTTGACCGCGCGCTCGGCGATGAGCTTGTACGCCGCTGCTTCGCCGCGCTTGCCCGCCAGGATCCTGGTCGCGATCGGCTCGCGCCCTGGCGGTAGCTCGTCGAGGATCGACACGTCGAGATCGCCGTACGCTGTGAGCGCGAGCGTGCGTGGGATCGGCGTCGCGGTCATCACGAGCAGGTGCGGTGCGCCTTGGCCATCGCCTTTATCGCGAAGCTTCGCGCGCTGCGCGACGCCGAACCGATGTTGCTCGTCGATCACCACGAGGCCGAGCCCGTGAAAACCGACGCCCTCCGCGATCAGCGAGTGCGTGCCGATCAAGACATCGATCTCGCCCGCCCCGAGCAACGCGAGCAGCGACTGGCGCACGCCCTTCTGCGTCGACGCAGTCAACAGCTCCACGCGCAGCGGCCGCTTCGCCTGCTCGTTGATCAACGCGGCCCATCGCTTCCACGTCTCCGCGTGCTGCTCGGCGAGCAGCTCGGTCGGCGCCATCACCGCGACCTGGCGGCCCGCGCGTGCGACGTGCAGCGCCGCTGCAAACGCGACCGCGGTCTTGCCCGCGCCGACGTCGCCTTGGAGCAGGCGATTCATCGGCACGGCGCGCACGAGGTCATCGCCCAGCTCGCGGATCGTGCGCTGCTGCGCCTTGGTCAGCGTGAACGGCAACGCACGCGCGAGCTCGTCGTCGAGCTTCGCGGCGCGCGGACACGGCACCGCGGCATCCGCGCGACGCTCGCGCCGCCGCAACGCGACCGCGACGCCGAGCGCGAACAGCTCGCCAAACGCGAGCCGGCGTTGCCACGCGCTGTCGCCGCGGTTGAGTGCCGCCAGCTCCTCGACGGAAATCTCGGCCGGCGGCGAGTGCAACATCGCGAGCGTCTCGGCCAGGCTCGGCATCGCAGCCGCCGCTTCGATCGTCTTCGGCACGCCATCGTCGGCGATCGCACCGACGCGCTCGCACGCGGTCTGACACGCACCGCGCAGCCGCGACGCCGGCACGCCCGCGACCTCGGAGTAGCGCGCGATGATCGTCGGCAGTGGTTTCTTCGCGCCCGGCTTGCCAGCCGTGCCCGCGTCGGCCACCTCCGGTACGTCGATCGCGAGGATGTCAGGGTTCGCGAATTCGAGCCGGCCGCTGCGCTTGCGCACGACGCCCGACAGCGTGACGTTGCTGCCGGCAGGCATCCGCTTCTCGATGCCGGCCCACACGTTGAACCAGCGCACGACTGCATTCGCGTTGCCCGCCCCACCGAGCATCGTGGTCTGCGTCA
>DATDCH010000894.1:0-16497 GCA_036524455.1 Kofleriaceae bacterium | reverse complement strand
AGATCTACGGGCTCGGCCTCGGCGCACTGCTCCAGAGACCGGGCCGCGTCACGCCGTATTTCGGCCTCGGCTTCAACGTCAAGCACATCAGCTCCGACGACAATGTTCTGGGCGCTGATACAGACTTTCCCATTCACGCAGCGATCGGTGCGCGCTTCTGGCTGTCAAAGGCCGTCGCGATTCGCGCCGACCTTCGCTTTCTGCGCGGCCCGTCGTATCCGCACGACGATGGCGTCACGCTCAACGCGTCTTACGGCGAGTTTTCGCTCGGCGTCTCGTTCAACCCCGGCGCCAAGTCTTCGACCACCGTCGTGGTGCCCCTCGAGGATCCGGATCCTGACAAGGACGGCATCATCGGCGCGACCGACGCTTGCCCGAACGAAGCCGGCGCTGCTTCGCCCGACGGCTGCCCGATCAAGGATGTCGACGGCGATGGCCTGATCGACAAGGACGACAAGTGCGTCGACCAGGCCGAGACCATCAACAAGTTCCAGGACGACGACGGTTGCCCCGACGCGATTCCGGATACGGATGCCGACGGGCTCGACGACGCCGCCGACAAGTGTAAGGACCAGGCCGAGGACAAAGACTCGTTCCAGGATGAGGACGGCTGCCCGGATCCGGATAACGACGGCGACGGCGTGATCGACGGCAAGGACAAGTGTCCCGCGACGCAGGGTCCGGTCGAGAACAACGGCTGCGCGGATACGGATAAGGACGGCGACGGCATCGTCGACCGGTTGGACAACTGTCCCGACGAAAAGGGCACGGAGAAGAACCGCGGCTGCAAGGCGAAACAGCTCGTCGTGATCACGAAGAACCAGCTGCAGATTCTCGATCAGGTGAAGTTCGTGACCAACAGCGCGAAGTTGTCGCCCGCCTCGAACAAGCTGCTCGACAACATCGCGCGCGTGCTACTCGCGCACCTCGAGATCTGGAAGGTGAAGGTCGAGGGGCACACGGATAACGTCGGCAACCCGGAGAAGAATCTGAAGCTGTCGCAAGACCGCGCGGCGAGCGTCGTGGCGTATCTCGTGAAGAAGGGCGTCGCGCCGGAGCGCTTGGAGGCGGCCGGGCACGGCGATACGAAGCCGATCGAGGACAACGCGAAGCCGAAGGGCCGCGCGCAGAACCGGCGCGTCGAGTTCAACCTCGTCAACGAATAGTTGGCGGGTAGCGGCGCGTTCGGGATGTCGATCGATCTCCGGCGCGCCGTTTGTATTTTCGGCATAAGCGCGGCCTGCACTGCGTTGCTTCTGCGTGGTACACGCGGAGTGACCGATGGACAAAATTGTCGTCGAAGGCGGCGCGCGGCTTGCGGGCAAGATTCCGATCAGCGGCGCGAAGAATGCGGCGCTGCCGCTGTTGGCGGCGGCGTTGTTGCCGAGCGGTCCGTCGACGTGGAAGAACGTGCCGCAGCTCGCCGACGTGCACACGATGGCGAAGCTGTTGCGCATGCTCGGCTGGACGGTCGATGCCGGCCCGCATTCGCTCCATATCGCGCCGCCGACCGGTAAGAAGAAGCCGAAGCTCGAGGCGCCGTACGAGCTGGTGAAGACGATGCGCGCGAGCGTGCTCGTGCTCGGGCCGCTGGTGGCGCGTTATGGGCGCGGGCGCGTGTCGTTGCCGGGCGGGTGTGCGATTGGCGCGCGGCCGATCGATCAGCACCTCAAGGGGCTCGAGGCAATGGGGGCGAAGGTCACGCTCGAGCACGGCTATGTGGATGTCGAGTGCAAGCGGCTGCGCGGCGCGACGATCGTGCTCGATATGCCGACCGTGACGGGATGCGAGAACATCATGATGGCCGCGGCGCTCGCGAAAGGGCGCACGGTGATCGAGAACGCGGCCCGCGAGCCCGAGGTGGAGGAGCTCGGTCTCGTGCTCAACAAGATGGGGGCGCGGGTGCAGGGCGCCGGGACGCCGATCATCACGATCGAAGGCGTCGACGAGCTGCAGCCGATCGAGCACGCGATCATTCCGGATCGGATCGAAGCGGGGACGTTTGCGGTGGCAGCGGCCATGACGAGGGGCGATGTGCTGCTCGAGGGCGCGCGGCCCGAGCACATGGACGCGATCGTCGCGAAGCTGCGGACGATGGGCGCGACCGTGTCGGCGGAGGCGGGTGGGCTGCGCGTGAAGGGCGGGGCCGAGGTGCTTCCGGCGGATATCACGACGCAGCCACATCCCGGGTTTCCGACGGACATGCAGGCGCAGTTCATGGTGCTCGCGTGCTTGGCGAAGGGTCAGAGCGTCATCCAAGAGATGATCTTCGAGAACCGGTATATGCACGTGCCCGAGCTCAACCGCATGAACGCTGACATCACGGTGAGTGGACGGACCGCGATCATTCGCGGTGGGCGGCCGCTGAGCGGAGCGACCGTGATGGCGACGGATTTGCGCGCGAGCGCGTCGCTGATTCTCGCGGGGTTGGTCGCGAGCGGGAAGACCGAAGTGCTGCGCGTCTATCATCTAGATCGCGGGTACGAGGCGATCGAGAAGAAGCTGAAGGCGGTTGGTGCGAAGATACGGCGAGCCAAACAATGACCGTGAAGCCTGTCGTGCTCGCACTGCCCAAGGGCCGCATCCTCGATGAAGCGGCGGCGGTGTTCGCGCGCGCGGGCTACGACCTGTCGCCGGTGCTGGGCAACTCGCGCAAGCTCATTCACGAGTGCGGGGCGATCCGCGTGCTCGTGCTGCGCTCGAGCGACATCGCGACCTACGTGGCGCACGGCGCTGCCGATATCGGGATCGCGGGGAGCGACGTCTTAGATGAAGAGGCGCGCGAGCTCTACGAGCCGCTCGACCTCGGGATTGGCCGCTGCCGGATGATCGTCGCCGAGCGCGCCGATGCCCGCGTCGACGAGCGCGCCCAGGCGCACATTCGGGTCGCCACCAAGTACCCGCGCACGACCCGGGCCTACTTGCAGAGGCGTGGTTTGACCGCTGAGGTCATCAAGCTGAGCGGTGCGATCGAGCTCGGGCCGCTGACCGGGCTGTGCGAGTGCATCATCGACATTACCCAGACCGGCGAGACGCTCAAGCAGAACGGGCTCGTCGAGGTGGATGTCGTGGCCGAGGTGTCGAGTCGACTCGTGGTCAATCCTGCGCGGCTCAAGCTCGACGGTGACCGTCTTGGTGCGCTGATCGACGCACTCGAGCGCGCGGTGCACGGCTGACGTAGTAGTATTGCTGCGAGGTGTCTAGCGACCTTCGTCCATTCGTCGCCGAGGAGATCCGGCTGCACCCACGTGTGGCGTATCAGGGTCTGCTCTCGGAGGAAGGCGCGGCGACACGCGTGGCGGCGGCACTACCTCCGCTGTCGCGGTTTCGGCACGACTATGCAGGCGCGATCTCGATCGTCGATTGGGATCACCGGCTGCCGTCGCAGACGTTGATTTTGCGCGTGTACGGGTATTACAGCGACGACACCCTCGAGGCCGGCTACGAAGCATTCGACGATCGGCTCGAGATGATCGCCGAGCGCGACAAGTATCCCGAGTTCGACGTCCCGGACTTCGACAGCTTGGCCGCCGACGAGGCGTACGAATGCGAGCTCTCGCCCAATGGCCAGGTCGGGCGCTGCCGGCTGACGTCGGCGTGGCGGCGGACCGTGGCGTCACGCGACGCGACCACCGCGGTCGGGCTCGTGCAGAACTGCGACGAGTATCAGAAGCTGGTCGCGGCCTCGCCGTCGCGGCCGACGTACTTGGGCGATCTCGAGGCCGTGTCGTGGACGCCGCCTTGCGAGAGCGACCATACGCGCTGGACCCTCGATGTCTGGTATTTGCTCGCGTTCGACGGCCGCATCGGAAGTGGTCGGTCCTTTCTGGCGGACCTCGACACGAAGCAAATCATCTCGGTGCGCGACTTCTCCGTGCGCACGGGTTAGCCCGTACCCGGAACGTCATTCGTTTGCACATGGCTGTGCGCATCAGCTCGGGAGAGTCCGTGTCATCGGCGATCTCCTGACGAAGCCACTTTGAGCTTGCGTGATCGAGACCGCATGAGTCTATTCTCCGCGCTTCGGAGGGGACCCCCGTCATGCGCATTGTTGCGAGCGTTATTCTGAGTTTGTTGTGCTTGGTGGTTGGCGCGTGCGGTCCCGAGCAACGGGAGCCGGCTGCGTGCGTCGGTGCCGACTGTATGTCGGGGTTGTGCAAGTCAGGCGAGAAGCGCGAGTGCTACACGGGCTCGAAGGAGTCACTCGACGTGGGTCCATGCGCTGCAGGTATGCAGGTCTGCACGGGCGCTGGCCAGTGGGGCAACTGTGTCGGCGAAGTAAAGCCGCAAACCGAAGTCTGCGGCGACGGCGAAGACAACAACTGCGACGGTGGCACCGATAACGACGTCGACCTCGACGGCGACGGCTTCACCACGTGCGGCGGCGACTGCTGCGACTCGACGGAGTGCGGCTCCCCGAACCTCGTCAACCCATCGGCGTTCGATTCGCCGGGCAACACGGTCGACGATGACTGCAACGGCTCGATCGACGACTCGCTCGCGCTCTGCGATCAAGGAATGATGTCGAGCTCGACGAACGCGAAGGACTTCGCAAAGGCGATCGACATCTGCCAAGAAGCGACGCTGGCCGACCGCAAGTGGGGCCTGCTCGCCGCATCGTTGACGCTCCCCGACGGTACCGGTACGCCCGATCCGAACGCACACTCGATTCGCAACCACTTCGGCGCGAAGGTGATGCCGCGCGGCGGCGTCAGCATGGCGCTGTTGTCGAGCGGCGTCGCTGCAGGCAAGGGCGACGTCAATCCCGCGTATCAAGACTTCGTTTCGTACTCGGGCACGATGATCTCGGGCTTCCCGGCGGACTTCGTCGCGGCGAACGGTGGCACCCTGCCGAACGCACCGGGTTGCGATCCGCCAAACGGTACCGACGCGAACGACCCCGTGATGCTCAACCTCGAGATTCGCGTGCCCTCGAATGCGCACTCGTTCTCGCTCAAGAGCAACTTCTATAGCGCCGAGTTCCCGGAGTGGACGTGCTCGCCGTACAACGACTTCTTCGTCGTATTGCTCGACTCGACGTACACCGGCAATCCGGCGAACCCGATGGACAAGAACCTCGCGTTCTACACGGCGCCGAACATGATGAACTATCCGGTCGGCGTGAACCTCGCGTTCGGCAACACCGGTCTGTTCACGCAGTGCGTGAACGGCACCACCGGCTGCTCGGGCACGGCGGGCTCGATCTCGACGTGCATCAGCACCGACGATCTGCTGAACACCGGCTTCGATGATGCCGCGGGTGGCCAGTGCGATGGCAATGCGCTCAAGGGCGGCGCCACCGGCTGGCTCACTACGAGCGGCAACGTTACGCCGGGCGAGGTCATCAAGCTCCGTGTCGCGATCTGGGACACGAGCGACAGCCTCTACGACTCGCTCGCGATCATCGACGGCTTCCAGTGGTCGGTGGACTCGACGCAGCCGGGTACGGTCATCCTCCGCTCGGATCAGCCGACCAACCCGAAGGCGCTCGACTCGACACGCCCGGTCTCGACGGCAAGCGATATTCAGTAGCGCGTTGCGGTGCCAACGGCAGGGCCCGCCTCGTCCGGGCTTTGCTCGTTTCGGAGCTACTCCGCGGAACGGCCGAGCGCGACGCCGAGCTCCTCGACCAGTGTGGCCTTCACGGCAGCCATGTCCAAGCTGTTCGCGTGCTTGGCAAGTGACGTCATCACGCCCGCCTCGAAGCCGCACGGATTGATCCGCGCGAAGTACGACAGGTCCGTCGTCACGTTGAGTGCGAGCCCGTGGAACGTGACCCACTTGCGGCACGCGATGCCCATCGAGCACAGCTTCTTGCGGCCGACGTCGGTCGACGTCCACACGCCGGTCTTGCCGGGCTCGCGATCCGCGGTGACGCCGGCGCGCGCGCAGGTGCGAATCACCGCCTCTTCGAGGTTGCGCAGGAACTTGTGGAGGTCGCGCTCCTCGCCGTCGAGCAGCACGATCGGATACGCGACGAGCTGACCGGGGCCGTGATAGGTGACGTCGCCGCCGCGCTCGATCTCGATCACGGGCACGTCGCCGGGTGCGAGCACGTTCTGCTGCGAGTCGCGCCGGCGGCCGAGCGTGAACACGTGCGGATGCTCGACGACGATCAGCGTGTCGGGTGCCTGGCCGATCTGGCGCGCCTCGACGAGCGCGAGTTGCTTGGACCACGCGTCGCGGTAGTCAGCGGTGCCGAGATCGAGGATGCGCCAGGGCTGCATCTCGTCGCTGTGTACCGCGCGAACTGCGGAGCGTCAAAGCTTGCCGATCGTGACCGTCAAGTTGATGACGTAGACGCCGTGCTTGGCCCGCACGCCGACGTTCAGCTGGTGGCCGGGCCGGCGCGTCGTCGCGTACTCGGCTGCGGTCGCAGCGATCGCGCCGGTCGCGGGCACGCCTTCGACGGTCACGAGGAGGTCGCCGTTGCTGATGCCCGCTTTGGCTGCCGGTCCGTCGACGCTGACCGCGGTGAACATGTAGATGCTCGGATCCGACGACGGGACAACGTTCGCGCCGAGCACGCCGAGCGATTCGCGCGTCACGAGGTCGAGCCGCACGCTCGTCACGAGACCGGGTTCTGCCTCGACGAAGCGCGCTGCGTGGCGCCCATCCAGATCCCAGTTGCTGTAGCAACGCACCTCGACGTGGCCGGGAAACACGTCGCGCAGCGTGGCGACGCCGCGCTCATCGGTCATCACGCTGCTGCTGCGGCCCGCGACGCACGATACGCCCGCGTTGGGCACGTGCTCGGGGAACCGCATCGCGGTCACGATCAGTGTCGCGGACTCCACGTGCGCGAGCCGCGCCTCGGTTTGCTCGCCGGGGCGCACCGACACGTTTGCAGTCGCGAACGTTTGCTCGGTCCGCCCGGTGACCCGATACATGCCAGGTGGCACCTCTGCGCTGAACCGGGCGTTTACGAACGATGCGTGTTTGATCTCGGCGCTCGCATCGAGCCGCTCGACCAGTACCTGGGTCAACGCTGCGCGCGCACTATCGACACTGCCGACGACCCAGCCGTTGCGCTGCATCGTGATCACACCGGTGCGGCCTGTTGCGACTGTCACGCTGTGGTCGTCGTCGACCGCGCGGCCGGGCAACTCGGGCTGTCCCCGCGGTCGAACCGTCACTCGGTACGTACCTCCGAGGAGGCCGGTAAACGTGTGCTTGCCGTCGGCGCCGGTTTCACCGCGTTCGCCTGCTTCGGCGAGCCGGAGCGGGATGCCGGCGATCGGTACGCCGGTTTCGTCCTGGACGATGACGGTGAGCTTTTGCCCGGCGCGCCTGTCGAACGTGAGCTCGACGGTTTGCGGGTCGGCGCTCGTGACTTCGATCTGCTTCTCGATCCACGTGGTGCCCGCGAAAGCCATCACGCGCACGGTGCCGCGTGCAACGCGCCGCTTGGCGAGGCCGGTTGCATCGGTTCGTTCGCGCTCCATCGTGTAGCTCGCGGAGTCGGCGAAATTGACAGCTGCGTCGGGCACAGGGCGGCGATCGACGTCGACGACGCGCACGGACAGCAGCGTCGGACGCTCGACCTCGCGCACGTCGCCCAGGTCATCGACGGCGCTTTCCTCGGTTGGCGTCAGCGATGGCATCTCGCGCGCCGTGCGCTCGGCGACGACCTGCTTACGCACAGGCGCCGTCTCCTCGGGATGCGCGAGCCACATGAGGAGCGCTGCAGCGATCGCGACCGCAAGACCAGCGAGCACCAACCCACGCATGCGTTCACTCTACCGGCGCCGCGCCGGATTTCGTCCTGGCAGCTGCTGATGTCACATCGGCGTTAACCGAAGTGCACGGACTTGCGCACCCCGATCAGCGATTGATGACGTGAATCGCTTCGCCGAGCGCGGCGGCGGCCGCTTCCATGATCGCCTCCGACAGCGTCGGGTGCGGATGGATCGTGAGCCGCAGGTCGTCGGCGACCGCGCCCATCTCGATCGCGAGCGCGCCTTCGGAGATCAGGTCTCCCGCGCCATTACCGACGATGTGCAGGCCGAGCAGCTCGCCGGTCTTGCCGTCGGCGACGACCTTGACGAAGCCCTCGGTGTCGTTGACCGACAGCGCGCGGCCGAGCGCCGCGAACGGGAACTTGCCGACCTTGAGCGACGCGTGGCCCTTCTGCTTCGCCTCTTCGTCGGTGAGCCCGGTCGATGCGATTTCCGGATCGGTGAACACGACGGCGGGAATCGTGCGCACGTCGAACGCGGCTTTGTGACCCGCGATGATCTCGGCGACGACTTCGCCTTCCTTCGTCGCCTTGTGCGCGAGCATCATGCCGCCGATGAGATCGCCGATCGCGTAGATGCCGGCGACGTTGGTGCGCAAGTGATCGTCGGCGACCACGAAGCCCTTCTTGTCGACCGTGACGCCGGCGGCATCGAGGCCGAGATTTTCGCTGTTGGGCCGGCGACCGATCGACAGCAAGATCGTGTCGGTGTCGATCGTCGCGGTCTTGCCGTCCTGCAGCTCGACGGTGAGCACGGCGCGGTCGCCCTTGTCCTCCCACGACTTCGCCTTGGTGTTCGCGAGCACCTCGACGCCCATCTTCTTGAGCTTGCGCTCGACGACGGCGACGCAGTCCTTGTCCATCGACGCGAGCACGCGAGGCAGCGCCTCGACGACGGTGACCTTGGTGCCGAACTTCGCATAGACCATGCCGAGCTCGAGGCCGATGTAGCCGCCGCCGATCACGATCATGCGCGGTGGCACGGCGTCGAGCGCGAGCGCGCCGGTCGAGTCGAGGACGCGCTTCTGGTCGATCTTGAAGCCGGGAATCTCGAATGGGCGCGAGCCGGTCGCAAGCACGATGTTCTTCGCGATGATCGTTTGCGTGCCCGACTTGCCGGTGACCGTGATGCGGTGACCATCGGGCCCCGGCTTCTCGAGCTTCGCGGTGCCCTCGATGATCTCGACGCCGTTGCCCTTGAGCAGCGTACGCACGCCACCGGTCAGCTTGTTGACGACGCCGCCCTTCCACGTCTGCAGCTTCTTCATGTCGAGCGTCGGCTTGGCCGACAACATGATGCCGAGATCGTCGGCGTGGCCCATCTTCTCGTACATCTTCGCGGCGTGAATGACGGCCTTCGACGGGATGCACCCGACGTTGAGGCACACGCCACCCATGTACTCGCGCTCGATGATGGCGGTCTTGACCTTGAGCTGGCCGAGCCGGATCGCAGCGGGATATCCGCCGGGGCCGGCTCCAATCACGACGGCATCGAAACGTTGCTCGGGCATGGGCGCGTCTTACCACGCCCTCGGCATTAGCGGCGACGCTGGCGCTTGGGTGGCGGAGCAGCGCCAGTCTCGAGCGCGGCGACGCGGCCTGGCAAGTCGCTGTACTTCTCGTCGACGACGCTGACGATCTTGCGCGTCTCGTCGAGGACTCGATTCGAGTGCTGCGTTAGCTCGGCCGACAGTCTGTGGCCCCAAGTGTCGGCGTGCTGCTTTAGCTCGGCCGACAACGTGTGGCCCCACATCTGCAGTTCGGCCGACAGGCGTTGCCCCCACTCGATCAGCTCGAGCTTCGTCGCGAACTTGGTTTCGAACCGTGCTTCGAGCCGTGCTTCGAGCGCCCCGGACCAAAGATCCAGCGCCTCGTGTAGCTCGCGTTTTGTGACCGGCTTGTCCATATCGCCTTCGACGTTCGACACAGTCTAACTCCTGGGTTTCGGGAGCGACAAAGCACTTCGCGTGCCGCGTGCAAGATCGCGGAAGCAGCGATCGCTGTCCGTCCGAGGTGGCCGCGCTGCGGCCAGCAAGACCCGACCAGCGGACGCGACGAGCTAGAACGCCACCACGCTCATCCCGTTTTCGGGAGCAGCTGCTGGAGGTGCCACGCCTGGATCTCGACCTGGCGTTGCGCGTCGCGCCGCGACACCGCGAGCTTGCTCGCGAACAGGCCGAACACGATGATCGTCATCACGTTCGCGAACACGAGCAGGCCGACCGTTGCGTCGCCGCCGATCGTCACCATCGGCGACGTCGAGATCACGGCACCGTCGGTGACGTACCAGGTACTTTCGATCACGCCGGCGAACTCGAGCGCGACCGGGATCACCCAGCTGAGCACGAGCACCGCGATCACGAGGCGCGCTCTGTCGATGTTCTGCGGATACGACGTCAGCGACAGCGCCATGATGCACGTGACCGCAGGCGCGATCAGCAACGAGCCGAACATGCGCGAGATCAGCGCGACGAGTGTCACGTTGCCGAGCATGAGGAACAAGATCTCGCGCGAGCTCATCTCGCGGCGCGACACGATGAACGCGACCGACGCGAGCAGCAGGCTGAACGCCGTGATCACGGCCAGGATGCTCCAGTCCTCGATGCCGTTCCACGCGGCTAGCGCGAGGAACGCGAGAATGGCGCCGAACGAGCCCACCGCGACGCGGCCTTGGCGGCGCTGCACGGCGACCTCGCTCGCGGCGAGCTGCTCGCGCAGTCCGGCTGGCTGTTCCTTCGGCGGTTCGAGCATGAGCGTCGTGACGAGGTCCGCTGCATCACGTGATTTCGGATCGAGCGCCAGCGCGCGTCCCGCGGACTGCATCGCCTCGGAACGCCGTGTCGGGTCGCCGGATGCGAGCGCGTCGCGCGCTTCTGCCAGCTCGAGCGCCACGATGCGGCGACGCGCCTCGACGTCACGGTCACCGTCGAGAAACCCCTCGACGCGGTCGCCGATCTCGCGTGCACTCGGTCGCCTCGACGGTTCGCGATCGAGCGCTGCGGTGCACAGCGCGTCGAGCTCGGGAGCGATGTTGAGATCGGGGCGACGCGTCGCCGGCGACGTGTCAGTGCCACCGAGCGTGCTCGTCAGGATCTGGCCTTTGCGGTGCAGCGCCTGGCCGGCGAGGATCTCGAACAGGATCGAGCCAAGCGCGTAAACATCGGCCGCCGCATCGACGGCGTGCGCGTCCTCCATCTGCTCGGGCGCCATGTAACCCGGCGTGCCGAGCATCGCGCCCACTTGTGTCGAGCCATCGACGCTCGGAACACCGTCGCCGACCGACGCGATGTCGACCTCGGTCTCGGTCTCGCCAGCGCCGAGCACGCGGGCGAGGCCCCAATCGAGGACGTAGACCTCGCCGTAGTCGCCGAGCATCACGTTCGACGGCTTGATGTCGCGATGCACCACGTTGCGGCCGTGGGCGAAGTCCATCGCGCGGCAGACATCGACGAACGCGCGCAGCAGGCGATGGTGCGGCTGCTCGGTCTTGAGCAGCTCGACGAGCGTCACGCCTGTGATTCGCTTCATCGTGAAGTACGGCTGGCCTTCACTGTCGCTGCCGATCGTGTGCACCGGGATGATCGCGGGGTGCTCGAGCCGGGCTTGGATCTTCGCCTCGCGCAAGAAGCGGGCGATCGCATCCGGCGAGCGCGTTCCGCGCAGGCGCTTGATCGCAACATCGCGACCGATCTCGACATCGTGCCCGCGCACGACCTCGCCCATGCCACCGCGCCCGATCAGGCCCGCGATCACGTAGCCGGGGAGCGACGGTGCTTCGCGCGGTTCGCTCGGTCCTGCGTGACCATGCGCGGTATCGGCGATGGTCGGTTGCGGACCGAGCGTGTTGCCGCTCCTTGCGATCGTCGGGTTCGATGCAATCGCTTCGTCATCGGGGTCGCCGTCGATTGGCACACGACCAGCGTACCGCCTAATTCTTCGCGATGGCGTCGGTGAGGCGGAGATCAGCGAGCTGGTTTCCGAACTTGAGGCGCGCCAGCATGAGCTTCTCCTGCGTATCGACGATCGCGATCGTCGTCTTCTGCATACGCTCCGACGTCTCGGCGAGCCGGCTCTTGAGCGACGTCATCAGCTCACCACTCGTCTTGACCAACTTGAGGGTAACCACCTGTGCGTGCAGCTCGCCTGCGCGCGACCGATACTCGGCGAGCTGATCGCGCAGCGTCTCGATCTTGTCGATCAGATCCGCGGCCGCGCGGTGCGTCTCGAGCAGCGCCGTGATCTGCTTCTTGAGCTCGGGCGACGCGTCGGGCTCCTCGATGAACACCTTCATCATGTCGAGCGCCTCGTTCGAATCGAGCGACAGCGTGCGCTGCAGCGGCGTCGCTTCGGCGATCGTCACGTACTTGGTTTTTCCGGCCTCGAGGTCGACCTCGAACAGCTGCGAGTCGCCGACCTTCATGTGGCTCGACGGTGACTCGATCAGCGTCCAACCAGTTTCGAGCCGGTGGCGCAGGTAGACCTTCGTCGGTCGAGCGAGGCGGCTCGTGATCGTGAACCTCGTCGAGCGCCGGTGCTGCACCTCCGCGGTGATGATGCCGCGTTGCACGGTGACGAGCTTCGCGATCCGATCCGACTCGGTGTTGTTGCGCGACACCAGGATCTGCCGATCGAGCGCGAACGGCACCACGACCGATGCCTTCGGCGGCACAGGCTCGGTGATGCCTTCGCCGATGAAGCGGCCGTCGCCGAACACCGTCACCGGCCCAGGCTCGAGCGTATTGTCGCTCGGGTTGTCGAGCCGCACTGCTTTGAAGGCAAAGCGCTCGTCGCCGCGATCCGAGATCGGGTCGTAGAGGTAGACCACGCCGCCCGCGGTCTCGCCGTGCATCATCGCGACCATCGCGCTCGTGCCGGCAGGCACGTTCATCGGGCGCTTGTTCTCGAAGTGGCTCTCGCCGACCGGCGTATCCGGCATCAAGGCGCTCGCCGACGCGCTCGGCGGCGGCGCGCTTCCTTCCGGCTTGTTCGCCGGCGCGACCGCGAGCACGCGCAGCGAGATCGACTCGTTGGGGCCGACCTTTGGCACGATGTGGATGCGCGACGCCGGGATGCCGTCGTCGACGAGCTTGTTCTTCGCCGATTCGGCGCGCTTCGCGACCTCCGCGCTCGACAGGCCGTGCGCCTCGATCACGACGTCCTTCTTGCTGGCGAGCACCTTCTTGACGATGCCCGCGAGCTTGGCGTCGCCTTGCTTGATCGGCGGAGGAGGTGGCGGCGGCGCGGAGCGTCCACCATCGTTCTGTGATCCGGCGGCGGCGCCGAGCACGCCACCGAACGTGCGCCCCGTTGGAATGTTGCGGTAGTCGCGCGTGATCGTGACGCCCTGCGCCGTCGACGACTGTTCGATCATCGGCGCCTTGTCGGTGATCGCGATCGTCTCGCCGCCGCCGAAGTCGCCGGTCATCTTCTGATAGACGGGCGTGACTTGGTTGTGCGCGACGTTGATCCCGCTGCGCTCGATCGTCGTATCGCCATAGAAGTACGACAGCGTGTACGAGCCAACCGGCAAGGTCATCGTGTAGAAGCCGTTCTCGTCGCTGATCGCGGTGTTCGCTTCCTTGCTGCCTTTGCGCGTCGCGACCACGGTGACGCCGGCGAGCTTCTCGCCGGTCTTCTTGTCGGTCACGACACCACGCACGCCGCTCGAGATCGCCGGTGGCAGCGCCGAAGATGACGATGGTGCATCGGGGCTGTTCGTCATGCCCGTCGTGTTGATGCCATGGACGATGTGTTGATTCTCGAGGCTCGTCGCGCCGGAGAACGACACGCCGACCTGGTCGCCGCTGCCATTGCCGCCCGCGACGCTTCCGATCCCAGCCCCGCCACTTCGCAGCTCGTTGGCATCGAGGGTGACGAGCTCCTCCGCACCGGTCGTCTCCGCATACGGCGACACGCCGGTCGGCGGCGCCACCGCGAACCGCTGCTCGCCCTGCAGTAGATCTCGATCGATCCGCCGCACACTCCACAGGTCGTAGCGGAACGACAGCGCCGAGCTCGCGCCAACACCGACCGCCACGCCCTTCCAGTCCTCATCCGAGACGTTGTCGACGATCGCCCACGCCTCGAGCAGCACGTTCGGGCCCTTGTCGACGACCACGCGATAGCTCGGCTTCCAGGCCGGCGACTCGGTGACGTAGGTCAGCAGCACCTCGGTGTAGCGAACGGGGCTCTCCAGCGTCATCGTCAGATAACTGCCGTCATCAGCCTCGCGTCGCGGGATCGAGACCGCGAGTGGCTTCTTCGTATGCGGGTCCGCAACGGTGAGCGACTTGAGGAAGTCGTCGACGCGATCGCGGGGCACCTTCACCGACACGCGGCCATCGATGACCTTCGCGGTGCGCTCGTAGTAAGCGACGCCATTGCGGTAGATGACGACCCTGCCGAGCACCGCGTTGTCGACGCTGATGTGGCGAGGCGCGTGGGAACAAGCGGACAAGATCACGGCGAGCATTGGCAATCGGCGCATGCTTTGTCAGTACGCGACGCCCTGCGACCGATCCATGACAGCGTGCTGACGCCTGCGGTCTCGCTGCGGTGTCGCACCCGAGAAGCTGTCGCAGTGGAAGTGCGTCGCTACTGCAGCCGCTGCTTCGTGGTGCGATTCGGCAAACCAGGCAACGTGATCGGTTTGCGTTTGGTCTTCGTCACTGGCTTGCGCTTCGTCGGCTTCGCTTTCACACACGGCGCGGTGACGCCGAGCCGATTCGCGCCCTCGACGAGCGCGACGCGCTGCCACAGCAGGCGCACCTTGCGCGCGAGCACGGCGTCGTCGTCTGCCATCGCGCATAGCTCGTCGGGCCTGACCATCAGATACTCGAACGTGCTCGCCCGATCCTCGACGGCATCGGTTTGCGCGTACGTGTTGACGAAACCGGGCTCGCGCTTCTCACCGCCGCTCTCGGTGTATTCAAACCCCTTCGGGTTCAGCGCCGCCCATTCGTAGTCGGCGACCGCGCGCGGACCGTTGGTTGCGAAGTCGAGCAAGTGAAACACTTCGTGGTGCACCGCGTGCTCGATCGAGAACGTGTGATGCGCCGTGCGGAAGTACTCCACACCGATGTAGATGCGATGCGTGTTCGGATCCGCGAGCCCGGCCGGTCCGTGATCCTTGCCCACGTAGTGAATCGTCCGGCAGAACGCGACGCGCTCGAGTCGCGCGGCCTTGCGCACGCTCGACGGATAGCGGGCGAATGCGATCGCCATCGCGTCGACGAGCTCGGGATCGATTTGATCGACGACCGTCGCGACCTCGCAGCGGGCACACTCGCGCTCGAGCTCGGGGAAGTCGCACGTCGTCAACACGGGCTGGGTATCGAGCTCGATGTTGTCCCGCGCGAGTGTCGCGCGCAGCCGTTGGCTGCTCGCCACGTAGGCGGGGTCGTAGGGGATGATGTCGGCGGGCGCATGCGGCGCTCCGGGCGGAGCGCAGCCAACCGCCGAGCACAGCCCGATCGCCAGGACGGCTCGCATCCACGCGCCTCAGCAGCATCGGTTGTGCCATGCGCTCGCTCAGCGCGCACGCCGGGTTGCGCCGCACCTGGTGAGGTACACGCGCCACACGTGTCGCGCGCCGGCGTCAGCCGTGCTTGTGCGGAGACTTTTGCCGCGCCGCCGCCGACAGCTCCGCCATCTGCTCGCGCAGGTTCCACGTCGGCTCTTCGAACACGTCGTCGATCAGCGTCTCCAGTTCGGGCTGGCCGATCGCTTCCTGACGTGCAATGGCCTCACGCACGTCGTTCTCGAGCTGGGTCGCCAACGCCTCGCGTTCGCCGGCCGCGAGCCAGCCGCGCGCAACCAGAAACTTCTCCATGCGCTGCAGCGGATCGCGTTCGTGGCGCCACACCTCGGTGACCTTCTCGTCGCGATAGCGCGATGGATCATCCGAGCTCGAGTGCGCGCTGACGCGATACGTGAGTAGCTCGATGAATGTGGGGCCGTCGCCGCGCCGCGCTTTGTCGGCGGCGTACGACACGACGCTGTGTACCGCGAGCACGTCGTTGCCGTCGGCGCGCAGCGCCTCGACACCGTAGCCAACACCCTTGAGCGCGATGGTCTCCGCCGCGGTCTGCAGATGACCGGGTGTCGAGATCGCCCACTGGTTGTTCTGGCAGATCAGCACGCACGGCGCCTTCATCACGCCCGCGAAGTTGAGCGCGACGTGGACGTCGGGCTCCGACGTGCCGCCATCACCCATGTAGCCGAAACAGACCTTGCCTTTGTCGCCGGCGATCTTCATCGCCATCGCGATGCCGACTGCGTGCGGCACTTGCGTCGACACGCACGACGACATCACGACGTACTGATGCTCGCGATCGCACGGATGGCATGGCATCTGGCGGCCCTTCGTCACGTCCGCCGCGTTGCCGAAGATCTGCGCGATGTAGCTGTCGAGCGACATGCCGCGGAACAGACCAACGCCGGCCTCGCGCAGCGCGGGCACGATCCAATCTTGTGGTTGCGACACCGCCGCCGAGCCGACGACCGCCGCCTCTTGGCCCATCGCCTCGCCGTAGAAGCCGATGCGGCCTTGGCGCTGCAGCGCCATCATGCGCGCGTCGGTGACGCGAATGCGCAGCATACCTTCGAACAGTCGGCGCGCGAGCGCGCGATCGAAACCGGAGATCGCTTGGTCGTCGACCGGCGTGCCGTCCTCGCGCAATAGCTGGAACAGACCGCGCGCCTTCGCATCGTCGTCGCCCTCGAAGTACGCGCGCGCGCTGTTCTGTGCGGCGATGGCG
>DATDCH010000893.1:0-10129 GCA_036524455.1 Kofleriaceae bacterium | reverse complement strand
TCAGCGGCAGGCGGCGCAGCGCGCTCAGATCCGCATGCTTTGCCGTCGGTGCGTTGAGCCAGTTCGCCTTGTCGTAGTCGACGACGTCTGGTTCCTTCGGGATCCAGTACAAGTTGCGGCTCACGTCGCAGCCGCCGGTGTCGGTCAGTCGCAGATCGACGATGCGCACCGCGTGCTCCGGTGGCGGCAGGGTCAGCACCACGGCCTTGCCGTCAGCCTCGACGAAGACGTTGTCAACGATCTGGTCGGGCACGATCGCCGGTTGCACGACGCCGTCGGCATTGATGTCGACCACGCGCACCCGCACGTCGAGGCCGCGGAACGCCCGCGACCACTGGTTCGTCACGACGACGGTCCGGTCGTCATACGAATACATGACGTGCAGCGGCTCGCACGCTTTCTGCGTGCCGAAGTAGCCGCCGCCCGGGCGCAGGTACCAGTCGAACAGATGCCAGATCATCGACGGCCAGCTGTTGTTCAACATCCACTGGATCACGCCGGTCGCGCCGTACTTGTTGCGCGTATACGCCTCGAACATCGCGCGCTGACCCTCGTAGGTGACGACCTGCGACCACATCGCGAGCTCCTCGACGTTTGCGACCGCGCCGTAGCGCGCGACGAGCGCGTCGACGAAGCGCATCACCGTATGGAACTCCTGACCACCGGCGTGGAAGCTCCACACCTCGTCGATCGGCCACACGTGCTCCTCGCCGACCATTGCGCGGATGCTCTCGATGGGCGGGATCGCCGCGCCCGGCGAGATCTCGGTCGCGAACCCGAACGCGCCGCCGCGTGCGGTGTCCTCGAGCCAGTAGCCGGGCGGCACGTACTCGTACGGGCCTTCCATCTTGAGGCCGCTGCCGCCGGTCAGCTCGGTCGGCTTGTTTGCCGCGCTCGACTGCCACGCGTTCGGCCACCGCTCCTCGGCGAGCACGTCGAGGTACGCGCGTTCGACGCGCGCCGGCGGCGGGAAGTCGCTGCCGTACCACCACGTCAGCATCGACGGGTGACGCCGAACGCGGCGGATCTGGCTACGCAGTGACTCCGCGCTCACTGCGTAGTTCGGCTCGCTCCACTTGTCCCATTTCTCCCAGCAGTCGCAGCAGCACCAGCCCGCGATGACGAGGATCCCGTTGCGATCACACCACTCGAGGATCTGTGCGCGCTCGAGCATTCCCTCGAAGCGCACGCAGTTGAGGTTCATGTCCTTCAGGTACTGGAGCTGCGCGAAGTCGCGCGCCGGATCGCGTCGCAGCAGCAGATCGGGCGCCCAGCCCGCACCGCGCACGAGCAGCGGCTTGCCGTTCACCTCGAAGCGCGCGTGGCCGCGATCGGTCAGCGTGCTCGTCACCTCGCGAATGCCGAACGCGAAGCCGTCGCTGTCCGACACCTCGCCGTTCACTGTCACGTCGAGCTGGAGCGTGTACAGCTCGGGCTCGCCCATGAAGCGAGGCCACCACAAGCGCGGCTGCTCGACGACGAGCGCGTCGTGCTCATCGGCGCTCAGCTCGAACGCGCGCTCCTCGCGCGGCGCTAGCTCGAACTGACGCACCACGCGCCGAGGCAACTCGCCGATCTGCGCGTGCACGACCGCGAGCTGCGGCTCGTCGGTCAGATTGACGAGGTCGCCTTTGATCGCGAGGCGGGCGCGATCTCCTTCGGCAAAGATGCACGACGTCACGAACGGCGCGCGCAACGCGACCGGTCCGGTGTCGACGAGCCAGACGTCGCGCCAGATGCCCAGGTTCTTGTCGGGCGGCGACGGGTTCCAGTCGACCCACGTGATCGCCAGATCGCACGGCGTCGGCGCCGTCAGCTCGACGACGAGATCGTTGTCGCCGTCGCGCACGACTCGATCGGTGACGTCGAGCTCGAACCCGCGATACGCGCCGACCAGCTCCTCGCCGAGCCGCGCGCCGTTGAGCCACACCTTCGCGCGGTAGTTGATGCCGTCGAAGCGCAGCCGCAAGTAGCGGCCCGCATCCGCCGGCACGCGGAACGTGCGCCGGAACCGCCACGGCACCGCGAACGGGCTGTCCTCGGCCATCGGGTGATTCGAGAAATTCTGCGCGGGCGGCCCGTAGCCAGGGAGCTCGCGCAGGTTCGTGCCGAGGAATGGATCGGCAATCACGCCGCGTTTCGCGAGCACGCCGAGCACTGTCGCCGGCAGATCGCACGGATGCCACGCCTCATCAGCCGACGAGCACATCTCCCAGTCGTCGTTCAGCGCGTGGAGACTCATTGCACGCTCACGAGCGCGAGCACGAACGCCGCGCTGTACAGAATGTCGGGCTCGGTCACCGCCCACCACCCGTTCTTCCACGACTCTTCCGGCTCGAAGCCGCTGTCCCACAGATCGGTTTGCTTCCAGTGCCACAGCGCGTGCGCGGGCAAACCCGAGCGCAGCGGCTGTGGGTTGTCCCAGAGCAGCGCCTTTGCCGGCGCACCCGGCGCGAGGAAGCCCATGTTCTGTCCGTTCGGCCCACCGATCAGGAACCCCGGTGGTGGCGGCTCGCGGTTGCCCCACTCCATGTGATAGAGGCGCGTCGGGCCCTTGCCGACCCGCGTCACCATCGAGAAGCCGTTGGGGTTGCGCCCGAGCACCCAGTGCAGCTGATCGCGCGCGGCGTCCATGTACCAGCGCTCGTGCGGATCGAGACGGCTCGCCATCGCGAGCACGTGCGTCTTCTCCATCAGGTTCGAGTTGTGAGCCCAGTAGTAATCACTCAGCTCCGATGCACATCGGTAGCCGTCACGCTTCTCGACCTGCTCGCGAACGAGTGTCGCCGCCGCGAGCAGCCGCCCGCGCGCGTCCGCGCGCAGGTCTCCCGGAGTCTTGTCGTCGGTGGCGAGCCGCCACATGGCCCATCGCCCGACGTTGGCCCACGCGCCGCGTAGCAGCTCGCTCGGCTTGGCCGCCTTGTCGGTCATGAGCTCTCGCGACATCGCGAGCGCGCGCTTGTCGCGGAACGTGCGCCAGATTTCGGCCGCTGCGATCATCTTCGCGCCGGCGTCACTGTTGCCCGGCTCGTCGTCCCACAGCGGCTGCGTCGCGCCCTTGCCGTCGACGATCACGCGCTCGGGATGCTCGAGCATCCACGTCCAGCCGCGGCGCGCCGCTGATGCGCAGCGTGCCGCGAGCTCGTCGTCGTGATCGGCGTACACCCGCGACGCCATCGCGAGCACCGCCACTGCCTTCGCCGTCGCCGCCGTGCTCGCGCCCGCGACCCAGCGCACCGTGCGGTCCTTGTCGGCCGGCACCTCGGGCGACGACTCCATCACCGCCTCGCGATGACGGAACGCGCCGCCCGGCTCCTGCATCGAGAGCACCCAGACGAGCCCCCACTTCGCCTCGTCGAGGATGTCGGGGATGCCGTTGCCGCTCTCTGGGATGTCGAGCTGCTTGTCGGTGAACGCGGCCTCTGCCCACTCGTACGCGAGCAAGAGCGACTGCGCTGTCGGCGCCGTCGAAGGCACGTACATGTCGTAATTGCCCGCGTCGTGCCAGCCGGCTTCCATCTTCCAGCGCTTCGTCTTCTTCGGGTACGTCTCGAGATCCCAGCCGACGTCGTCGTGCACGTGCGACGGCGCGGCGCGCGTGTAGCTGTCTGCGTCCCACACCGCGTACGGCTTCTTCAGCGCGGTGCGCGTGCGCTGAAAGTAGAAGCTCTTCAGGCCGGCGAGTAGCGCGCGGTCGTACGGATGCGCCGCGATCGTAAACGGATCGCTCGTATGCTCGCCGACCGCGATCGTATACGTGCCGGGCTTGTCGAGATCGCTGATGTCGACCTGCCACACCGGATCCTGAGATGCGGCGTCGACCCCGCGCTCGCTCACGCGCGACGGCTCGATGGTCAGCACGGCCTTGCCAGCGCCGTCCTTCACGACCGCGCCGGTGGGCGGCACATTGAAGACCACGATCTTCGGCCAGCTCGTCGGATATCCGACGGTGTCGACCTTGATCGCCGGTACGTTCTCGCCCGGCATCGCGGGCGCGGCGGTGCCGCCGGTCCCGTCTTCGCCGAGCACGACGGTCTTGGTCGCTGAGGTTTGCGGTGCGGCGCAGCTGGCGGTGACGATCACCATCGCCATGGCCACCAGCGCGGGGTAAGGAGCTCTTCCTGTGTCGAGCACCCGGACGATGTTGCGCATCGCGCCGCCCGCCGTACGGACCGATTTTGTCGAGAGCATGGCCGCTTTCGCGCCGCGCTCGAAACATGTACACGCCGTCCGCATACTGCGCACATGACAACGACGACGATGCGACTCGGGATCGATCTCGGCGGCACCAAGATCGAGGCCGCCGTGCTCGACGACGCCGGCGCCATCCGGGTGCGCCGCCGCGTTGCCACGCCACGCTCTTACGACGAGCTCCTCTGCGAGATCGTCGAGATCGTGCGCGCCGTCGAGGACGAGGTCGGCACCGTACGCGGCGTCGGCATCGGCACGCCCGGCCAGCCGTCGCCGGTCACGGGCCTCATGGCCAACGCCGAGAACACGCCACTCGAAGGGCAGCCGTTCGTGCGCGACCTCGAGGTCATGCTCGAACGACCGTCGCGCCTCGCCAATGACGCGGCGTGCTTCGCGCTCTCCGAGGCATCCGACGGCGCAGGCGCCGCTGCGCGAGTTGTCGTCGGCGTCGTTGCCGGCACCGGTGTCGGCGGCGGCATCGTCGTCGACGGCCGACTGATCGGCGCGTGCGAGTGGGGCCACTCGCCGCTGCCGTGGGCCGAACCCTATGAGGCCGACATGCCGTGCACGTGCGGTCGTCACGGTTGTATCGAGGCGCTGCTCGCGGGACCGGGTCTGGCCCGTGATCACGAACGCACCACCGGGCAGCCCATTGCCGGCGCGGTCATCGCCGCCCAGGCGCGCGCCGGTGACGCCGCGTCGATCGCAACGATCGAGCGCTATGCCGATCGCATGGCGCGCGCGCTCGCGTCGGTCGTCAACCTCGTCGACCCCGACGTGATCGTCCTCGGCGGCGGCGTGTCGAACATCGACCTCCTCTACGAGCTCGTGCCGGCACGTCTCGCGCAGTGGGTCGCCGTGCGCCCGCCGCGCGTGCGTGTGGTGCGCAATCACCACGGCGACGCAAGCGGCGTCCGCGGCGCCGCCTGGTTGTGGCCGCCGACCTCTCAATGTTAGTCGACCGTCGCGTGCGCCTTGCGATAGGCGCCCGGCGTCTCGTTCGTCGCCTTCTTGAACGAGCGGATCAGGTGGTGCTGCGACTGGAACCCGCACGCCTGTGCGATCTGGTCGATGCCCATCGGTGTCGTCACGATCAGGTTCTTGGCGTGCTCGATCCGGATCGCGCGCACGTACGGCAGGAACGACGTCCCCGTCGCGCGCCGGAACACGCGCGAGAACGTCGGCACCGAGAAGCCCGCCTTGCGCGCCACCACTGGCAGCGGCAGCGGCTCGGCGAAGTTCTCTCGCAGGTACTGCAGCGTCGCCTCGAGCCGCATGACGTTCGAGCCCTGCCACGCCTTCGACGCGACAAAGCTCAGCCGGCCGAGTGCTTCCTTGAACGCCTCGATCACTTGGTACAGCGCCGGCGCCTCCTCGAGGCGGCGCGTGAGATCGTTGGCGAACCGGTCGCGCGCCTCGTGCTGCATCGACGACCGCCGCAGCACGCCACTCCACAGCTGGAACAACGTGGCCAGGAACTGGCCGCGCGCGACCTCGAGGCGCTCGCCCGAGTAGCGCAGCACCAACTGCACATAGCGATCGCTCGCCAGCTTGATCTCCGTCGCGTGCTCGCGATCGAACGCCGTCGCCAGCGACGTCGCCGCGCTGTGCAGCTCGGTGCAGCGAAACTCGGCGCGCCCACCGTGCTCGTCGAAGAACAGCACGGCGCGCTCGAGGTGCGCGCACATATGCAGCGCGAGCACCGCCTCTCGGTGCGACTCGTGCAGCGGCGCACCCGGCGCCAGCGTCGAACCGATGCCGACTGCCGTGCGCACGCCGAACCGCTCCTTCACGAACGCCTGGAATTTCTGCGCGTGCTCGCGGAGCTCGAGGCGAGACTTCGCCCGGTTCTTGCTCGAGCGCGCCGACGTGATGAGCGACACGCCGTAGTCGCTCAGGTGCGTAGCCGCGGTCTCGGGCTGCTCGCGCGCGAACGCGATGCACGCCCGCTGGATGCGCGCGTTGCGCACGAGCGTCTGCACCCAGTCGAGCGGCGCGGTGCGCGAGTCGAGCGGCATGATCGCCATGGCCGTCGTCGGCAGACGCCCGATGCCGAGCCCCTCTTTCATCCAGTCGGCGAGCCTGCCGTCGAGCCGCCACGGCGTGAGCTTGAATTTGTCGGGATCGATCGCGCTGTCGACCCAGGTCTCGATCGGCCACAGCCGCGAGAGCGACTCGCGGTTCAGGCGATCGATCTTCTCCTGTGTCGCCGCACCTTCCTCGCGCCCGGTGAGGAAGTCGGCGTAGTCCGCGAGGAACTGCTGGTACGCGTCGAGCAGCTCGTCTTCGAGGATCGGCAGGGCCAGCGCCATGCGGACGAAGTGCACGAAGTCGGGATTGGCGCTCGTCGGTTCCTGTCTCGTGATCTGCCGCCACTGCGCCGACAAGCTGTCCCAGTCGGGCGCCTTGCGATTGAACTGCCCGACGTAAAGAAACGACCGCGGCTCGTCGGCCAGCGGACAGAACAGATCCCAAAAGCCGAACAGCTGCCGGCACACGGGGCGTCCCGTACGGGCGGCCTCGTCGAGCGCTGCCCGATAGTGCGCGTCGCGAGTCGCTTCCTTGCCGAAGAAGATCTCGAAGTGGAACGGCTTGAGCCGATCACCTGGCGCCGAGAGATCCATCCATTCGAGGCCATCCGCACCGTCGCGGATCACGTAAACCGGCAGTTCGGGCCGATGCGCGATCACGTTGTGGATCGCATACGCAGTCTGCACATTCCTTAGCCACGACACGACACATCGTTCTCCTATGGACCCGAGGGACAAGGTGCAGCCTCGGGCGACCACCAGTTGCCGCTCATGGTGATGAGCGACAGCAACGCGACGGTGTCCTGGTAGTAGCCGGCGCCGTCATTGGCGACGGTCGTGTCCCAGATACTGTCGAGCCAGCTCTGATTGCCGCCGTCGACCATCGCGGCGACGCCGAACGGCGCCACGAATGCGAGGTCTAGGTAATTGCCGCCGTTGACGGTACCGGCGAGGGTGTAGCCCGGCAGGATCGCGCCCGGATCGTTGCCCGTGTGCTGCCGGATCCACGTGGTCATCTTCTGGACGATGGTCTTGCTGCGCGCGTCGCCGTTCAGCAGGTAGTCACTGGCGATGCGCCACGGATCGCGGCACGCGTTGTATGCGTACTGTCCGTCGCGCGCACCCTCGAGGAAGCCCGCGTTGACCGGGCGCGGCGTGGTGGCGGCGTCGGCAATGAAGTCGGGTAGCAGCCCGGTCGAAGGCGCGAACTGGTTCTGGACGCTGCTCATGATCGCGTAGCTGCGATCGCGGATCTGTCGCCACGACGCATCGCCAGTGATCGCGGCGAAGCTCTCGAAGTGCGCGGGCATGAAATCGCTCGAGCGCGTGGCGCGGCCGTACTCGCCGTCGCGCGCCCAGTCGCCGAGCTGGACGTAGTTGACGCCGCTATCGACCTCGCCGCCGCGGATACCGTCGATGATCTCGCCCGCGAGATTGCGGTAGTCGATCGCACCGCCAGAGCTCCACTGCTTGTCGGCGAGGAGGAGCGCGTACGCGATGTCGAGATCACCATCGGTCGCGCTGTTGTCGCCGTCGATGTTCTGACACGACGAGCCCTGCGCCCACGACATGAGCGACGGCACGATCTCCGACGGATGATCCTGGTAGTAGTGAACGAGGCCGTCGAAGATCGTCTTGGCCTGCGGATCGTGACCGGCCATGAGCGCCGTCACGATCATCCCGTAGCCGTGCGCCTCGCTCACCGTCTGGTGCTCACCGCCGCTCAGCACGTAGTAGCGGCCGCTGCCGCAGCCCGTTCGCAGATAATCGGACTTCCACGCGTCGTAGAAGTCGCGGACCGCGTCATCGAGCTGCGCCTGGCTCTTGTGCGACGGCAGGATCGTGCCGGCGTGATAGGCGCGCGCGTGATTGCCGAACGGTTGCGCCGCGCCCGTGCCCGTGCCCTCGCATCCCATCGCACCACGAGCGTCCGGACACGGACACGCGTCGGTCGGTCTGCCCCCATCGCCAGTGCTGTCGTCGTCCGCGCCGTTTTGGCTGGGCGAACACGCCGCAACGAAGCAGATGGCTAGAACGAGAGGACGCGTGTAGATGCTCATGGGTTGACGCTATGGAGAGATAGAGAGAGGGCGCGGTCGTTTCGGGTCAGAGCGATGCGCACTTTTTCTCGACGCTTCCCTAGGCGGGGGGCCGTCTGTCACAGCTAGACCGTGGCGATTCAGCTTCTTCGCGAGATCGACGAGCAACCCAGGGCCCTTTCCCGACTCCTCGCCCGACGCCGCGACGCGGTCCGCGAGGCGGCGGCGCGCATCCGCGCGTTCGACCCCGCGTGGGTCGTGATCGCGGCGCGCGGCACGAGCGACAACGCCGCGCGCTACGCGCAGTACGTGCTCGGCGCGTTCAACCAGCTCAGCGTGGCGCTCGCGGTGCCTTCGCTGTTCACGCGGTACGGCGCCCCACCCCGGCTGGGACGCGCGCTGACGATCGGCATTTCGCAGTCGGGGCAGTCGCCCGACGTGGTGTCGGTGATCGAGGAGGCGCGGCGTCAGGGCAGCCTGACCCTTGCGATCACGAACGACCTCGAGTCGCCGCTCGCGACTGCGGCCGATCTGACGTTGCTCCTCGCGTCGGGCACCGAGCACGCGATCGCGGCGACCAAGACGTACACGAACCAGCTCCTCATGCTCGCGATGCTGTCGGCGGAGCTCGGCGACGATCGGCAGCGGCGCGACGAGCTCGATGCGGTGCCGCATGCCGTCGAAGCGGCACTGGCGGCGACGGACGCGACGGCGATCGGCGAGCTCGCGATGCAATACAGAAACGCGCCTCGATTCCTCGTGCTCGGGCGCGGCTTCAACTACTGCACGGCGTTCGAGATCGCTCTCAAGATGAAAGAGACGAGCTATGTGCTCGCCGAGCCGTACTCGCCTCCGGACTTCTTGCACGGCCCCATCGCGATACTCGACTACGGCTTCCCGGTGTTGGTGGTCGCGCCGTCGGGCAAGGCGAGCGCAGACGTCGAGGCGCTCATCGACGTGCTCAAAAGCCGTCGCGCGCGCGTGATCGTGATGACCGATCGCGAGGACGTGCTGGCGCGGGCCCCGTCGAACATCCGCCTGCCCAAGGGCGTGCCCGAGTGGTTGTCGCCGATCGTGAGCGTGGTGCCCGGTCAGCTGTGGGCGCGGTCGCTCGCGATGGCCAAGGGTATCGACTCCGATCGGCCACGCGGGCTCTCGAAGATCACGCTCACTCGCTGAACGGCGCCGCGCGGTGGCCAACGGTCAAGGGCAGTCGAGACAGGTCCAATCGACGATGCCGTCCGAGGCACCGAAGCGCTGCGCGGTGTAGCTCTCGAGGTCGATGAGAAAGCCGGTCTCGCTGGCGTTCTCGGTGCAACAGCCATCGCAGTCGGAGTCGGAGCACATGTCGTAAACGGTGACGTCGATCTGCCGCGCGCCCTGGCGAAGTCGCAGGGTCTTCAGGGCGTACGCGGCGGCATCGCGCGAGTGCACGGCGGCGATGTTGTGCTGCTGCACCCACGCTTCGGACTGCTTGCCGTCGACGAACGCGAAGTAGCCGGCCCACATGCAGCCGTTGTACTCCGTGCATTCTTCGCTGCCGGGGTCGGGGTACGACGTGAACCAGGTGAGGTTGGCGGTGCGCCACGTCGTGTCGGGCGGCTGCGGCGTGGCACTGCCCAGCTTCCAGGCCTGGGCGCTGGTCGTGTTGCAACTCCAGAGCTGGACCTGCGCACCGTCGGCGTTGCTCGCGGCGTTGACGTCGACGCACTTGTTGGAGCCGGGGTGGCGCAGGCGGAAGTAGCCGCCGCCCTGATCCTCGATGCGGAAGCGCTGGTTGCTGCCGGAGGTGCAGCTCCACTGCTGGATGCGGGTGCCGTTGCTGGTGCCGCCCGCTGCGATGTCGAGGCACTTGTTGGTGCCGGCGTT
>DATDCH010000892.1:0-13332 GCA_036524455.1 Kofleriaceae bacterium | reverse complement strand
GGAATCGACAAAGCGATCGAGCTCGCGACCGAGCTCGGCGAAGCAGCGGGCCGGCGCGAGATCGAGGTCGGGCCGGTGGTCGAGGGCTGGGAGCTGCACGGCGGTAAGCGACCCGCGAGTGCGCCATACCGATTCCTGCTGTTCATCAAAGCTGACGCCGCGCTCGAATCCGGCGCCGCACTGCCCGCGCCGGTGCGCGCACTGTTCGATCGATGGAAGCGCGATGGTCTGCTGCAATCGGACGCGGCGCTGAGGCCGAGCAAAGGCGCGGTGCGCTTCAAGACGAGCGGCGGCACGGGGCGCTGGATCGACGGGCCGTTCACCGAGTCGAAGGAGCTCGTCGCCGGTTACTCGATCCTCGAGGTGCCCACGCTCGAGGATGCCAAACGCTTCACGGAAGAGTACGCAGGGATCCTCGGCGACACCGAGGTCGACGTTCGCGAGGTCGCCTAGGGCGGTTCCCGAGCAGCGAGATTCGTTCACACGGCGACGAGACGTGCAGCGCCGCATTCCGTATGGTGTCGCCGATGTCGACCGAAGACGGGCCCGCGTGGGACTTCTATCCCTGCCATCTCGATGGCGGGGCGGCGTCGATCTTTCTCGACTTGCGTTTCGAGCACGGCACGCGACCACCGACCGCCAACACGCTGTACCGCGTGCGCGTGCAGATGCTCGAGCCCGACGAGCACGGCATGGGAACCGAAACCGAGTCGACGGCGTTCAGCGAGATCGAGGACGTGATGTCCACGCGCGCGAGCCAAGACGAGCTCATCTATGTCGGCCGGATTCGCAGCGGCGGCATCTGGGAGCTCGCGTTCTATGGACCGGCCGATCGCAAGGACACGCTCCAGGCAATTCGCGATCTGTTCGTCGGGCGCCGCACCTATGCAGACGTGCGGCCCGATGTGGATTGGGGCTACTACCGCGAGTTCCTGGTTCCCGACGACGAGCGCAGGCAGTGGATGGAAGACCGGCGGCTCACCGACGTGCTGCTCGAGCACGGCGATCCGCTGACGACACCGCGTCGCGTCGATCACTGGGCGTACTTTGCGAGCGCCGAGGCACGCGATCGCTACGTGACGGCAGCGAAGCAAGCGGGGTTCGCGCTCGAGCAGGCGTCGCAGGGCGAGCAAGGCGAGCGACCGTTCGTCGCGCAGCTTCACCGCGTCGATTCCGTCGAGCTCGAGCAGATTCACGACGCGGTCATGAGGCTGCACGACCTCGCGAAGCAAGAGGGCGGCGACTACGACGGCTGGGAGAGCCAGGTCGAGCGCGCCTGACACCGGCTTTCCTCGACGACATCGCCTGGTGGAACGGGCGCCGCGAACGGGATTTATCCCCAGTGCGAGCTCTGCACAGCTCGTCGAAGCACGCGTAGATCGAGGGCTCGCGATCATGGTCCTCGTGGCTGTGTTTTTGCACCGCAGTGCCACCGGGCGCACTGCGCCCTGGGGCTGGACTTCTCACATGGCACCGATGATCACGCTCTATATCCTCGGCGGCTGCGTAGCCGTCGCGGCCCTGCTGTTCATCGTGATGATCGTGTTATCCGCGTTACGGCCGCCAGAGCTGCCGAACCTGTCGGAACCGATGCCGCTGCAGCGCATGATCCGCGCGCTGACGCCGCTGCCGATCGCGATGCCGGCATCGACGCGCTTGTTCGACGAAGCGCCGACGACGCAGATGCCGCGCATGGCCGCCGCTCGGGCGATGCGTTCCGCAGCTCCGGCGACGCAAGCTCCAGTGTTCGCGCCACCACCACCACCACCTCGATCGGTCGCGCCGCCTCCACCACCTCCGCCGCGCGCGGCCGCACCACCACCACCCCCGCAAGCGTTCGCGCCGCCACCGCCGGCGTTCGCGCCATCGCCATTCGTGTGGGACGCTCCGCCGAGGACCGCACAGCCCTCGGCGGCGATCAGCCCAGCGCCATCGTTCGTGCGCGTCAATGCGTCGCCACGCGCAGTCAGTCGGCCGCGTTATCCCGCGCGGCGTCCACGCAAGCTGCTGCGGTTCTGCGTCGGCCTGTTCGTGACGAGCGTGCTCGCGACCGGCGCGATCGTCGCGTATCCGGCGATGTTGAATCCGCTGTGCGATGACTACGAATGGTTCGGCGCCGACGCGACGCACGTCGTGCGCGCGCACGCACGCGACGCACACGCCGCGATCGCCGGCGTCATTCAGCGGCTGTAGGCGTCACTGCGGCGGTGCGGCACGGACGATTTCCGTCGCCGAATCGGGATCCCGTGTTACGTGCTAACCATGCGCCGCGTGCACAGCTTGGTTGCAGCCCTGTTGATCATTCCCGCGCTGGCTGCGGCCGACACTGCGATGCCGCCGGCGAATCGGCCGCCGCCACCGAGCCCGCAGCCGGCACTCGACGTGATGCGCAAGGTGATCGACGCCGTGGGTGCCGGCCGCGCGAAGGATCTGCGCGCGCTGCTCGGCGCGACGGTCACCGTCGATGGACTTTCGTTCCGCACAACGGATTGCGACCGCGCGTTCGGCGCGCGCAAGATCAAAGTGACGAAGCGCGATGCGCTCGTGAAATGTTTGATGGTGCTCTCGCCGCTACCGACGTGGGATAAGCCAACCATTCAGACGGTGCGCGGCGGCTTCATCGCGAACCTCGAACTGTCGTGCGCGAGTTACACGTTCGCCCTGCGCGGAAGCAAGGGCGCGCTTTCGGTAGCCGCGATCACTGCGCGCATCACCTGCACCGCGAGCGGCGACGATACCGACGAATTGGGCGGCGAGGTCGGCGGCCTGCTCGACGGTACGATGCCACCTCCGCCTCCGCCGCCTCGGCCTTCTGATGCGGTGCTGACCCCGCAGAACGTGCCGACGAGGTTGCTCGAAGGTATCCGCATCGCCGGTGACAAGATCATCGTGCCCGACGACGCGACGAAGGTAGCGATCACCCAATCGGGCAAAGCGAAGGTCGTCGCGTCGCTCAAGCTGTGCATCGACGCGACGGGCGTGGTCACGCACGTCACGGTGCTCAAGTCGAGCGGCTTTCCCGACTACGACGCAAAGCTCAAGCGCGAGATGCAGCTGTGGAAGTACAAGCCGTATCTCGTCAACCGCAGACCAGTGCCGGTGTGCACGGCGGTCACGTTCATCTACAGCCAGGCGTGATCGACTACCAGCGGTGATACGCCGGGTGATCCGGCTTGACCGCGACGAACGTGCCGGTCCCGATCGCGGTCACCTTGCCGGCGGCGGTGAGGATCGCCTCGATGTTCGCGCGGTCGTCCGTCGAAGACACGACGTGCGCATCGACATGCACCGGACCGATCGGCGTCGGGCGCTTGAGCGCGACCTTGAACTCGGCAGTCACGCAGCACGGCGCGTGATCGAGGCTGGCCTTGCGCATCAGATGATGGATCGTCGTCCAGTTCATGTGGCAGTCGAGCAGCGTGCCGATGATGCCGCCGCACAGCACGTTCTCGAACGCTTCGTGATGCGGCTCGGGCACGAAGTCACAGATGACGTGCGCGTCGGGTGTGTCGGTGACCGCGAAGCTGCGAATGCGCAAGCCTTTGGCGTTCTGCGGTCCGCACCCGAAACAGCGGCCATGCGGAGCGTAGGTCTCTTGCAGTGACTTCGTCATCGCGCGCATCGTAGCCGCGAACTGCCGCGTAGATCGATCGCAGTGCACCTCGTCGTGTGCAACGCACGGGTTGCAAGCCGCAACCGCGTGTGAAACTGCAGCGTACTCAGTTCTTTCACACGCGCGATCCGTATGTGAAGCGCTGCGTCGACACGCGACGGCCGATCTCTTGCACCAGCGCGCCGTGGGAGGACACGAATGCGTCTACGCGCGTTGGTTTTGCTTGGTGCACTCACGGCATGCTTCGACGAGCCCGCGCTCGACGATGAAACAGCTACGCTCTCGGCCGGAGCGAAGCGCGGCGTCTCGGATCGCATCAAGGCGATCGCCGCGCAGTACGGCAGCGCGAACCCGTTGGTGTTCGCTGGCGTGCCGAACCACGAGACCGGGCTGGTCCAGTGTTGGGCCGACGCCCCGTACCACTGTCAGGGTCCGTACTCGGCGTATTGCGGCGGGCCGGTGCTCGCCGGATCGGGCGACGGTGCGTGCCACCTGCAACGCGGGGGCCTCGGCATCTATCAATTCGATGCCGGCACGCACGCGCAGACGCTCGCCGCCTACGGTCACGGCATCCTCGATCTCGACGGCAATGTGTGGAGCGGCGTGCAGACGATCATCACGAAGGTGAGGCACTGCCCGAACACGCCGTGGTTTCCGAACGACGCGGCGGTCGTGGCGTGGCTCGGCGCGGCGACACCAGGAACCGGCGAATACGAGACGTTCTTGACCGCGATGGCGTGGTGCTACAACGGTTGCTCGCCGACCGGATGTAGCAACCACTGGGCGGTGCGCGAGAAGTATCGCAGCGGCGCTCAGCAGCTCATCGACTTGTTCGGCTGGGACTACTGGTATGGCAACGGCGACTGCGGGTCCGGCTTCTCGACGGTCTACGGCATTCGCGCGAAGTGGGAATCGCTCGGCGGCTGCGCGTGGGGTGCACCCGTCACCAACGAATCGGATGCTGCGTATGGCGGGCGCTTCAATCACTTCGACAACGGCGCTTCGATCTATTGGACGGAATGGACCGCTGCGCACGAAGTGCACGGCGCGATTCGCGAGCGTTGGGCAGCGCTCGGTTGGGAGTGGAGCTGGCTCGGTTATCCAATCTCCGACGAGTACACGTACGACGGCACGCCGTGGGGCATGCAAGGCATCGTCGCCGAGAGTGAGTTCGAGGGCGGCTGGCTCAGCTATGTGTTCGCGACCGGAGAGCTCGTCGAGTGGCCGCGGTGATCGTCGCTCGCGTGCGCTCGACCGCGCGTGCGCATGGGCTCGCGAGCGCTCGTGCAGCAATCACGTTGGAGGCGTGAGGCACGCTACGTCGAGCACGCGCGCAGTTACGCGTGAACGATGATCATCTCCGCGAACATCGTGCCAACGACGTAAGAAAAGATGCGATCGGGATTCGACATGGTCTCCTTCTCAGAGCCGATTCGTTCGGCATCGCCCAAGAGGAGAACCCCATGTCGTTCAACTCCACCGACGATCGCTGGTTACTGCCGCGACACCAGACCGAGTACCCGGCGCGTGCGCTGTTGCCCGAGGCGAAGCTGCACGGCCGACGCGAGGCCACGTTCCTCGTGCTCGCCGCGCTGTACTTCATCGCGACGACTGCACTGCTCGTGCTCGGCATGAGCCGCGTGATCGATGTATCAGCGCTGCTCACGCGCGTGATGCCCGGGCTCGAGCTGCCGAGCGCGCTGCTGTTGCCGCTCGGCGTGATGCCGTTCGCGCTGAGCTTCATTGCCAGTGCGCTCGTCTGCGAGCTGTTTGGCCGTCGCCGCGCCAGCGCGCTCAACTGGATGGGCCTGCTCGCGAGCGCCGGACTGATCGGCTTGATGCGACTCGCCGATCTGATCGACGGCGGAGATGCGTTCGGCATCGCGCTGGCGTTCGCGGCGTGCTGCATCGTTGCGCACGCGTGCAACCTCGTCGTGTTCGATGCGTTCCGCAAGCGCGCGTATGGCCGCCAGCTGTTCACGCGCATGGGCGCGTCCGCTCTGCTCGCGAACGCGATCGGCTGGAGCGTATTCGCGCTGGTGCTGCGCTTCGGCGCTGGCTACATCGTCGAACCGATCGCATGGGACACGATCCTCGCCCTCTCGATCGGCGCCGCGACATTCACCGCGGTGGCGATGCTCGTGCTCGCCATTCCTGCCGTGCTGATCGCACGCGGGTTGACGATCGCGCTGCGCGTCGGCCAGGACTGGTACGGCGACGACGACGATGATTACGACGACGCGTACGACCACGAGAGCGACGGCGCGCCCGCCTACAGCGCGCCCGCCTACCGCGAGCCCGCGTACGCCGAGCACAACCCCAGCGCCCCGCGGTGGACGCATACGCCGCCGACACTGGCCGTCGGCAGTGTCGCGCGTCGGCTCCCGCAAGCGCAGATCGTCGACGACGACGACGATGACGCGGTGCCGCAGCATGTGGCCGATGGCAAGCGCCGCGCCCGGTCGATCTCGGTGCCGCCGTATACGAGCGCGGAGATGCGGTTCTTCAGCGAAGGCGACGAATCGCTTCCCCCATTGCCCGCTCGCGACTGACCGCGTAGCGCACGATCGCGCCATCCTCTCGGGCTGCCATGGCGCATTTCGCCACCACCGTGAAAGCCAGCGGAGTGTAGCGAGCTGCGTGTTAGCGTCCGCCCGATGCGCCTGACGGGAACACTTGCGCTGCTCGCGCTCGCGGCTTGCGACGAACCGACGTCGCGTCCCGCACGCTGGCATGTCGGAGATGGGTTCTTGCGCGCCGCGGATGGACGCGCCGTGATCCTGCGCGGCGCCAACCTCGGCTCGCAGAAATACGCGCCCTATCTCGATGACAAGCAACCCGCGGATTACGTACGCATGCGCGAGGCGTGGGGCATGAATTCGCTGCGCTTCGTGATGACGTGGGCCGCGATCGAGCCCGAGCGGGGCGTGTACAACGACACGTACCTCGACGGTGTCGCGGAGCGGATGCGCTGGGCACACGACGCCGGCATTCACGTCGTGCTCGACATGCACCAAGACATCTACGGCGAAGGCTTTGGTTTCGACGGCGCTCCGCGCTGGACGTGTGACGAAGCGCGCTACGCGGCGTTCATGCCGGTCGAGCCGTGGTTTCTCAACGCGGTCGACCCGAACGTCACCGCGTGCGTCGACGAGTTTTATACGCGCGCTGATCTGCGCGAGCACTTCATCGCTGCGTGGCGGCGCGTCGCCGAACGGCTCGCCGGCGAACCGGCGGTGATCGGTTTCGACGTGCTGAACGAGCCGAACTGGGGCACGTATCCGCTGTTCCAGTTCGAGAACGATGTGCTGAAGCCGTTCTACATCGACGTGGTGACCGCCGTGCGCGAAGTCGCGCCGGACTGGGTCGCGTTTATCGAGCCGAGCGCCAGCCGCAACGGCGGCATCGCGACCAAGCTCGTATCGCTGCCGTTTAGCGACGTCGTGTACGCGCCGCATTCGTACGATCAAGAAGCCGAGGCTGGCGCCGGCTTCGACGAGACACATCGCCAGAAGATCCTCGACACGCTGATCGAGCTCGACGACGAGGCGCACACGCTCGGCGCCGCGCTGTGGATCGGCGAGTACGGCGGCATGGCGGCGTCGCCCGGCATCGTGCCGTACATGACCGCGCAGTACGACGCCGCAGGTGCCGTCGCGGCCGGCACGATGTACTGGTCGTACGACAAGAACGACGGCGGCTACAGCATGCTCGCCGCCGATGGCTCGGAGAAGCCAGAGCTCGTCGGCGTGCTCGTGCGGCCGTACCCAGAGCGCGTTGCGGGCGATCCGATCGCATATGCGTTCGACGCCGCGACATCGACGTTCAGGTTCGAGTACACGCCGGATCGCGAGCTCGCGCTTCCGACGGAGATCGTCGTGCCCGCGCGCGTCTATCCGAACGGGTTTGCCGTCGCGTGCGGTGGCTGCGCCAACGAGCAGAGCCCCGGCCTGCTGCGCATCACGACGCCGCCGGCATCGGGCTCGGCGACGATCACGATCACGCCGCTGTAGCTCCGCGCTCAGCGCACGCGGATCGCGTCGGCGATGACGACACTGCCCGGCGCTTGCCAGCGCGACAGCACGACGCGGTTCCAGCCCGCCTTGAACGCAAACGTCCCGAGCGCGTTCCACTGCCCGCCTGCGGTCTGCTGGTTCTTCGCGACGCGGCCGAGCTCGGTGCCTGCGGCGTCGTAGATCACAAAGCTGGCTGCCGCCGAACGATTCGTGCCTGCGGCCCACCACGCATCGACCGTGCGCGACTCGGCGGCTGACAAGAAGAACGAGAACGTCGCGGGCGCGGAGCTCTGCGCGGTCGCGGCCCAGCGATAGTTGCTGCCGTAGTAACCCGGCGAGCTCGTCGACACGGTCCACGTGCCGGTGTAGTCGACCTTCGCGTTCGCCGCGTTGTTGTTCGCATTGTCGCTGTCGACGATGATCGTCATCACCGGCGGCGGAGTGGTACCGCCGAGCTTCACGACGCTCGAGCCCGGATAGTAGTGCTCGAGGATCCACGTATGCGTCTTGCCACTCTGGCTCGCCCAGCGCTGGCTGCCCCACTGACACGTGCCGCGACCATGGCCAAACCGCGTCTTGCCCGCGCACAGCGTGTCGGAGATTCCGGTCGCCGTCGGATGACCGTTCTCCGCCGAGTATTCCGCGAACACGGGCAGCCCGTTCTTCATCACGAACGTGCTTGCCGTCGCATCCACCGCCGTGTTTGACACGGCGAAGAATTCGTCCTTGTAGACCTGCGATGCCGTCGTGTCGTCGAGGTCGGCGCACGTGTACTTGCCGCCGTTGCGCACCCAGCTCGCCGCGTACGTGCGGATCGCGATCGCGCCGGCCTTGAGCGACTCGCTGTGCCAGCTTCGGATCCACTCGTGCGGCAGCACGCCCTTGACGTACTTCTCGAACGGAATCGTGTCGACGCGTCCCGAGCACGACGCACTCGAACCGTCGAGGCCGCGCCGCCAGACGCGGATCGATGTCGGCGGTTGCCAGCCTGCTTCGATCGCCTCGAACGTGGACGTCGTGCCTTCCATGCGCTCGAGGATCAGCGCGCGCGCTTCAGGTCGCAGGTCGCCTGAAAGATCTTCGTCGAGCTGAGTGCCAACCGTCCACCGCTCGGGCGCTTCACCAACTGGGACCTCTTCATGCGTGACGTCGACGTTCGCATTGCATGCAGTGATGCTCGCAATCGCGACTGTGCACACGACTGATCGCAGTGGGGTGCTCGCAGCCCACGCAGAAACGCGATTCGCAGCTCTTTCCCTCGACGAGAGCGCCATGCGCCGCGCGTGGTGCACGGCATGAGCCACCTAGCTCGGAGCACACTGTGGGTGCACTCCGAGTGCAAACGCTACTTCTTCTTCTTCGGCGCCGGCGGCGGCTCGTCGGCAGGACGGAACGTGAACGGATATTTCACGGTCACGGAACCGCCGCCGTGTGGCTTCGGAAACTCGATCGCCTTGATCACGTTCGCGACGCACGTGTCGACGTTGCTGTCGAGCCCGCTCGCCGTCGACGACGTTACGTTGCCGTTCGGCGAGATCGTGAACTCGGCGGTCAGCGTGCCCTTGAGCGTCTTCTTCGTCAGCAGCTCTTTCTCGTAGCAGTACTGGATCTTTTGGATGTTGCGTTTGACGTAGCGGCGGATGATCGCTTTGTCGAGATCGCCTTGTGAATTCGGCTGGCCGATCGACACCGTCGGAACCGCATTGCTGCGACCGCGCATGCCGCCGCGACCGCCGCCGACGCCGTAGCCAGAGCCGGCGGTGCCGCCGCCGATCGTGCCGTAGCGGCCGGTGCCGATCGTCCCCCAACCGGTGCCGCCACCGCCGGCGCCACTGCCGGCTTCGTTGCCGAGCAGACCGCCGTAGATGTTCGTGTCGTCGAAGCCGCTCGAGATATCGCCGGTGCCGGTCAGCGACGCGAATGCACCGCCTTCGGTCGTCTGCATCGTGCCGAGGATGCCGGCCGTCGCACCCGCCTCGTAGACGAGTGGAAAGGTGACATCGACAACGTCGCCATCCTTGGGCTTGGCGAAGCGGAGCTTGGAGATCGTGTCGACGAGACAGGTCTCGACCTTCGGGATCGGCTGATCGCGCACCGCGACGCCGCTCACCTTGCCATTCGCTTCGATCAAGAATGTCGCGGTAACGGCGCCGTCCACCGCCAGCGACTTCTTGAAGCACGCGAGCAGCTTGCTCGAGCTCCTTTTCATCACAGTGGCGACGGGCTTCTCGTCGAGTGAGCCAGTGACGGTCGGCGTGCCGAACAACAGCCTTGGCTTTTTGCCGCCCGCGCCCGCAACGCCAGCGCCACCGACGAGCAACACCACGACCGCGAGCTTGTGCATGCGCCGGGTCATGCCACCGAGCAGCGCGGCAATCAAGCTCGATTCACACGGCGGATCAGGCGCCGAACGCGGTTACTTATCAGCCTCTTCGCCGAACCACGCGACGGCAAAGTCACCCTCGACGGCCACGCCCATCGCGCGCCACGGTTTCTTCCAGATGCCTTTGTTGATCATGACCGCGTGGTGCGCTTCGCTCTTCTGCCAGAGGTCGAGCGCTTGCGCCGGCGTGATACCGCTGGCGCCCGCCGCGATCTCGTAGCCCATGCCTTTGTACCCGGCGATCTGTTTCGGCTTGCTCCACATGCAGCGCGCCGCTTCTTTGCTCGAGTCGTAGCAGCACGCGGTCCACGAGCCCTTCGAAGACCAGCTGTGCATGTTGCAGCCTTCCTTCACCGGTTTGTTGACGTTCAGGTCGTGCACGTGCGCTTGCGCGACCTTGGTCATCGCCGCCGACACCGGAACGCGCGGGAGCTTCAAGCTGGCGCGGTAGTCGTTGATGAGCACCGCGAGATCGCCGGCGTCCGCCGTGGGATCGACGATCGGCGATGGCTGCGCCGCCTTCGGCGGATCCTTTGGATCGGCGCGCCAGGTCGAGTGCGTCGCGAAGATGTTGCCGACGGCCTCGGCCGCAAACCCGACGACTTCCCATTCGCCACCGCTGACCTCGCGCAGCACGACCTGGCCCGAGCCGCGAATGATCCCATGCAGGGTGTCGCGGTAATCCTTCGCGGCTCCCATCAGCGCGCGCGTCTTGCGCACTTTGACTTGCAACGTCTTCGCCTTCGCGCGCGGATGATTGAAGGCCGGCGCTTTGATGGTGCCGCTGAAGTGCGTCGCGGTCTCGCCTTTGCTCGCGAGCTTCCAGATCCCGGCGACGCAGCGGCACGTCGAGAGAAACTTGTTCGGGTTCTCGCCGAGGAACGACATCCGGGTCTGCACGCCGTCGCGCACAGGCACCATCACGTTCCACACCGTCTTGCTGTTCGTGGCAGCGGCCGGCTGCGCCGAAATCAGCAGCACCGCCCCCAATGCGATCGTCAACAAACGCATCGCATCAGCATAGCGCGGCGATCACGCCGTGCATGCCGCTGCCACAACGTGCCGGTCAGGACCGGCGGCGGCGGCGCCTCAGGAGTACTCCGAGCGTGAACAATGTCAGCGCGACCGGACCGGTCGGGCTGGTGCCAACGCCACAGCAACCGGAGTCAGCCGTACCGCCATCGCCACCGTCGCCGTCTTCGTTCTCGCACACATCGGAGCAGCCGTCGCCGTTGGTGACGTTACCGTCGTCACACGTCTCGTTGGCGTCGACCGCACCGTTGCCGCAGTTGGGATCGCCCGGGCCTTGCGCCGGCATCACGACGCACACGTCGTCGAGCGTCCAGCCGCCGAACTGCAGGCCTTCGTCGCTCGCGATCTCGAACCGCAGCTTGACCTTGCCGCTCGCCTCGTGGGCGGCCAGCTCGAAGTCGGCAAACCGCCACTCGCGATCGATGTGGTGCGTGCCACTCTGTTGCGGCTCCGACGCGCTCGCGAAGTTCGTCCACACTTCGGTGCCGTTGATCAGCAGCTTGGCGTCATCGTAGAAGCCGTCCTCGACGCCGAGCCAGCGCTGCATCTGCAGCCGCAGCCCGGTCTTGCCTTGCAGATCGATCTCCGGCGATTCGGCGAACGACATCGCGCTCGCGGCGTACACGCCGTCCTTCGAGAGATCGGAGCCGAACACGCCCATGCCGGCGAACGCCGCCTTCGGATCGCCACCGAGGCCGAGTGCCGGGCCGGCTTCCCAATCGGGTGAGAACGTCCAGTCCGTCGCGCCGGCCTCGAAGTCGCCGCACCACAGCGGCGTCACCGGCCCGACGTAGAACTCGTAATACGGATCCGCTGCGTTGTTCGGATAGCTGATCTTCGAGCCGTTCGACAGCGTGAGCGTGACCTTGTACTGGACGACCGTGCCGTTCGGCTGCGACGGAATCGAGCCGCTGTACAGCTCGTTCGCAAGCGTCATCGCGACGATGGCGTCGGTGCCACCGCGCGTCCGCCACGCGATCTCAGCGGCGCTGATCATCGGGCCGGGGCACGCCGACATCATGTCGCCGGACTGCGCCTTGACCGAGATGTCGAAGTTCACGCGCGCCGGCTTGTCGACGGTGCCCATCGGGGGCGCGCCGTCCGCGAGGTTGTGCGCCGCAAACGCAGCGTGGATCGCGCACTTGTTCGGCGTACCGTTTTGCAGATCGCCGTCGTCGTCGTCGCCGAGCAGCGCCTCGGCGTAGCTCGACGGGATATCCGACGCGCGCTGCATCACCGAGTAGAAGATGTCGATCGTCTTGTCGAAGCCCGCGCTCTGACCGAGCTGCGCCTCGAGCGCGACCATCAGGTCCCAGAACGTACCGCCGATGATCTCGCCATCGTCGTGGACCTCACCCGTCGTGTCGACGCCCCACTTCTTCTCCTTGTTCGGCGGATTGAGCTCGCGCATCGCGGCCATCGGGTTCGACAAGAAGAAGCCGCGTCCCATGCCGCTGTCGTGCGTGATCAGCATCGCGAGGATGTCGGAGAGGCCCTCCGAGAGTGCGCCATCCCACGAACCAACGCCCTCGATGATCGAGTGCGCGTGCAGCGAGTGACCGAACTCGTGATAGACGACGTCGGCAAGCCGCGCCGTGTTCTCGCACTGGCTGTTCTTGCGCAGGAAGTGGATGTCGTCGCCCGTCGAGAACGCATTGCAGCCGCCGCTCTCGTTGACGCTCACCTGGAGCGCTTGATCGAGCCACGGCAGGGTCGGATTGATCCGCGTCTTCGTGAACTGCTTGACGATGCCAGCGTGGATGAACCCCGAGAGCTGGGCGTCGCCGGTCTCGCTCGTCGCCTGCGTCCACGTCGCGGTGCCGCCCGACATCAGCGGTACCGTGCCGGTGAGACCGCCCGATACGACGATGTACGGTCCGCGCGCGCGCACGGTCGCCGAGCCGGCACCGGCCCACGTCACCGAGCCGTCGAGCGCGGTGGTCGCGGCCGTGCCGTCGATCGTGATGCCGGCGAACGCGGCCGGCTTCGCCGAACGAGTGCCTGCCGGATAGCGATCGGGCACGTTATAGAGGAGGTTTCCGGTCGCGTACGTGATCGTCGACGCGCGTGCGATCGGCGATCCGGTCGTCGCGTCGACCCACACGTGCCACGCGCCCGGCGAGCCATTCGCGGTCACTTCGACCTGCTCCGCGACGCGATACTGGATGTCGGTGCGCGCGCCAACGCGAGGACGCACGATCGGCACGATGATCGGTTCGGCGCCGACGCCGGTCGTCGAGACCGCGTGGCCGTCTTGACCCAACCAGCGCTCTGCACGGCCGCCGAGC
>DATDCH010000891.1:0-2163 GCA_036524455.1 Kofleriaceae bacterium | reverse complement strand
GACGCCGCGATCGTGGCCGTGCTCGTCGACATCCTGGAGATGACCGCCGACGAGATCGACGCGATGCGCGTCGACCCGTTGTGGCCGACGCGTCTGGCTGCGGCGCCAACGGTCCCGCGCGAGTGCCGCGCCGAGCAGGATTGGGTCTACCGGCCCGGAGACTTCGACAGGATCACGGCGGCGACGCTGCTGCTCGCCGGCTCCGACAGCGTCCCCGACGTCGCCCACGCCACCCGCCGCGCTGCCGCGGCGATCACCGGTGCGCGCATCCATACGCTCGACGGGCATGGCCACTTCGCCCACAAGACCGATCCTGAAATGGTCACCGTCGTCGTCCGCAACTTCACGTCCTGCGCCGCCAGCGTCGGGCCGCGCCGAACCAGGCCGTGACGGTGGGCACGACGCCTCGTCGGAAGCCGAGGAAGAGGGCGATGATCACGAAGCCGTAGATCATCAAACGCATCTCGCGGTAGTCGATCAGGAACTCGTCGAGCCACGTGAACGTGACCGCACCGACGACCGGGCCGAGCAACGACCCGATCCCACCGAACGCGAGCATCACGATCACGCGTACGTCGACGCGGCCGAATTCGTACGTGGTGCGTCCGATCAACCCGTTGGAGAACGCGTACAACGCGCCGGCGAGCCCGAGCATCGCCGAGCCGAGCACGCCGGCGAAGATCCGGTAGCGGGCGACATCGACGCCCGCCAGCTCGGCGGCGACCATGTCGTCGCGCAATGCACGGAACGCCCACCCGGTTCGCGAGCGCTGCAGCAATCGGAAGACCACGAGGTACACCACGACGAGCGCGAGGAACATGTAGTACGGCGGCACCTTCTCGCGAAGGAACGTGTCGGTCCCCGCCTCGACGCGCAAGCCGGCGTCCCCGCCGAAGAGGTCGCTGCGCCCGAGGATGAGGCTGTCGAACGACAACGAGAAGGCAAGCGTGACGATGCCGATGAAGATCGTGCCGAGCGCGCGTTTGACCGAGATCCAGCTCAGCAGGCCACCGACCGTCGCCGCGATCGCGACACCGACGACGATCGCCGCCGCCATCGGCAACCCGACCCGATCGGCGAAGATCGCGGACATGAAGCCGCCGACCCCGGCGAGCGCGCCGGTGCACAGGAACAGTTGGCCGGTGCTGCCGAAGATCACGTTGAACGCGACGACGTAGGCGGCGAACAACATGCCCTCGGTGATGACGCGCATCATCGGCGCCGAGTCGTGGTAGCGCAGCGGCAGCAACGCAAGCAGCGCAGCGGCAACGAGGATCGGGATGTACGCGAGCAAACGCGACCCGAGGGATGCACGACCGGCGGTGCCCGGAGCTGCGGTCTGGGCGTCGACTCCAACGGTCATTCCGGCCTCCCGAGCAATCCGCTCGGACGTAGCACGATCGTGAGCGCCGCGCACAGCAAGAGAACGATCGTCGTGACGTATGTGCCGATGTACGTCGAGCTCAGACGGTCGACGATGCCCAGCAGTACTCCGGCGAGGAACGCGCCGGACACGCTGCCGAGCCCGCCGACAACGGCGACGATCAGCGCCAGCGTCGTGAAGCTGATCGCGTTGCCGAAGCCGATCGGTCCGGTCATCGACCGCGTCACGGCGACGAGGCACGCGAGCGCGCCACTCACGCCGAAGATGAACGTTCGCACCGCCGACGGGTTGACCCCACACAGCCGAGCCCCGACCTCGTCCTGGATCACCGAGCGGACGCCGCGACCGAGCATCGTGTAGCGGAAGAAGGCAACGAGCACGAGGCCTACCGCGATCGCGATGCCGGACGCGACGAGCGCGCCAACGGGCATGCGCACGCCGAGGATCGGCACCGCGTCGCCGGAGATCCGGATCCCGAGCTGCTGCACGGGGTACTGCCACGTGATGAAACCCTCGACCACGAACGAGACACCGAGCATCAACAGCAGACCGAGCAGGATCCGCCGTTCGCCCTCCTGGCGATACACAGCTCGCATGAGCGTCAGATCGAGGATCACCATGAACACCGCGGCGGCGACGATGCCGATTGCGGCGGCCGGCACAACCGGGATACCGGCGTCGTCCACGAGCAACGAGACGATGATCGCGCCGAGCACGGCGACCTGTCCGTGCGCGAGGTTGAGCACGCCGGCGAGCCCGTAGATCAACGTCAACCCGAC
>DATDCH010000890.1:0-8398 GCA_036524455.1 Kofleriaceae bacterium | reverse complement strand
GTCGTCGTGCTCCGCCCATACGCCGCCATTCGCGTAGTGCGCGTGCCACGACTTGCGCAGCAGCGCGGCACGCGACGGCGGAATGCGGATCGGTAGCGTGCTCTCTTGGTTACGGCACCGCGGCTTGCCGCGATAGATGACGCGGCCGTCGAGCGCGAGCTCGAGTAAGCAGCGATCGACGACGAACGTCGCGAATCGCGTGTCGGCCTCATCGATCGCGGTGTCGGCGGCCGCGACCTCGACCGGGGGCGGCTCGTCGACGCGGGCGACCTCATCGATCGAGGGCAGCGAGGTGTCCTCGGTCGCGGGCGTGATCGCGACCTCGGCGGCGCGAGGTGTGATCGAACGGGGCCACCACACGACAACGGTGACGGCAACGACGGCGGCGACGAGCACGATCGCTGCCGAGACCCGAACCGCCACATACGGACGCATCTAGCGAGAGAAACGTGTGGGGCGCGAAAGTTGCGTCCTTTTTCGCCGCGCCGTCGTCGAGTCGCATGGCGCCCGTTTCTCGCTACGGCTTGCGTAGCGCGACGCCGTCGCCCGCGGCCCACATCACGCTCGCGGTGCCGCCGATCTCGGAGAGGTGCATCGTCGTGCCCGACGGCGACATCGTCCAGCTCGTGCCGTCGAACCGCGCGATCGTGCCTTGCTTGCCGACCACCCACACGTCGTTCGCTGCGCGGCCCCACACATCGAGGACCTGCATGCCCGTTGGACCGATCGGCGCGCTCCACGTCGTGCCGTCGCCGTGCAGCATGCGCGTGGTGCCGTTGAGCGAGATCACCGCGTAGAGATCGTTCGGGCCAGAATTCCAGAACGCGATCACGGTGCCGAAGCCGGGCAACACGGTGCGCGTCCATGCGGTGCCGTCGAAGTGATCGACCGCCGGGTAGTACAGGTTGTTGATGACGGTCTCGCCGTATCCCCACACGTCGTTTGCCGCGGTGCCATGCGCGCCGAGGTAGCGCACTTGCGAAGTGGGCTGGCTCGCGAGCGTGGTGCCGTTCCAGCGATAGCGCAGGCCCGAGTCGTAGAGCACCCAGACATCGTTCGCGCTCGCGCCCCAGATCGCTTCCGGATCGGGCGCGGCGGGTCGATGCATCTGCCAAGTCGAGCCGTTGAAGTGACCGACATAACCTTGGCGACCGCCGACCCAGACGTCGGTCGATGACACCGCGTGCACCGAGTACAGCTCGGTGTGGAACACGAACGGGCTCGCGAGATCGGGCCAACTCAGATCGTGATGCAACCAGCCGGTTGGCGTTTTCGTGCGCACGCCGTAGGCGACGGTCCACGGTTGGCCGTTGGGCGCGACCGACATCGCCCACGTGTAGCTCGGACTCATCGGCACCTGGCACCAACCGGCGCTGCTGCACACTTCCATCGGCGGCGCATCGATGCCGGCGTCCTTGTACACGCGCGCGTCGATCATGGTGGTCGCGTCGCCGCTTGTCGTCGGCGCATCGATCGTCGCGTCGCCGTCAGAGCCAGAGCACGCAGCGACGGCGAGGAGGGGAATGATTCGCATGCCCGACAGACGTGGCATCGACCGGCAGCGTGGCGTTTATTTGCGCGCGGACCGCGATGTCGCAGCCACCGAGAACGCGCGTTCACACGCAGCCGATACTTCGCGCAAAACGCGACGCCAAACGCGGCGAAGACGGCACAGTTCGCGTTACTTCGCCTTTGCGCGCACGTAGGTCTCGTGGCCGCGGAACAAGATGTCCGCAAGCGCGCGCCGGACCTCGGGGTCGCGCTGAATACGCTGATACCAGTCGCGATCGGCCGTGGTTGCGTCCAGCTTGCAAAGGTCGCCACGACACTCGATCTCGTAGGCGCCGCTGCCGATCGCTTTGTCCAACACGGGCCGGAGCTGTGCTTCGACGGCAGCGGTTCGTGCGGAGCGGCCCGCGAAGATTAGACCGAGATCTTCGAATTGCTCGGGCTTCGGCGGTGCGCGCTTGGGCTCAGGCTCGGAGGGGCACGCCGCAAGCAAGCACGCAGCGAACGCGAGCGATGGCGTCCAAGCGAGGCGCGACATCACTTCGCGCGGAATGTGACGACGAAGCACGCGGGCGAGGCGGCGCCCTTGAGCGTGTACGGCGCGTAGCGCCAGCGGCGCAGCGACTCGGTGATATCGCCGGCGACGCGCGCCGTCACCTTCGTGACCATGTCGACGCTCGTCACCTTGCCGGATTCGTCGATGCAGACCTTGGCGGTCAGCAATGCGGGCAGCTCGACGTTCTTGAACTTCTCGATGCTCGGCGGATCGCCGGAGAGCTTCTTCACTGCGTTCGGCGCCACGATCGGCGGCGGCCCGGTGCGCTTCGGCGGCGCGGCGGGTGCGGGCGCGGTGGTGACCGGCGCGGTGATGTTCTGCTTCGGCGCAGGCGCAGGTGCCGCAGGTGGCGCCGGCTTCGCCGGTGCGGGTGCGGGTGCAGCCGTCGGCGGCGACGTGGCCGTCGATGGCGTGGTCGTTGTGGCGGTCGAGGGCGGTGTGACCGGCGTCGCCGGCGGCTTGTCGGCAGGTGCGATCACGGCGGGCACCGCGGTTGGCGTCGGCACTGCGCCGCTACCCTTGATCCAGGCGGGCGACGGATCTTGATGATCGACCTTCGGGTCGGGCGTGCTTGGTTGTGCGGGCGCGGGCGCCGTCGGCGCTGGTGGCGCGGCCTTGGGCTCGACGGTGGACGGAATGCGTTGTGCGCGTTCGCGCTGCTTGTCTTCGGTGAACGACGGATTGAACTCGTAGTCGCTGCTCGACTCGGCGGTCAGCGATTGGTGCCAGACCTCGACGCCGTTTTGGCGCAGGGCGATCGTGTGTGCGCCGGGCTTGAGCGAAGCTTTGTACGGCGTGCGCTGGGCTTGGACCTGGCCGTCGATCACGACCTCGAGTCCCTCGGGCGTCGAGGTGATCGTGAGTGATGCTTCTGCGGACCTCGCGGTCAGCGGCTCGAGCACGACGCGCAGCGTTTGGGTCTCGGCTGCGGAGAGCTCGATCGACGTGAGCCACGACTTGTAGCCGGTGCGATGGATTTCGATCTGGTGTGTGCCCGCCGCGAGCTCGCTCGACCATGGCGAGCCGCTGTGCACCGCTTGGCCGCCGATGCGGATTTCGGCATCGGGCGGCTCGAGATTGAAGCGAACGATGCCGGGTTTTGTCGGCGCGGTGGGCGCGGTGGTGGTGCCGTCGGTGTTGGCTTGCGTGTCGGGATCCTTGCCTTGCGAGAGCATGATCGACGCGACGGCGACGGCGGCACCGCCCGCGAGCAGGATGGCGCCGAGCACGACGAGCCACGTGCGCTTGGGCGCGAGACCGCGCGCGGCGATCGTTTCGCCGATGCGAATGTTTGATGGCGGTTTCGTACGAGGCGTGGTGATGGCGGCGACCGGCGCGATGCCGGGTTTCGTCGTCGGCTGCGGTCGATTTGGATCTGCGAGGGCGTTGAGCGGCGGGACGGATTGCGCGCGAGAGAACCGAACGACTGGCACCGGCGGCAACGCTCCGACCGGCGTGACCGGCGTCTGCGAGGGCTCGATCGTCGGCACGTCGTCTTCGTCGATCGGCGCGAGGCCGTGGCCCGTCGTGGAGGTCTCGATGTCGTCGGAGATGTGGGCGAGCGCTTCGGCCGCGGCGACACCGAATAGATCTTCGGCCGACATGCCGTCGGGATCGGTGCGCAGGCGCTGCGCTTCGGGATTCGTCGTGTTGCCCGTGTCGGTGCGCGAGCGCTGCACGACGGGGTTGGGCTGCGTCTGTAGCGAGTTACTCTGCGCGCGTGCGCGTTGCGCCGCCATGCGCTCGCTGATCATCGGTGCATCGGCGCGCGGGACCGGACCGCTCTTCGACCCGTGCTGCGCCTGCATGCGATCGCTCTGCGGCTTCGGAGCGCCGACGATTCCGGGCGACGTCGAGCGCCCGGGGCGTTGCGGCGGCAGGATCGACGGGTCGGTCTTGCGCGGCAGCGGCGTGTTGCGCAGCGGCTGCTGCGGTCCCGTGCCGCGCTGCGCTTGCTGGGGCGCGGTGTGTCCGCGCGGGACCGTGTGCGGCGCCGACGGTGTGCCGCGCTGCGCGAGGAGTTGATCGCTGCCGCGCGCGGCAGGAATGGCTGGGTCTTTGGTTTGCGGGCGCGCGCCGTGCTCGGCGCCGTAGATCGACGGCATCAGGCCGTGGCTCGGCAGCGGTGTTGGAATGTCGTCGTCGATCTGCGAGCTCTCGTCTTCGGTGTCGTGCTTCGGGCGCACGTGCTTCTCGGAGACGTCGGGCACGTCTTCGAGCACGACCGGTCCGTCTTCGCTCTCGACGTTGCCGCCGCCCCATACGACCTCGACGGCTTCGTCTTCCTCGGTGGTGCGATGCGGTCGCGGCGTCTTGTGGCGACCCATGCGCGGCGTGTTCGGCGCGCTCTGCGCGCTCAGGCCTGACGAGTCCGGACCGTGCGTGAAGCTCTGCGGCACTTCGAGACCGAATGCCCAATCGAGCCAGCCCGAGATTTCGCGATAGCCGGTGTGCAGCGCGTACTGGCGCTTGAGCACGAGTAACGCTTCGCGCAGCTCGGAGGCGGTGGCGTAGCGGTCGTCGGGATCGCGAGCGAGCGCGCGGAACACGATCGCGTCGAGATCGGGCGGGCAGCCTTGGTTGAACGTCGACGGCGGCATGATGTCGCCGCGCTGGACCTTGAGCAGCGTCTGGTACTCGTTCTTGCTCGCGAACAGCGGACGCGCGGTGAGCAGCTCGTGCAGGATCACGCCGCACGCCCAGATGTCGGAGCGCGAATCGAGATCGCGGCCCGACACTGCTTCGGGCGCCATGTACGCGAGCTTGCCCTTCACGCGCCCGGTCTGCGTGCGGAGCTGCGACGACTGCGCCTTCGCGATACCGAAGTCGATGATCTTGACGTGCCCGCCGCTGGTGACGAGCACGTTCGACGGCGAGATGTCGCGATGGACGAGACCGAGTGGATGGCCGTGCTCGTCGACTTTGTTGTGCGCGTAATCGAGTGCTTCGCACAGCTGGATCATGACGGCGACGATGATGTGGATCGGCGGTGGGCCCGTGACCTTGCGCGCGTGACGGAGGATGCGACGGAGGTCGCGTCCGTCGATGTACTCCATCGAGATGAAGTACTCGGTACCTACGCGACCCAGCTCGTAGATCTGGACGATGTTGACGTGGTTGAGGATCGACGCGAGCTTTGCTTCGCGCACGAACGACTTGATGAAGCTCGCGTCTTCCGCCAAGTGAGGCAGCAGACGCTTGAGCGCGACCATGCGCTCGAACCCTTCGGCCCCTTGTTCGAGCGCACGGTGAACGGTCGCCATACCACCGACGCCGAGGCGCTCGTACACGAGGTACGGACCGAACTGCTCTTCTGCAGCCGCGTCGACCGACATCGATCCCAGGATTGGAGCGTCGCACGGATCGCGTCGGCGAGAAAAGCCGCGAATTCCTAAACTATTCGACGAGCGTTACCGCCCCCGTGTCATCGATCCGAGCGGTCCGGCCCGTGGCCGGAGCGCTCGGTCGCCGCGATCTCATCCGGTGTTTTGACGTCGAGCGTCAGAGCGTGAATTGGGCCTTTCATCTCGTCTGCCAGAGCGGCCATCACCAAGCGATGCCGCGCGAGCAGAGATTTCCCGGCAAACGCAGCCGAGACGATCGTTGCCTTCCAATGATCCGCTGTACCCGTGAGGTCTTGCAGCTCGACTTGCGCATCCGGCAGTACGCTTCGGATCTTCGCGATGATGTCTTCCTGCTTCACGCTTTCGCGACTCCGAGCTCGCGTCCGACGGTCGTGAACGCGGTGATGGCGCGCTCGATGTCCTCGTCGCTGTGTGCCGCAGAAAGCTGCACCCGAATGCGGGCTTGGCCCTTGGGTACGACAGGGTAGGAGAACCCGATCACGTAGATGCCGTGGCCGAGCAGGCGCTGCGCCATCTCGCTAGCGAGCCGCGCGTCGCCGAGCATCACGGGCGTGATCGGGTGCGTGCCTTCGCGGATGGCGAGGCCTGCGGCGGTCATCCCAGCGCGAAATTTACGGGTGTTCGCTTCGAGGCGGTCGCGCAGCGCGGTCGACTCGGAGAGCAGCGCGATCGCTTCGATCGAGCCGGCGACGATTGGAGGCGCAAGCGTGTTCGAAAACAAGTATGGGCGCGAACGGTTTCGTAACAGGTCGATGATCTCCCGCTTGCCCGAGGTGAAGCCACCCGACGCGCCGCCCAGCGCCTTACCGAGCGTCGACGTGTAGACATCGATGCGATCCATGACGCCGCGCAGCTCGGCGCTCCCGCGGCCGGTCTTGCCGACGAAGCCGGTCGCGTGGCTGTCGTCGACCATGACGAGTGCGTTGTACTTGTCGGCGAGATCGCAGATCGCGTCGAGCCGCGCGATGTCGCCGTCCATCGAGAACACGCCGTCGGTGGCGATCATGCGCAGGCGCTTGCCTTGAGTCGCGACGAGCTTCGCTTCGAGATCGTTCAAGTCGTCGTGCTCGTAGCGATGACGCTCCGCTTTACACAGCCGAATGCCGTCGATGATCGACGCGTGGTTGAGCGCATCGGAGATGATCGCGTCTTGCTCGCCGAGCACGGTCTCGAACAAACCGCCGTTCGCGTCGAAGCACGACGAGTAGAGGATCGTGTCTTCGGTCGCGAGGAACTTCGAGACCGCGGCCTCGAGCGCCTTGTGGCCATCTTGCGTACCGCAGATGAAGCGCACGCTCGATAGTCCGTACCCGCGTTCGTCGAGCGCCTTGCGCGCCGCCGCGATCACGCGCGGGTGCGATGACAGCCCGAGGTAATTGTTCGCGCAGAAGTTGATCACTTCCTTGCCGTTCGTCGTGATGTGCGCGGCCTGTGGCGACGTGATCAGACGTTCGTGTTTCCACAGCCCGGCGCTCTCGATTTCGGCGAGCGTTGCGGCGAAGACGGATTTCGCGTTGGCGTACATGACGCCGCGAGATTACCCCACAGGGGTGCGCTCGGGCTAAGGTGCTCGTGTCGCTCGCAGACTCGCGACACTCGTCGATCCAAGCCCTCGCTTACCCGACGTGCAGGCGAAAGAAATCGAGCGTGCGCTCGCGTGCGAGGTCGGCGGCGGCGCGGTCGTACGAGCCGCGCTCGTCGCAGTTGAACCCGTGGTCTGCCGCGTAGATGAAGAACTTGTGGCTCGGGTGGCGGGCCGCGAGCTGCTTGACCCCGACGACCGGAATGATCGCGTCGCGTTCGCCGAAGTGGGCCATGACGGGCACGCGCGGCACGATCTCCTGGTGCTCGAGCATGCCGCCGCCGTAGTAGGGCACCGCGCAGCTGATGCCGTCGAGGTATGCGGACGCGAGCCAGGTCACGAACCCGCCCCAGCAGTAGCCGACGATGCCGAGCTTGCCGGCCTCGCTCACTGCATCGCGCGTTGCGGCGAGGTCGGCCATCGCCATTTCGGTCGTCACCTGTACCTTGATTTTGCGGCCCAGCGCGATCGTCTCGGGTGTGTAGCCCATGTCGACGTTGCGTTCGAATCGATCGAACAGCGCGGGCGCGATCGCGACGTAGCCGTCGTTCGTGAACCGATCGGTCACCGACTTGATGTGGTGGTTCACGCCGAAGATTTCTTGCACCACGATGATCGCGCCTCGCGGTTTGCCGAGCGGTCGCGCGACGTACGCCGAGAACGTGTGACCATCGGCCGCGCTGAGCTTGATCGTGTCACTCATGTCAGTGGCTCAGTACGGCTCCCAGGTCGAGCATACGTCGCACGCGTGGAATCAGATCGTCGGTCATGCCGTCGAGATCGAACTTCGGCTGCCAGTTCCAGTCGCGGCGCGCAGCGCTGTCGTCCATCGCCTTGGGCCAGCTGTCGAGGATGCCCTGCCGCACCGGATCCGGCGCGTACGTGAACTTCGCGTCGGGAATGATGCGCTGCACGCTCTTCGCGATCTCGTCGGCGCGCGGCGAGAACGCGGCGATGTTGTACATCGTGCGCGTCAGCCTGCTCTGGTCCGCAAAGGCGAGCTCGAGCAGCGCGCGCACGCCGTCGGGCATGTACATGAGCGGGATCCGGGTGTCGGCGCGCGCAAATGCTTCGTACGCGCCTTTACGTACAGCATCGACGTACATGAACAGCGCGTAGTCCGACGAGCCGCCGCCGGGCATTGCCGCCGAGATCAAACCGGGGAACCGCACGCCGCGGCAGTCGATGCCGTAGCGGCTGCGGTAGTACGCGCAGAGCAGCTCGCCCGAGACCTTCGTCACGCCGTACATCGTCGTCGGATGCAGCGCGACGTCGTCGGGCGTGGGGTCGGGCAGGGGGCCGCTCGGCAGCGGACCGAACACCGCGATGCTCGACGTGAACACCAGGCGCTTGACCTTCGCGCGGCGCGACGCCTCGAGCACGTTC
>DATDCH010000889.1:0-5063 GCA_036524455.1 Kofleriaceae bacterium | reverse complement strand
AGGCGCGGACGCAGTCTTCTACGCTTAGCGGCGTCGGCGGCGCACGCCGAACAGGACGACGACCGCGAGGAGCAGGCTGCCGCTCGCACCGCCGCGCGAGGACTCGCAGCAGCCGCCGCCGTCGTCGCGCGGATCGTCGGGATTGTCGATGCCTTCCATCGCACAGATCTCGTCGCAGCCGTCGCCCGGATCGGTGTTGCCGTCATCGCACTCCTCGACGCCGAACCGGATCGCGCCGTCGCCGCAGCGCGCCTCGACGCACGTGCTGCGACAGCTGTCGCTCTCGATCTGGTTGCCGTCGTCGCACTGCTCGACCTCGGCCTGCACGACACCGTCGCCGCACGAGGTCGACACGCACGTGCTCGTGCACATATCGGTTTCGATCATGTTGCCGTCGTCGCAACCTTCGACGTCCATGTGCGTGAAGCCGTCTCCGCAGCGCGCGCTCGCGCACGTGTTGAGGCAAGCGTCGGTGTTGGCCATGTTGCCGTCGTCGCACGGCTCCATGCCCATCTGGACGTGGCCATCACCGCAGCTCGCCGCCACGCACGTATCGATGCAGGCGTCGGTGTTCACCATGTTGCCGTCGTCGCACGCTTCGATGCCCATCCGCACGTGACCGTCACCGCAGCTCGCCGCGACGCACGTGTCGAGGCACGCATCGGTGTTCACCACGTTGCCGTCGTCGCATGCCTCGACGTTCGCGCGCACGAAGCCATCTCCACAGCGCGGGTTCGTGCAGCCGTTCATGCACTCATCCGTGTTCGACATGTTGCCGTCGTCGCACTGCTCCGGGCCGTTCCTCACCGAGTCGCCGCAGCGCGGGCCCATGCCCGTGCACGTCGTGTTGCAGTAGCCGTACATGCCGTTGTTCGTGCCGTCGTCGCAGGTCTCGTTGACCTCGCGCGCGCCGTTGCCACACTGCGCGGTGAGTACGAACTCGTACGCGCCCATGTCGTATTGCGCGCCGCCGATGCCGTTACCGTCGAGCGGACGCGCGACGCCGTCGGCATCGCTGCTCGGGCCCGTGGTGCCGGCATCGATCGCGACGCTCGTGCTCTGAATGTGGAGATCCGTCGTCGACACGAACTGTGGGTTCGCCGAGATCGTGCCGGCGCCCGCTGTGACGTTGACGTAATTGCCGCTCGTGTTGTTCCAGACGTCGGAGTACGTGACGCTCCAGCTCGCGCTGTCGCCGCGGTACGCGCCGTAGGACTGGTTCGTGATGATCGAGTTCGTCACGCTGACCGTCGCCGCGTTCGTGCTCGACGCGCCGGTGTAGATGCCGTACGAGCCGTTCGCGTTGACCGTGCAGTTGGTGAGCGTGACCGATCGACCAGGCGTGTTGTGCGTGATGTACATGCCGCCGCTGCTGTTGTTGCGCAGCACGCAGTTCGTCAGCACCGGCGACGCCGCGTCGCTGACGTAGACGCCGTACGAGCCAGTACCCGACACCGTGAGTGAATCGATGGCCGGGCTGCCCGCGCGCAGCCACGCGCCGTAGGATTGCGACGACTCGATCCGGATCCGCGTCAGCACGTTGCCGCTGCCGGTCGAGCGATAGCTGAGGCCGTACTGCGCGTAGCGAATCACGACGTTGTCGAGGACGGTCATCTGCGCGGTGCTGTCCAGATCGACGCCATACCAGCTACCGGCCGACGTCGACGCCGAGCTGAGCGTGATCGGGCTCGTCGGCGTGCCGTCCGCGATCAGCGTGCCACGCACGATCAGCTCGCCGCGGCTGGTGTTCGTGCCGGCGAGCATGATGTCGCTCGAGCTGGTGAAGCTGAGCGTGACGCCCGGCTCGATCGTCAGCGTCGCGCTCGGGCTCACCGTCAGATCACCCGACGCGGTGTACGGGCCACCCGACGCGGTCAGCGTCGTGCTCGACCACAGCACGCCGTAGAGGCCCGGCGTCGCAACGGTGTCGTACGGCAGCGCGCCTTGATCGAGCATGCTCGGCGCACCGAACCGCGAGGGCGAGTTCGATGTCAGCCGCAGATCCGTCGGGGCGACGTAGAGCGGATTCGCCGAGAGGGTGCCGGCGCCCGCTGTCACGTTGACGTAGTTGCCGCTCGTGTTGTTCCACACGTTCGAGCTGGTCACCGACCACGAGGCACTATCGCCGCGGTATGCGCCGTACGACTGGTTCGTGATGATCGAGCCGACGACGGTCACGGTCGCGGCGTTCGTGCTCGAGGCGCCGGTGTAGATGCCGTACGAGCCGTTCGCGTTGATCGTGCAGCGCGAGAGCGAGACCGAGCGTCCCGGCGTGTTGTGCGTGATGTACATGCCACCGCTGCTGTTGTTGCGCGCGATGCAACGCGTGAACGTCGGCGATGCCGAATCGCTGATGTAGTAGCCATACGAGCCACTGGCGATCGCGCTGACGGCGTCGAGCGCAGGCGAGCCGGCGCGCAGCCAGAACCCGTAGGACTGCGCGCTCTCGACGCGTAGGTTCGACAGCTGGTTGCCGGTGCCGGTCGAGCGATACGACAGACCGTACTGCGCGTAGCGAATCGTCAGCTCGTCGAGCACGCTGTCGTGCGCGGCCGCGTCGAGATCGATGCCGTACCACGAGCCGGCCGACGTCGACGTCGACGTGACGGTGATCGGGTTTGCCGGCGTGCCGTTCGCCACGAGCGTACCGCGCACGATCAGCTCGCCGCGGCTCGTGTTGGTGCCCGCCAACATGATGTCGGTCGAGCTCGTGAACGACAGCGTGACGCCCGGCTCGATCGTGAGCGTCACGTTCGGACCGACGGTGAGATCGCCACCGGCGGTATACGCGCCGGTCGACGCGAGCAGCGTGGTGTTCGCCCACAGCGTGCCGTAGAGGCCCGGTGTCGCCACGTTGTCGTACGCCAGCGCGCCTTGGTCCTGCGTCATATCGCCGCCGAACCGCGATGGCGAGTTCGACGTCAACCGCAGATCCGTCGCCGATACGTAGAGCGGGTTCGCGCTCTGCGTGTTCGCGCCGGCGGTGACGTTGACGTAGTTGCCGCTCGTGTTGTTCCACACGTTCGAGTGCGTGACGTTCCAGCTCGCGCTGTCGCCGCGGTAGAGACCGTACGACTGGTTCGTGATGATCGAGCTCCTGACCGTCACGGTCGCAGCGTTCGTGCTCGACGCGCCGGTGTAGATGCCGTACGAGCCGTTCGCGTTGATCGTGCTGTTCGTGACGCTGACCGAGTGGCCCGGCGTGTTGTGCGTGATGTACATGCCGCCGCTGCTGTTGTTGCGGATCACCGAGCCCTGCACGACCGCGTTGACCGAGTCGCTGACATAGATGCCGTAGGAGCCGCTGCTGAACACGGTCACTGCATCGAGCACCGGCGCACCGGCCTTGAGCCAGAAGCCGTACGATTGCGACGACGACACGGTGACGTTGCTCGCCGTGAACTGCGTGCCGGTGGTTTCCACGGTCACGCCGTACTGCGCGGACTGGACCTGGGCGTGCGTCATCGAAACCTGCGTCGCGCCCGCCGCCGCGATGATGCCGTACCAGGTGCCGGCAGTCGTGGAGCTCGACTTAAAGGTCGCCGGGTTCGCCGCGGTACCGTTGACGACGAGCGAGCCATTGATCGTGATCTCGACGCGGCTGGTGTTGCGGCCGGAGGCCTGCGAGTCGCTGCTCGACGCCGCCTGGACGACCGTGCCTGCTTCGACCGTCAGCGTCGCGCCGGCGATCACGGTGATGTCGCCCTGGATGACGTACGGGCTGTTCGCGGCGCTCCACGTCTGGGAGCTGAGGTTGCCGCCGGCGATGATCGTGTCGGCGGAGGCGGAGGATGCGAGTGCAGCGAGCGTAAGGAAGGCAACGGCAAGACGCATGGTAGGCAACCTCACTGGAGACGAGCCGCCGACCCGACGGTGGTCGCACGGAATCGTCGGCCCGCCGTTCAGCAAGCGACGTGCCCGGCTAACCCCGCGACACCGGGCAGCGCCGAGGGCGATCGCACTGCTGCACCGCCGTTGCAGCGGCGTGCATGCATCAGTGTAGTGTCGGGCAATGGCCCGGTGGAGACATGCCTGGACCGTGGTCGCGCTCGTCGCCTGCGGTGGCAAACCCAAGCAACCTGCGACCACGATCGGCGAGGACGGCAACGCCTGTGAGCGGGGCCGCTGTCTCGAGGACTTCGCGAACCAAGTACGCGCCCGCAAGGACGAGACGCGGGCCTGCTTCGACGCGTTCCTGACCACCAAGCCCGGCACGAAGGGGCGCGTGGTGATCAACTACCGCGTCGACGCGAGCGGCACGGTCGTGGAGACCTCGCAGGGCATGCAGGACGACCAGATCCAGGACGAGATGCTCGTGACATGCATCAGCGACGTGCTCAAGACCGTCAAGTTTGCGAGCAGCCCGTCAGGCAAGACGACGCGCGCTTACCATCAGTTCGAGTTTTCGCCGCGCTGAATGCCGAGCTGTCCGCGCTCCTCCAGGATCGCGCGCACCTTCGGGTCGCTGGGCTCGAGCACCATCGCGCGCTCCCACGCTTCGATCGACGTGATGCCGCGGCTACCCGGGGTGTGCTGCAGCGCGACGCCGTAGTTGAACCACGTACCGTGGTCGTTCGGATCGAGTGCGATCGCGCGCTCGAGGTGACGAGCCGCGAGCTCGTAGCGCTGTTCGCCGAGCGCGTGCCAGCCGCGATAGGCGTCGTCGATCGCGGCGTGCGACGACAAGTTGAGCTGCGGTCGCCACAGCGCGGCACCGCCGATCACCGCGGCGATCGACACGAGCAGCGCACCGGCGGCGGCGACGCGACGAACGCGTGCACCGGGCGCGATCACGAAGCCGATGCCCATGCCCAGCACGAAGCCGCTGCCGTGCGCGACGTTGCCGATGTTCCATACGTCGGTCAGCGTCAACACGACGCACAACACGAACCAGACGCCGAACAGGATCAGCGTGCGCGAATCGATCGCGTCGCGAAACCGGCGATCGACGCGCGCCAGCACGAACAAGCAGCCGGCGAGACCGTAGACCACACCCGACAGGCCGATGCCGCCGGCGGAGAACGCGAACTCTGCGGCACCCGAGCCGATCGCGAGCACGACCA
>DATDCH010000888.1:0-12730 GCA_036524455.1 Kofleriaceae bacterium | reverse complement strand
ATCGTCGTGCTCGGGCTGACCACGCTGCCGCAGACCCGTTACGTGTTCGTCGCGGTCGTCGTGCTCGTCACGGTTGGCGTGGGCGCGGTGCGCTACGTCGCCGCGCAAACCCAGCCGCGTACCCGCCGCGTGCTCGCGATCGTCGCGGCGGTACTCGTCGTGCTCAGCTGGATCTCGACGTTCGTGATCGGCGCGATCTCGCGCGAGCGCCACGTCGCGTTCACGGCTTCGACCGTCGCGATCGGGCAGGCGATCCGCGCCGACGCACGCGGCATTGCATGCGAGGTCCGCGGCCGGCCGACTACGCAACTCGACTGGTACAGCGGCTGTCACGTCACGCGGATCGTGAGCGCCGAAACGCTGCCGCCGGGCAAACGCGTCTATGCCGTGCTGCGCGACGGCACCTCACTTCCCGGTGCGACGATCTTGCTCGTGCCCGGTCTCGTCCACGTCGTGCGGCTCGCGCCCGCGGAGTAGATCTGCGGTAGAACCGCAGCGGTGACATCTAGAGCGGTGACATCGAGATGGGCAGGGCAGTGACGAAGCCGTCGCACCGCACGTGGTACCGCGTCGCGCTCGCGCGGCCCGGTGCGCCCCAGCTCGTCGCCGCGTCGGGCGAGCACATGGGGCAGGCGATCGCCGAGGCGCGGGATCACCTCCGGGGCAGCTGGCCGATCGCCGTCGAGCATGCAGCCGCCGAGCAGATTCCGCTCGGCGAGTCGGTCGGCAAAGGCCACGTGCTCATGCTCGGCGAGGCGCCGCCGAACCTGCCCACGTTTCGCTGGCCCACCGGCGTGTTGCCGGCGCTGACCGCCGCGAGCGCATTCGCCGGCGCCGGCCGCGGCTGGTTAGTGCGTGACGATGACAAACTACTTGTCATCGAAGCGCAGACCGACGACGAGCACCTCACCGACTTGTTCCTCGGCCTGATCGAACGGCTGCCCGCCGCCGATAACCTCGAGGTGCGGATCCAGGATCACTTCGAGGATGCAGCGACGAGCGACGTCTGGCTCACGTCGCGGGTCAACGCGAGAAAGATCCTGCGCTTCCTCGACGATCACGATGTCGAGCTGCTCGGCAACGGCCACCTCGAGCTCTCGGTGTACGTGCGCGAGCACAAGGCGACGCTGCGCCTCACCGAGCACAAGACGATCGTGTGGCTCGCCGAGGAGCACGCGCTCGAATCCGACGTGATGCGTTGGCTCGGCGAGCTCGCGGTACCGCGTGTCGACAAGCTCGTCACCGTGCGCGATGGCTCGCACTTTCACTATCGCCCGCTCGCGAGCCGCGATCGCAAGAAGCTCTCCGACGAGCTGTACCGGCAGCGCTTGCGCAAGGTCGCGACCGTGCCGCGCGCTACTGCGTAGGTTTCGCGCGCGACACCGCAGGAAGATCCTGCCACCAGAACCTGAGCGGCCGCTTCGCCCACTCGCCCGCGTAGTCGACGCCGACGCGCGGACCGCTCGCGAGCTGGTCCGGCTGCGCGTGCGCGGCGACGTACAGCTGACCCGTCGCGAGATCCTTTCGATCGTGCCGCCGATCGAGCAGCAGCGCCTTCGTCACCTTGCCGGGCCCGCGCCCGACGCTCGCATCATCGGGCAACCCGACGAGCGGCGCGACCGCGCGGATCAACACCGCCTGACCTTCGCCGTCGGCGCCGGTCACGATGTTGAACATCTGGTGCACGCCGTAGCAGAGATAGACGTAGCTGATGCCACCGGGGCCGAACATCACCGACGTGCGTGCGGTCGGTCCGAACCGCGCGTGACTCGCGGCGTCGTCGGGACCGAGATACGCCTCGGTCTCGACGATCATGCCCGCGCGCTTGCGATGCACGAGCGCGCAACCGACGAGTTGCTGCGCGACGGTGACGACGTCGCGATGAAACCAAGCTGAGGGAAGCCGCGCCTTCGCGAGCGCTTCGATCGTGGTCATGGGTTCGGCGGGGCAGGGCCCATCAGGTGCGCGCGGTCCATCGCCTCGAGCACCGTGCTGACCCTACCATCCGCCGTGAGCGCGTCGAGTAGTGCGCCGACCGCTTGCTGATACGCGTCGGCGCGCAGCACGCCTTGCAGCAGACGAAATCGCAGGAACAAGAGCGCGGTCTGCGTGACGTCGGCGAGGCAGTACTTCTGGATCTCGCCGAGCTGGCCCGCAGCGTAGAGGCCTTCGACTTGCGAGCCGTCGACGCCGACCTTGCCGGGCAAGCCGATCAGGCGCGCGACCGCGTCGAGGCTGCCCGAGCGCGTGGCACCGTGATCGGCGAGCCAGTCACATAGATCGAGGTGGCCTTCCTCGGAGTAGCGATAGCGCACGTTGCGCTCGCGGTAGTACCAGCCGAGCGAGACGCCGTGACAGAGCGCGCGCATCGCGATCACCGGCAGGTCGAAGCTGCGGCCGTTGTACGTGACGAGCACGGGCCGGGCGCGGCCGACGAACCGCGAGAAATCTTCGAGCAGGTGGCGCTCGCGCTCGTCGGGTGTACCGGTCCCACCGGTCGGATCGCCGACCACGCCGAGCCGCTTGAGCCGGTAACTATGATCCAACCATAGGCAACCCATCACGACGATGCGGTGGGCCCACGTGGGCGGGAACGCGATCTTCGGCTCCGGCGTGCCCTCCGTCACTTCCGGACGTTTCCAGCGCTCCACATCGGGGATGGTCTCGATATCGAGAATCAGATACTCGGCGCTTGGCGTGCGTGCCACATGCCGACGCTAGGCCGAAGGTGTGACAAACTCAATCGATGCGCCTCGGCCGGCTTGCAGCATTGGGCTTGCTGGTCCCGGCGCTCGCGCACGCCGAACGGCCGAGTGGCGTGTGCATCGAGGTCAATCTCGATTTCTTGCCGACCGATGCGCTGCAGATCGTGGCGTGGATCGAGCAGCCAAGCGGCACGTACGTCGACACGCTCTACATCACGCAGAAGACGGGCCGCTTCGGCATGGGCAATCGGCCGGGCCGCGCCGACTTCAACACCGGCTCGCTGATGGGCGACACGTTCCCGTACGGTCGTCGCGATCAGACATTCCCGGTGTGGGCCCACCGTCATGGCCACGAGTTCCCGCTCGTCGTGTTCCAGAACGGCGACGACGACAACCTGTCGCATCCGTTCGCGCAGAGCTCGCCGGAGGATCCGCCGCCGTACTGCCGGCCGATCCAACCGACCGAGATGGAGTTCGACGCCGGCACGTGCGCGTCGGCTGCATTCACCGACAAGGGCATGTTCTCGATGTTCTCCGACGAGCGCTCGCTGTATCCGCCGCGCTCCGATCTGCAGCGCCGGCCCGAAGACTCGCCGTCGGTGGATCTGTTTCGCGCGACCAATCCGTTCGATAGCGTGTCGCGCGCTACCCCGCTCGGTGGTGTGCCGGCGACCGCATCGTGGGCGGCTCCGCAGCGCGTCGACTTCGGCAGCTACGTGTTGTTCGTCGAGACCAGCAAGACGTACGACTTCAACTTGATCTACAACGACACCACGTTTCCGTCGCCGACCGGCATTCCATGGGCCGAGTACGGCATGGCGTGGCGTGGCCAACCGTCTGTCGTCTACAGCGTGCCGTTCACGATCGCGATGACCGAGACGTCGGCCTCGACGGATGCGTATATCGGTTACAGCGATCCGGGCGGCCAGACCGGCACGCTGCATCCACCCGACTCGACGATCACGACCACGACACCCGGCTCGGGCGCTTCGCGCATGCAGCTCGTTTCCGACAACGGCTCGATGTATCGCGTGCGCGTGCGCGTGAAGCCCGACTTCGACGCGACCGCGCCCGCCGCCGCCGAGGCGCCGGAGCTGACGAACCTGACCGGCACGACTGCGACGATCGCGTTCCCCGCACCGGGTGACGACGGCACGGCCGGGATGGTCACCGGCTACGAGATCCGCGTGCGCGCGGGCGGCCCGATCACGGCGGAGAACTTTGCCGACGCGACGCCGATCGCGACGCTCGTCACACCCGTCGAGCCCGGCAGCCAGCAGCGCGTCGACCTGACCGGCCTACTGCCCGAGACCGACTACTCGGTTGGCATTCGTCCCTACGACAATTGCTTCAATCAAGGCCCGCTCACGGTGGTGTCGTTCACGACGCCATTGCGCCAGACCGCGGAGGTCGATTGGTGTTTCGTCGCGACCGCCGCGTACGGGTCGGTGCTGGCAAACGATGTCACGATGCTGCGCCGGTTCCGCGATTCGGTGCTCGAATCGAGCGTGTTCGGCGAGGTTGCGATATTGACGTACTACACATTCGGGCCAAGTGCGGCTGGTCTAATCAGCGAGTCCGAGCTACTTCGAGCTAGCGCTCGCGCCGCACTTTCCCCCATCATTAGCTGGATACGCGGCCTCGCGTACTGACCGCATGAAGCTCGTAGCAAGTCTCGCCGTCCTCGCCGTGCTGCTTCCGCCGGCCCGCGCTCACGCGGCCGAGCAATGCGTCAACGTGGCGGTGAAGTTCACGCCGACCGACTCGCTGCAGATCGTGGCGTGGGTCGAGGATTCGGCCGGCAACTATGTCGACACGATCTACATGACGGCGAAGACCGGCGTGTACGGCATGGGCAATCGCCCCGGTCGCTACGACTTCAACAGCGGTCCGTATCCGAACCCCGCGCTCGGCATCGACGACATGTGGCCGTACGGCCGCCGCATCAACACGTTCCCGGTGTGGGCGCAGCGTCATCCGCTCGAGTTCCCCGCGATCATTTTCCAGGACGAACAGGAAGACAACCTCTCGCACAGCTTCAGCGAGAGCTCGTTGGAGCACTTGCCGTACTGCCGGCCGATCAGCATCGACGGCTCGTCGCAGTGCTGGAACATGACCGACAAGACGATCTGGGACACCGGCACGTGCGCGACGATGGTGTTCACCGACAAGGGCAAGTTCTCGCCGACGGTGAAGTCGAAGTACCCGCCGCGCTCGGATATCACGCGCAACCCGAGCATCGATTCGCCGTCGGTCGACATGTACGCGGCGATGAATCCGTTCGATACGGTCTCGCGCGCGACCCCGCAGGGCGGCATGCCGACCGAGATCAAGTGGCCGTTCCCGAAGGACATCGCCCCCGGCGACTACGTGATGTTCGTCGAGACGTCGAAAGCGTTCGACTTCAACGCGACCTACAACGACATCACGTTCCCGCCGCCGACGGTCAGCTACTCCGCATGCGGCAAGCCGTACCGCGGGCAGCCGTCGGTCGTGTATCGCATCCCGTTCACGATCGGCACGGTGGCGACCGAAGCGTCGACGACGGACTACGTCGGCTACGGCGATCCGACGGGCGCCGACGGCGATCTGCGTCCGCCCGACACGACGATCACCACCGACACGCCGGGCTCGGGCGCGCTGCGCTTCCAGCTCGTCTCCGACAACGGCATGTATCGCGTGCGCGTCAAGACCACGCCCGAGGCCGACTTCGCGGTGCCCGATCCGCCGACGGGGCTGTCGCCGACCGACGTGCGCGCCACGAAGGTCACGCTCACGTTCATCGAGCCCGGCGACGACGGCCAGGTCGGCCCGGTCACCGGCTATCAGGTCCGCATTCGCGCGAACAACGCGATGACCGCCGACAACTTTGCCGACTCGCCGACGGTCGTCGCCGACGTCACGCCCGCTGGCCCGGGCGAGCTCGCGACGCTCGAGCTTTCCGGCTTGCTGCCCGAGACCGATTACTGGATCGGCGTGCGTGCGCACGACGACTGCTACAACGAGAGCGAGATCGCGATCACGAAGCTGACGACCTCGAACCGCGAGGTCGGCGAGGTCGACTGGTGCTTCGTCGCGACCGCGGCCTATGGCTCGGTGCTCGCCAACGACGTCGAGATGCTGCGCAGGACGCGCGATGTGCTGCTGCGCACCACCGTGTTCGGTGAGCTGTTCGTCGCGAGTTACTACACGTTCGGCCCGGCGGTATCGGGCGTGATCGGCGAGTCGGACTTGCTGCGCGCCAGCGCACGCGCCGTGCTCGCGCCGATCATCGCGTGGGTGCGGGCTCTCGCGTACTGAGCAATAATGCGAGTGATGCCCGTCGCACGGCTCACCGCCGCTCTGCTGGTCATCGCGCTCGTGCGGGCGCCAGCGAGCGCAGAGGTCGGCGAGTGTCACGTCGTCGACGTCAAGCTCACGCCCGGGATGCCGATGACGATGACCGGCGAGCGCCACGAGCCGTCGCAGATCGTGGTCTGGGTCGAGACCCCGGGCGGCCAGTACGTCGAGACGATCTTCGTCACGCAGCAGGTTGGTCGCTACGGGCTCGGCAATCGACCGGGCCGCTTCGACTTCAACAGCGGACCGATGTGGCCCTACGGTCGCCGCGAGACCACGTTCCCGGTATGGACGCATCGCCACGGCAAGACGTTTCCGTCGGTCGTGTTCCGCAACTGCTGCGGGTTCGGCAGCCCACTGCCGAGCGACGACTGGCAGTACTGCGAAACGCAGAAGAACGATCCGACGCAGCCGATTCCGTACGACCGCGCGTTCACCGAGTGCGGCGAGAACAACCTGAGCCATCCGTTCAGCGACAGCTCGCGCGAGAACCGGTTTTGCCAGCCGTTCATGCCGACGGACTCCAAGTGGGCTGTCGCCGACGCGATGACGTGCGCGACGATCGCGTATACCGACAAGGGCAAGCTCTCGACGACGCGCACGAGCCTGTATCCGCCGCGCGCCGATCTGATGCGGACGATGAACGACTCGCCGTCCGTCGACATGTTCAAGGCGATGAATCCGTTCGACGCGGTGTCGGCGGCGACGCCGACGCCCGGCCTGCCGGCGAAGGTGTCGTGGCCGATTCCGGATAACCTGCCGCGCGGCGACTACGTGATGTGGCTCGAGGTCGCGCAGGCGTTCGATCACAACGCGACGTACAGCACGGCCGCCTATCCCGCGCCGCCGGCGAACGGCGAGCAGGGCATCTCGTGGTCCGGCTACGGGCTGCCGTATCGCGGCCAACCTTCGATCATCTACAGCGTGCCGTTCACGATCGGCGCGACGATGACGACAGCGACGACGACGGACTACGCCGGCTACGGCGATCCGAACGGCAAGGACGGCAATCTACGCGCGCCCGACGCGACGATCACGACGACCACGCCCGGTAGCGGCGGGTCGCGTCTACAGCTGGTCTCCGACGACGGCACGATGTACCGCGTGCTCGTCAACGCGCGTCCCGAATTCGACTACGCGTTGCCCGGGACGCCGGATGGCGTCGAGGTCGTCGACGTGCAACCGACCACGGCGATGCTGCGCTTCATCGCGCCCGGCGATGATGGTGCGCTCGGTCGCGTCACCGGCTACGAGATCCGGTATTTCGCGAATCGCGAGATGACTGCGGAGAATTTCGCCGAAGGCATGACGTTCGCGCACGCGGTGACGCCGGTCGATCCGGGCGAGCTACAGCTCGTCGAGCTGACGGGCCTCTTGCCCGAGACCGAGTACTGGGTCGGCGTGCGCGCGTACGACGATTGCCGCAACACGAGCGAGCTGACGATCGTCAAGCTGACGACCGCCGATCGCCAGGTCGGCGAGGTCGAGTGGTGCTTCGTCGCGACCGCGGCGTATGGCTCGACGATGGCGAACGACGTCGAGCTGCTCCGTCACGTTCGCGATTCGCTGCTGCGTCGCACCGTGTTCGGCGAGCTCGCGATCGAGAGCTACTACACGTTTGGCCCGGCGCTCGCTGGCGTGATCGGCGAGTCCGAGTTGCTGCGCGCGACCGCGCGGGATCTATTGCGACCGCTGATCGCGATCGTGCGCCGGCTCGCCTACTAAGTGCTTTTCTGCTTCACGATGACAACGCCGCCGATCTCGACGGCGATCGTGTCGACCGTCGTCGAGCAGTCGCGGCGCAACAAGAGGTTGCCGTCGAACGCGAGCCCATAGCCCGCGTCGTTCGTGCCGTTGTCACACATGCCACTCGAATGCACCGTACCGGTCGCAGGCGGCGATCCTACGTACATATATGTGCAGCCGTCCTTCTCGCCGTAGAGATCGATGATGCGCAGGCCGTCGCCGATCTGCGTATCCATTTTCGTCAACAGATCGGGACGCACGATGCACAGCGTGATCAGTTGCGAGGTGCCGGTTTGCGTGCCTTCGAGCGTCAGGCTGATTACGCCGTCGGGTGCCATCGGATCGCGGCAGTCGTTGTTCGCGCTCGAGGTGAAATTGCCGTAGGTGAGCGTGACGTCCGCGCTCGACAAGGTCAGTCCCTGCGCGGTGGCCTCTGGCGAAGGTCCGCAGTCGTCGTCGCCGCAGCCCGCGAGGAGGCCGCTAATACTCGAAAGGAACAGTAATCGCCGCATGTGCCACCACCGCGTTTCCGAATCGGTTGTTTTGAATGATGTACTCGAGAATGCCTTCCAAGCGTGCGGCGCCCCATCGGCCTTCGAGCCCGAACGTCTCGCCGAGGATGCCGAGCTTGGCTTCGAGCAGATGGCCATCGTACGGGCTCATCTTCGGGTCGTCTGTGACGAAGGGAAGCCCCATCGCGTCGCCGTACCGGCGCTCCCAGAAGAACGCAGCATCTTGCCGGTAATAGCGATAGCGAATTGACGCTTCGGCCGCCGAGCCGACGTCTTGAACGATCCGGACTTCCGGCGTGTGTGCATGGATGTCCCAATCGTCCCAGTAGAAGCGATACGTGCCGATGAATGCCGCCCTCGCGCGCCGCCAGTAGAAACGCGCGGACATTGCGACAGCTTGCCGCAGGCGCTCGTTCGGGTGCCGCTCGGCGACCGGGCCCGTCGTCGTGATCGCCTGTCGATACGCGTTACTCGTGTAGCCCGAATTCTTCGCGATGTCGTAGCTGAGGCCGATCAGCGAGTCCCGGCTGAGCAAGTGCGACGCCGACGAGTAGAGCGCGTAGGTGTTGAGCGGGCACTCCTTGGCGAGCGAGTCGGGATCGTCGTTGTCGCAGAGCAGCTCGGGGCCGCCCATCGCGCTCTGTAGGCCCTCGTTGTTGATCGTGTCGCGCGCGAAGCCACCGCCGAGCGAGACGGTCGCGTTCTTCTGCGCGAGCTCGGCCTCGGCGCGCGCACCGAAGTAGATCGAGCGGTAGTCGGGCTCCTGCGAATATTTCCCGTCGGCGGCGACGCGGATCAGATCGATGATCGTTTCTTCGGGCCCGTCGAATTCGTGTGCGTAGCCGAGGCCGCCTTCGTAGCGGTTCTCGGTGAACGGCTCGGCGGCGGCGGCCCCGGAGCTTGCCGACGCCGACGTGATCGCGTCGAAGAGTAGGTGGCCGGTGACGATGCCGCGCGTGCCGGCGTCGAACATGCCGTCGAGCATCGGCTGCACGACCCGCGTCGAGCGCTCCTTGTAATAGACGCCGCGCATCGATAGCGCGCCGTCGGCGTGGGCCACCTGGGCACCGAGCAGGCCGACGAGGAGGCCGGAAAGCGCTAGTTGCAGCCGCATCCGCCACCCGGTTGGCCGGTCCCGTAGTCGGCGGCTTCCCTAGAGCCGCGTTCGTGCTGCTGGAACCGCGCCTCGCCCGGATCCTTGTCGTTTGTCATCGACCGCTTCGCGAGAGTCTCTCGCTGGTGCGCTTTGACCACCACACATCCCCCACTCGCCGCAAGCGCCGTGATCATCAACACGACTAACGTGAGACCTCGCACTGCGCGATGGACCATAACACCCTCCTGGCGAGCGCGCCGCGTTTCGAGGTAAACCTCGCGCATGCGTAAGTCGCTTGCGTTTGTGTTCGCCGGACTCATTGCGTGTGGCGGTCCATCAACGGGCCCCGAAGGCCCGAACGGTGGTGGCGGAGGCGGTGGCGGCAGCAAGCCATCCGGGCCCGGTGACGTGTCGTTCGAGCTCGCGCCGATCGAAGTGAAGGGTCTTGTCTTCGAGCCCGAGGCGCTCGGCCGTCCCGGCATGCCGCTGGTTGCGGCGAAGAAGAAGACGACGATCGAGAAGCAGCGTCAGCTGTTCGAGAAGACCAAGAACCCGGTCGAGAAGGAAGCGCAGGCGGCGATCCTCGCGACGATGCTCTACGAGCAGTCGAAGACCGCGAAGGAAGACGAGCAGCAGAAGCTGTACACGGACGCACGACAGGTATTGCGCGATGCCGCCCAAATTTCGGGTGAAAAAGTCGACGAAATTACACTTCGTCTACTCGGCAGCTACGAGCTTCTACTCGGTGACTTCGCTGCCGCCGAGAAGGCGTGGGGCTCGCTCGTGGCCAAGGCGCCGAAAGACAAAGACATCGTCTACAACAAGGCGTGGTGGGGGTACTCGCTGCTCAAGCAGTACAAGAACGCCGAGGCGGTCCAGGCCGTGTCCCCCGATCCGGTCAGCGACAAGCAGCCCGAGCACGCGTATGTGACGGCGTGGGCAAAATGGCGCACCGGTGACAACAAGGGCGCGTGGGACGCGATCGTCACGGCGGCGAAGGGCTGGGGCACGAACCCGGGCCGCGAAGCGCTCGAGCGCGACCTGCTGCTGTTCGCCGGCCGCACCGACGTGCCGCTCGACAAGGCGTTTCAAGATGTGATGGCGTTCTCGCCAAAAGGCAAAGATCAGGAGTACGAGCTGCTCGCGAAGCTCGGCCTGCAGTCGTATCAGTTCGCGGGTCGCTGGCAGGACGGCGTCAAGTCGCTCGACAAAGCGGTGACCGTGATCGGCAGCAAGGTGCCGCCGAACGATCTGCCGGTGATTCGTTATCAGCAGGCCGACTACACGGTGCGGCTCGACGATCCGGTGACCGCGGCGAAATACGCCAAGCAAGCGGTCGATGCGCTGCCTGCGTGTGGCAGCAAGTGCACGCCGCAAGACATGGAGAACGTCGTCGCGAGCGTCTACATCATGGGCCGCTTGTTCCACATCCTGTACGCGACCGCGCACGACGATCGTTACTACCAGCCGGCGCACGACCTCTATCAGATCTCGATCCCGAAGATCACGCTCAACAACCAGATGCGCGCGGAAGCGACGAAGGACGCCGACATTCTCGAGAAGACGTTCAAGGCGATGAAGGCCGGCGTCGGTACACACGACAAGGGCGCGCTCGGCGCGCTGATCAACCGCCACAACCAAGAGATCCAGGCGTGCTACGAGCAGGGCCTCGCGGCGAACCCGAAGATCGCGGGCAACGTCGTCGTCAGCCTCGAGTCGGATCAGAGCGGCAAGATCAAGGGCGCGACGACCGAGCCGAAGGCCGGCATGGCCGACATGGCGGCGGTCGCGGGCTGCGTCGAGGCGCGCGTGAAGAGCTGGAGGCTGCCGACGCGCGCACAAGCGGGCTCGACGCGGATCAAGCTCACGTACTCGATGAGTCGCTCAGCAGGAGCGCCCGCAGCAAGCCCGCCCCCGCCGGCGAAGGGCGCAGCAGCGCCGGCGAAGAAGTAAAGCAGGTCGCTGTCGCCGTCGCCGTCGCGGTCAACGACCAAGTCAACGTGAGCGGCTTAGCTCTGCCGTGCGGCGCGCTTCGCGGTGCGCCGCTTGCGACGCGGACGATGCAGGCGCGTGCCGGAGAGGCGCGCACTGCGCTCTAGCTCGGCGATCAGACGCGAGGCGAGCGCGACGCGACTCGGTTGATCCGGATCGGCGTAGAGACCGCTTGGCCGCTCGCTCGTGGCGAGGAAGCGGCGCAACGCTTGATAGCAAGCGGGCAGCTCGCCGAGCTGGTGCAACACGGCGGCGAGGTTCCAGTGATGGAGCGCGAACTCGGGCTCGAGATCGATCGCGTGTGCGAGATGCGCGAGCGCGTCGGGCAGCCGCTGCTGCTCGATCAAGCACGCGGCGGTCGCGGCGGCGACATCGGCCGAATCGGCGCAGCGCGCGAGCAGCACTTGCGCGCGGGGCACGTCACCCGGAATCTGTGTCGCGATCAGCTCGACGGCGCGGCCGAGTGTGTTCGAGGTCGGGTGCGCGTGCGCGCGGCCGCCGAGGTGGGCTTCGCCGAGATCGAGTAGATCGCGGCCGAGGTAATACGCCGACGACAGACGCGAGGCACTGTCGGGATCGTCGCACGCGTGACGTGCGGCGGCGGCGACGATGCCGCGCGCGCGCTCGAGATCGGTGGTCCCGACGCGGTAGCCATCGCTGACGAGACTTGCGACGAGCGGCGCGTGATCGCCGTCGGCGCCGGACAGCTCCTCGTGGATGCAGTCGTCGATCGCGCCGTCCGGACCGATCAGCACGGCCCAGCGGCGCCAACGCCGTTCGCCGCTGATCTTGCGGCTCGCGACGATGACCGCGCGGCCGGCTGGCTCGACGAGGACCGCGCAATGCGTAGGACGCGGAGCGCGCGAGACCACCGGCAGCGGCGCGGTCTGACCGAGCGCGAGATCCGCGATGCGCTCGCGCGTGTCGGTTGCGAGATCGAGGCGCGCGCACAACTCGACCGCGAGGTGATACGCGGCGCCCGATGATGCACCGACCATCACGTCGATCAGGTTCACGATCTCTTCGTCGGAGAGCTGGTGGATCATCATGTCGGCTGCGGCGGCGACATCGGCGGCGTTGTCGAGCTGGGTCGCGAGCGCGAGCGCGGAGCGGCGTTGGATCGCGGTCGGATCCGCGAACCGTGCGGCGCCGCGTTCGCCAAGCTCGGCGAGCAGGCCGAGCGCGCAGACCTTGCCGTCGTCGCACGCGGTGCTTGCCGCGATGCGATGGAGCTCGGCGATCACGCGCGGGCGTGCGTCGCCGTTGGTTGTCGTGGCACGAGCGAGCTGTGCGAGCGCGACGCGCGCGGCTTCGCGGCGCTTGCCGTCGCGGCCGGACAG
>DATDCH010000887.1:0-11593 GCA_036524455.1 Kofleriaceae bacterium | reverse complement strand
CCCAGGCGCACCAGCGCTTCACCCGGTCGATGATGAGCTTGCTCCGAAGCGCGATGCGAACATCTCCGAGTCCGGCCCGTGATGACATGGTGAGCGAAGCGCGCGCTCTCTTCGAGCGAGCATGCGAGCCCGGCCGCGGATCGTTCGATGAGCTACTGCGCTGGGATTGCCTGCCGTACGCGTCTTTCGTCACGTGCACGGGCCTCGCGTTCGATCGCCACGTCGCTCCGCGCGAGTGCTGGGACCCGTAACTACGCCGGCACGGCGAGATGAAGCGTGCGCGCGAGCCGCTCGAGATCGACGAGCGCTTGCAGCGCCTGCGTGTCGCCGGCCTTGCCGAGCTTGCGCAGCTCGGGCAGCCGCTCGAGCAAGCGCCACGTCGCGTTCTGCGCGAACCACAGATCGACCGAGCTCCGCATGCGTGCCGCGACATCGGCCGCACGCGCGACGATATCGAGCGCCGTTGGATCGAGCCCCGCGGGCCCGCCCGCATTCGCGGCGACGCGATCGATCAGCCGGCGCAGCCCTTCACTCGCAGCGAGCGCGATCTCCGGCGTGTCGAGGCTGACCCTGACTTCGGCCGCCTCCGCGATTTGCTCGCGCAGCGCCTGGAAGCTCGCGTGGTCGGCGCGCAGGTTCGACAGCACGCGGTTGCGCAGCGCGAGCTCTGCAACGGTGTGCAGCGACTCCGGCACCGGCAGCTCGTGTGCCACGAGCCAGCGGATCAGCGGCGCGTGCTGCTCGTACGAGTCGCGAATCTGATCGCCGACCTCACGGATCGCGTCGCCGAGCACGGCGGCGAGCACGCGCTCGCGTGAGCCCGGCAACAGCGAGCCGAGCGAGAGGTGCGCGCCCGGGAAGTGTCGATCGATCGCTCGCTGCGCGGCGAATACGTCGCCGGTCTCGAGCGAGTCGCGCAGCTCTTTGAGCGTGGCGGTCCACTCGTCGGGCGACGGCGGTGGCCGCACGCCACCGGTGACGTGCTGCTCGCCGAGGTGGAGGCCCGCGAAGCACAGCGCGGTCGCCTCCTCGGTCAGCGTCGACTTCACGCGCACGGTGGCAGCGACCATCCGCGCGCGGCCGCTGCGGCGCTCGACGCGATCCTCGAACTCGACGTGGAAGCCTTCGACCGCGACCGCCTGGTCCGCCGCCCCCGGCTCGACGAGCGCGTGCACCGCGACGTGCGCGCAGACCTTGAGCGGATCGATCCGCGCGGGGCGTACGCGTTGCTGCCAGACCCGGCGGCCATCGCCTTCGTCGGCGAGGTTCGAGCGGCCGACCGCGAGCCGATCGACGAGCTCGGATTCGACCGAGATATCACGCACCGCCGCTATCAATTCCGCGACGCGCGCCGCGTACTGCAGGCACTGCACGGTTTCGATGCCCGACAGATCGTCGAAGAACCAGCCGCAGCTCGTGTACATGAGCATCGCGTGGCGCGCCATCTCCATCAGCGACAGCGCCCGCACGCGATCGGCGCCGGTCAGCCGCTCCTTGCCGTGCGCAGCGAGGAACCGCTCGCGGGCTTCGTCGCCGTCGAGCAGCACGTCGATGTACGCGTCGCGCGCGGCCCACGGATCCTTGAACAGCTGACCACCGACCTGCTCGATCGTCGTGTAGGCCTGCTCGCGCAACCAGTCGAGCGAGTCGCGCAGGGGCTTGCGCCACTTCTGGTTCCAGCCGGGCTTGCCGCCGCTGTTACAGCCGCAGTCCTCGCGCCACCGCGACACGCCGTGCGCGCAGCTCCACGACGAATTCTCGACAAGCTGGACCTCCCACGTCGCCGGTACCTTCGCGCGGTACTCGCCGTAGTTCGTCAGCCGCGTGCCGTTCCAACCTTGCTCGACTTGCGACAGCGCCCACGCGAGCGCCATGTCGCCGTAGCGATGATGATGGCCGTAGGTTTCGCCGTCGGTCGCGATGTGACACAGCGTCGGGCCGCCGCCCTCGATCGCCCCGCGGTTCGTCATGCGCGCGATGATCTGGTGGCCGTCCACGAGCAGCCGCTCGAACGCGACCGCTTGTGACGTCGCGCCGTCGTAGAAGAACAAGTCGATCGACTTGCCGCTCGGCAGCTTGTACTTGTACGCGCGGCCCGGATCGACGCCGGTCTTGCGCCACTCGCCGCCGGGCGGGCGCCACGCCTTCGCTTGGTGCGGCGCGAGCACGGTGAACGCGATGCCTTCGGCCGCGAGCGCTTCGAGGCTCGGCGTGTCGACCGCGCATTCGGGCAACCACATGCCTTCGGGCGCGCGGCCGAACCGCCGCTTGAAGTCGGCGATGCCCCACTTGACCTGCGTCGCCTTATCGCGCGCCGACGCGAGCGGCATGATCATGTGGTTGAACGCCTGCGCCATCGCAGAGCCGTGGCCGCTGAACCGCTTCACGCTCGCGCGGTCGGCATCGACGAGCGCTGTGTGCACATCGGGCGCGCACTTCTCGAGCCACGACATCAGCGTCGGCCCGACGTTGAAGCTCATGCGCTGGTAGTTGTCGACGATCTGGATGATGTGACCTTGGCCGTCGACGACGCGCGCCGCGGTGTTCGGCCGATAGCACTCCGCCGTGATGCGCTCGTTCCAGTCGCGATACGGATGCGCGCTCGGCTGTGGCTCGATCGCTTCGAGCCACGGGTTCTCACGAGGCGGCTGGTAGAAGTGCCCGTGGATGCAAACCCACTTCTCGCTCACTACGCTGGATAGTACGCCGATGCCGACCGCCGCGGTGTCGGGCCGCGAAGGTTCGTGCTGTGCGAACGGGCTACACTGGGCGTACCGCGTAGAAACCGCAATACGGGCGACCGTCGCGACGGTCCGGCGAGATCACTCGGCGACGAACATCGTGACCGCGAGCGGTGGCGCCGTCACGATCAGCGACTGCGGATGGCCGCCGCAGCCGATCGCATCGCTATGCATGCCGCCGCGATTGCCGATGCCGCTACCGCCGTAGAGTGTCGCGTCGCTGTTCAGAATCTCGCGCCAATACCCGGCGTGCGGCACGCCGAACCGATAGCCCTCCCGCGGCACCGGCGTGAAGTTTGCGACGACGCAGATCGGCGGATCACCCGCCTCGCCCCAGCGCACGAACGCGAGCACGTTATTGTCGCGATCGTCGCCGACGAGCCACTGAAAGCCGACCGGATCGCAGTCGCGTACGTGCAGCGAGCGATGCTTGCGATACGCGCCGTTGAGATCGCCGAGCCAACGCGCGATGCCGGCGTGCGCCGGATGGATGCCGCACGCCCAGTCGAGCTCGTGGTCGTGGTTCCACTCGTTCCACACGCCGATCTCGTCGCCCATGAAGATGAGCTTCTTGCCCGGCAGCGCCCACTGATACCCGAGCAGCAGGCGCAGCGTCGCGTACTTCTGCCACGGATCACCGGGGAACTTCGACAGCAGCGAGCCTTTGCCGTGCACGACCTCGTCGTGGGACAGCGGCATCACGTAGTTCTCGCTGTTCTGATAGATCGCGCGAAACGTGATCTCGTCGTGGTGATACTTGCGATGCGCGGGGTCGCGCTCGAGGAACTTGAGCGTGTCGTGCATCCAGCCCAAGTCCCACTTGTAGCCAAAGCCCAACCCGCCGTGCTCGGGCGGCCGCGACACGCCGCCCCACGCGGTCGACTCCTCGGCGATCGTCTGCACGTCGGGGTACCCGCTGTACACCGCGTGGTTGAACTGCTGCAGGAACGAAATCGCATCGCGATCGTGATTGCTGCCGTCTTCGTTCGGCACCCACTCGCCGGCCTTGCGCGAGTAATCGCGATACAGCATCGACGCGACGCCATCCACGCGCAGTCCATCGATGTGGTAGCGGTCGAGCCAGTTGATCGCGCTCGAGATCAAGAACGAGCGCACCTCGTGCCGCGAGTAATTGAAGATGTAGCTCGTCCAGTCGGGATGAAACCCGCGCCGCGGATCCGCGTGCTCGAACAAGTGCGTACCGTCGAAGTAACCGAGCCCGTGCTGATCGGTCGGAAAGTGCGCGGGCACCCAATCGACGATCACGCCGATGCCGCGCTGGTGCAGCTCGTCGATCATGCACATCAGATCTTCGGGCGCGCCATACCGCGTCGTCGGCGCAAAATATCCGGTCAGCTGATAGCCCCACGACCCGTAGAACGGATGCTCCATGATCGGCATCAGCTCGACGTGCGTGAACCCGAGCTGGCTCACGTGATGCCCGATCTGCTTGCCGAGCTCGCGATAGCCGAGCACTTCGTTGTGATTGCGCCGCCACGATCCGAGGTGCAGCTCGTAGATGCTCACCGGCGCGTTGCGCGCGCACTTCGCGCCGCGCACCTTCATCCATTCCGCGTCGCGCCACTCGTGGTGCGGCTTCCACACGATCGATGCCGTCGCCGGCGGATGCTCCGTGCGCACTGCGAACGGATCCGACTTCTCGCGCGTGGTGCCATCGGGCCCGGTGATCGCGAACTTGTAGCGCGTGCCGTGCCCCACTCCCTTGAGCACGCCTTCCCAGATCCCGCTCGACTCGCGCGGTCGCAGCTTGTCCGTACCGTGGCCCCAGTAGTTCCAGTCGCCGATCACGCTCACGCTGCGTGCGCTCGGCGCCCACACCGCGAAGTACGTACCGCCTTCGACCGGATGCGCGCCGAGCTTCTCGTAAAGCCGGTAGTGCGTACCTTGGTTGAACAGAAACAGATCATCCGCAGACAGCAGCGAATGCGCGGGCGGCTGAGAATGGAGCGGCTGCACGGGCGCAGCCTACTCCGTGGCGTCGGGAGTACAAGGAACCCCGAGGCGCCAGAATCGTGCTCGAACGCGCACTTGTGTTGCGTTCGGCAACGCATGCACGCCGCGCAAAGCGCACACCGCGACGATGTAGAATCAGCGCATGCGGAGGAGAGGGGCCCTGTTCGTGGCCCTATGCGCACTCGCTGCCTGCGGCGACAACAAACCCGTCGAGGTGCTCGATGCTTCGCCGCTTGTCGAGCCTTCGCTCGTCCTCCCCGAGTCGTTCACGCTGGTCGAGGGCGAGACCGTCACGTTGCCGGTGAAGCTCGCCGAAAATATCGCCGAACCAGTCACTATCCGCGTCGCGTCGTCCGATGTCGGGGTCGCGACCGTCAGTCCGTCGACCTTCACGCTCTCGAACGCGAGCGAGGTCGTCGACGTGACGATCGTCGGCCTCGAGGACGACGGTGACATCATGGACGAGCTCACGAACGTTCAGCTCACGACCGACGGCGGTCCCACCCGCTACGTCGTCACCCACGTGCTCGACAACGACGTGCAACAGATCGTGGTCAGTACGACGACCCTCAGTGTCCGAGAGCAGAGCACTGCAACGTTCGACGTACGACTGACACGCCGACCTTCGGGCATGACAAACGTGAGTTTGTGGTCAGACACTCCGCAGCTCGCATACCCGTCTCCTGCGTCGATGGTGTTCGGCCCGACCGACTACAACGTTCCGCAGACCGTCACCGTGTACGGCGAGCTCGATGCGGACACCGTAGGTGGAAACGCGCGCATCTACGTGGGTGGCTTGCCGAGCGTGCCGAACAGTTACGTCGACCTCGCGGTCATCGATGATGACTTCCAGCAGATCCTGCTGAGCGCGGGGGCGATGAACCTCGACGAAGGGACGAGCGCGATGTTCACCGTCGTGCTCGCGTACGATCCACTGACGCAAGTCAATGTCGTTGCGCAATCGACGGATCCCACCGCGATCGGGTTGCCTGGTGCGACGGGTCTGCAGTTCCACAGCGCGAACTACAACACGCCGCAGTCGGTGATGATCGAAGCTGTCGAAGACACCGACTCGCTCCACGAGGCAACCACCGTCACCGTCTCGAGCGGCAACATGACCGCGCTCGTGAACGTGACGGTCAACGACAACGACGACATCCTCGTCGACCGCAGCACGATGGACGTTCTCGAGGGCAGGACCGATACGTTTACGGTGCGGCTCGCGAATGATCCGGGCTATCCGGGTAAGACCGTCACGATCGACGTGGTGAACGGCGACGCGACCGTCGCGCCGTCGACGATCACGCTGTCTAGCGCGACGTACATGACGGGTTTGCCCGTGACCGTGACGGGATTAATCGACGCTACGTCGACGGCGAACAAGTCAGCAACGGTGCGCGTGGCGGCGCCGGGCCAGAGCCCGCGCCTGATTGCCGTCACGGTGCGCGACGCGATCCCCGGAACACTCAACGCTCTACGGTTCAGTCACGAGAACGCGAGCACAGGCGGTTTCGGCTGGATGCAGATCGACTTCCAGCCGGAAAACTTTTGGCCCGGCGACGGCCAATTGATAGTCGACCTTCCAGCCGGCTTCGACGCGTCCGCGGCGACGTTCTCGACGTCGAACCTCGACGGTGCGTTCAACGTCAGCGCGACCGCATCGCGGATCACCGTCACGCGGTCTGGCGGGACGTCCGCCTCGTACCCGAATCACGTCACCGTACGCGTCGCGAACGTGCGCAACCCACCTTACGGCAACACGCCGCTGCCGATCACGGTCGCGACTCGCACCGCCGCCGGCGTCCTGATCGATACCGCAACGGCGAGCGACTCCATCTCGCCTGCTGCACTGGCTGCGTCGAGCGTCACGTTTGCGAATCTCGCGCCCGGTGCTTCGGGCAACGTGACCATCAGTTTTACGACCACCAATCCGTGGCCGGGCGACGGCAAGCTCAGGCTGTTGTTCCCGTTCCCGATGGTCTTCGATATCTCAGCTGCGAACGTCGTCGGGCAAACCGGTATCGACGGCACGTTTGCGGCGTCGGCGTCGGGCGGCACGCTCGTGCTCGCGCGCTCGGCCGGCAGCGCGGTCCCGGCGGGAACCGCGGTCTCGGTGACAGTCGGCAACGTCGCCAACCCGGCGACGGCGCAGGCGATCAATGCGTTCCAGATCGTCACGCACACTGCAAGCGATGCGTGGATCGACATGGCGTTGCCGAAGGGCGTCACGATCGGCTGCCCGGCGACGATGACGAAGGAAGCGCATAGCGCCTACAACTCGCCGTTCGGCCAGAAGCCGTGGTTAGACGTGTTTGCGGCAGCCGACAGCTGGGGGTCGACGGAAGCGTTCATCAACAACATGGAGTCGTCCGACTATCTCGTGGTTCATGACTTCCAGTTCGCGATGCCTGCCGGCGCGACGATCGCTGGCATCCGCTTCGACGTTCAGCGTCACGTCATTGGCTATCAGGTCGTCGACAGCTCGGTGAGGATCGTCAAGAGCGCGATCGGGCTCACTAACCGCGCGACCACGATGCCGTGGTCCAGCTTTCAAACAGCGACGTACGGTAGCGCCACAGATCTGTGGGGCGACACGTGGTCGAATACGGACATCGAGAGCAGCGGCTTCGGACTCGCGATGGCCGTCCAGGCGCTGGCGCCCGGCATGCCTTCCCACGTCGAGATCGCACACGTCAGCGCGACCGTGTTCCTCAGCTGCCCGTGACCGAAAGCAACAAAGGCGCCGCTTGCGCGACGCCCTTGTTCCGCCTCTCGGGCCAGCGATTTACAGTCGCTTACTGGTCAGCAGTGTTCAGCGAGAACGAGCCCGCCGCATAGCCGTGCACGCCGACGTGCAGCACGCCGTTGCTCGTCGCGGTGAACGAGACGGTCTCGTTGCCCGACGACGTGTAGCCACGGTTGATGTACGCAGCGGTCGTTGGCGCCCCGCCGAACTGGATGTACAGATCGACATCGGTCGTCGAGGTCGTGCGGATGACGACCTTCTTGCCCGCGGGCATCGGCAGCTGGAACAGCTTCATCTCGCCTTGCGTGACCGAGCCGGTCTTCATCAGGTGAGCGAACACCGGCGGAGGCGTCGGCGGCGTGGTGCCGCCACCTTCGGTGTACTTGATGTTGAGCGAGAAGCTGCTCGACGCCGCGTAGCCGTTGACGCCGACGTAGACCGTGGCCGGGCCGACGATCGAGCACGACTCCGACGAGCCGTCGCGGTACGGGCGGCAGTCGTAGGCCGCTGCGGTCGGCGCCGCGGTCTTGCGGACGTAGAGGTCGGCGTCGTTGTCACCGGTCATCGTCGCGGTGAACGTGGTGTTCGCAGCGACGTTGAACGGACCGTATTGCTTCCACGCCGCCTTCACGACCGCGCCGGTCTCGGTGATGTCGCGGACCGTGCCGCCACCACCGCCGCCACCTTCGCCCTGCATCGACAGGTCGTAGATCATCTTGACGTTCGCGTAGCTGATCTTGCCGCCGGCGACCGTGGTCACGGTCGAGCGGATCGGGAGCCAGACGAAGTCCGGGTGCTGCTTCTTCGAGGTGCCGATCCACTCACCGCCGACGATCTTGCCGGCCGCGTCGACTTCGAGGATGTAGTCGTAGCGATCCATGTGCGTGTAGCGATCGATCGTCGAGCCGAGGTGACCGTCGGTCCCGGCCGCCGACTCCGAGATGTAGTCGACGTCCATGTGCGTCTTGTAGAGCTTCGCCGCGTTCGGGTTGAACACGTACGTGGTCGGGATCGAGCCGCCCGTCGTGACCTTGAGCGCGAACGTCGATGCGGTCGAGCCGTAGCCGTTGACCGCGATGAACGCCTGCGTCTGGCCGGTCGGGACCGTGAGCGTGCAGGTCTCGGCCGGGCCGGTCTCGTAGGGGCGGCAGTCGTAGCTCGACTCGGTCGGCTGCGCACCGAACTTGACGAACATGTCCGGATCGCCGGTGCCGGTCATCGCGACCGTGAAGCTCTGGCCGGGGGTGACGGGGAACGTGCCGACCTGCGTCCATGCGCCGCCCGCGACGTTGCCGTTGCGATCGACCGTGGTGCCGCCTTCGGCGACGACGCCGACGAGCTTGTTCGCTTCGAGCGCGGTGACTTCGTCCATCGCGGTGATGCGATAGCCGCGGAGCGGCTGGTTCCAGACTTCGCCGTCCCACGTACGATCGTAGACGAACGACTCGCCTTGCTTGCCGAGATAGTTCGTCATGAGCACGTGGAACGTGCCCGGGTTCGTGTCTTTGCAGCTCGCCGACGCGCCGGTCGGGCGACCGTACTTGTCGAACGAGATTTCGTTCTGGCTGTCGACGCCGTCGCAGCGCAGCGAGACGAACTTGGTCTCCGTGCGATCGAACGCGAGGGTGAGCAGGGCCTTGATGTCCTGGACCTTGAACTCGACGCCGTTATGCGTGACGGCTTTCTTCGGCTCGGGCAGCAGGATCGCGACGGGCGCCCACGCGTGGCAGATGCCCCACCACGTCGGGATGCAGCGGCCGCTGGTCTGGCCTTCGCGCTTCGAGCACGACTCGCCCATGGCGGAGTTGCAGTTCGAGTCGGCGGTGCACGCCGTACGCGACGAGTGCGCGTCGATGCCGTGGTAGCGCGACACGCCGTCTTCGACGCCGGTCACGTTGAACGCCTGCGCGTACTTTTGCGACGGCGACTTGGAGGTCGCGCCGGCCCACTTGTAATTGATGCTGTCCTGGTAGACCGGCCAGTAGTTGCCAGCCCACGGAATGTTCGTTGCCTGACCGTTGCGCGGCAGCTCCGCGACCCGGTACTCGAGGTTGCTGTTGAACATGGCCGGGTTGTCCGAGGAGCCCCAGGCTTCGGCCTTGCCGTCAGGTCCACCCTTGACGTCGCTGACGTCGGGTTTGTCTTCGCCACTATCCACGCAGCCGGCCACCAGGCTCACGCCCAGGGCAAAACCGGCCATCCAATTCATCGCGTTCATTTGAGTCAGTTCTCCCGATATTTCTGGTCGCGCCCTTGAGCACGGGCCGTGCCGGCTGTCCGATCTCCGGCCACGTGGTCCAACCGCTTGTTGCGAATGCGTGTCAAACCTTCAACGTCGCCGAGGACAACGGTTCACTGGCTAGGGCGGTGGCCGGGACAGCGACGCCAGCGCCTCGATGGCCGCCAACCGCACCTGGTGCGCCCTGGGTGCAGGACCGTTGCAGCGTCGTAGAAATCGTATGCGGGGAAGCCAAAGCAACGCTTGTCCGAGGCTGGCAGGCCGCATAGATTGCCGCCCTGCCCATGGGGATTGCAGATCTTTTCCGCCCCAAGTACCGCCACAGCGACGTCAAGGTGCGCACTCAAGCCGTCAAGGCTTTGACCCACGACGACGCTGCCATCCTTATTCAAGTTGCTCGGACCGATCGCGACATTGGCGTGCGCCGCCTCGCGATCGAGAAGATCGATGAAGCCAACGTGCTCGCGGAGATCGCGGCTGCGGAGACCGAACGCAGCCTGCGCGATTTCGCCGGCGAGCGCGCGGCCCAGCTGTGGAGCTCGCACGCATGCAGCGAAGATGAAGACGAGGCCAACGAAGGCCTCGCCGGCATCATCAAGCTCGGCGATCAACACGCGCTGGTCGACGTCGCGGTCAACGCCGCGCTCGCGCCTGTGCGCAAACGCGCGTTCGGCGAGCTGCGCGATCCGCGTGCGCTAGCCGAGCTCGCGAAGGGCGATGCGCCGCAAGACCTGCGGCTCGCTGCCGTCGCGCGCATCGACGATGGCGACGTGCTGCGCGCGATCGCGATCGACACGACGCTCAAGGAAGTCGGCCTCGCCGCCGTCGACAAGCTCGACGACACGGACCGGCTCGAGAACGTCGCGCAAAAGGCGAAGAACAAAGCGGTGCGGCAGCGCGCGCGCAAGATCGTCCAGGAGATGGACGAGGCCGAGCGCGCGAAGTCCAAGTCGACCGTGCCCGACGAGGTCAAGCGCCGGCGCGCCGAGAAGGCGCAGCTGATCCGCGAGATCGAGGCGGTCGCCGACTCGTTCGACTTCGAGAAGGTCAGCGCGCAGGTCACCGCGGCCGAAGCGACCTGGCAACAGCTCGGCGGCGCCGACGAGGGCGACGATCGGTTCAAGAAAGCGACCGAGCGGTTCTGGAAGCGCAAAGAGATCTACGAGCAGCAGGCCCGCGGCAGCGATGAGCTCCGCGCGATCGAGCGCGAGGCAAGGCGCGAGAAAGAGCGCGCCGCCGCCGAGAAGGCGAAGGAAGCGAAGAGCTCCGACGACGACGCGACCAAGCCCGAGCCCGAGACCGACGAGGCGCGCGCAGCCCGCGAGGCCGAAGCGAACGCCCGCCGCGAAGAGCGCGACAAGCGCAAAGCCGAAGACGACGCGCGTCGCACGGCCGAGCAGGCCGAACGCGAAGCAAAGCGGAAAGAGGATGCCGAGCGCGGCGTCGCGCTGGCCGCGAGCCTCGCCGCGATGTGCGAGGACATGGAATCGCTTGCGAGTAACGGCAGCAAAGACGGCCGCGCGATCGATCGCCTGCTGCAACAGGCGGCGAAGGCGTTCGAGCAGCTCGGCAAGGTGCCGGCGGAGCAACGCGACACGCTCGGCGATCGCTACACCGCGGCGCGCGGCAAGTTGGTCGTGCGTGCGAGCGAGCTGCGCGAAGCCGAGGACTGGTCGCGGTTCGCGAACGTGCCGAAGGCCGAAGCGCTGATCGAGACCGCGAAGTCGATGGCCGCCGAGGAGCCGTCGCCCGATCTGGGCAACCGGCTGCGCCAGCTGCAGGCGCTATGGAAAGAAGTCGGCCCGATGCCGCAGCGCCAGAGCAAGGAGCTCTGGGAGCAGTTCAAGGCGCTGTGCGATCAGGTCTACGACAAGGTGAAGGGCGTCCGCGCCG